>NHFO01000039.1 GCA_002170235.1 Flavobacteriales bacterium TMED113
GAGCTTATAAAACAGCCAATTGGCATACCTCCTCCCATTCCCTTTGCAAGACAAAGAATATCAGGTGTTACGTTGTAATTTTCAAAACCAAATAATTTACCAGTTCTACCAAAACATGTTTGTATTTCATCAAAAATTAATATGTTTTTATTTTTTGCACATATTTTTTTAATTTCTTTTAACCATTTTTTTTCTGCAGCTATAAAACCTTTTCCCCCTTGAATAGGCTCAATTATAACTGCGGCAACATCTTCTGTGATTTTATTTAAATCGCTCATGTTATTATATTCAATTTGTATTCCACCTGAAAGAAGAGGTCTATACATTGTCTTAAAATCTTCTGAGCCCATATAACTTAGAGATCCATGCGTACTTCCATGGTAAGAATCTTTACAGTATACTATTTTGTATTTCTTTGTAATTCTTTTAGCTAATTTAATTGCCCCTTCTATTGCTTCAGTGCCTGAGTTTACAAAATAAGAACAATTTAGTTTTTCTGGTAGGTTTTTTGCTAGCGCATCTGCTAGTTTCAATTGAGGTTTTTGTATATATTCTCCGTAAACCATTACGTGTGTGTGCTTATTAAGTTGTTGGTTTATTGCTTTAATTATTTTTTTATTTGAATGGCCTAAAGTACATGCTGAAACTCCAGCAATTAAATCAATATATTTATGTCCTTTTGTATCATATATATATATGTCTTTTGCATGAGATACTTCTATGCCTATAGGATTTTTTGATATTTGGGCTTGATTAATTAGAAATGTTTTTTTAACATTCATTTTATGATCTAAATGATTATTTTCTTAGTAAAACTTTTTCACAAGCTTTTAAGATGTTAGTGGAATCAAGTTTATATTTTTTCATTAATAGGTTTGGTTTTCCACTTTCCCCAAACTTATCATTTACGGCAATCATTTCCATAGGGCATGGCATTTCTTCACTTAATAATTGAGCAATACTTCCCCCTAATCCCCCTAGCTTTTGATGTTCTTCTGCAGTTACAGCACATTTTGTTTTCTTTACAGAGTCTAAAATTATTTTTTTATCTAATGGTTTTATGGTTGTAATATTAATTATTTCAGCTGAAACATTTTTTTCTTTTAGTTTTTTTGCAGCTTCTATAGCTTCCCAAACTAAATGGCCAGTAGCAAAAATACTTACATCAATACCATCTTTTAATTTAATTCCCTTTCCAATTATAAATGGTTGATTTTTTGGCGTAAAATTTGGAACTTTTGGTCTACCAAATCTTAAATATACCGGGCCTATGTGATCAGCAATTGCTATTGTTGCTTGTTTGGTTTGGTTATAATCACAGGTATTAATTACAGTCATGCCAGGAAGCATTTTCATTAGACCTATATCTTCCAAAATTTGATGAGTAGCTCCATCTTCTCCAAGAGTAATTCCTGCATGAGATGCACATATTTTAACATTTTTTCCTGAGTATGCAATTGATTGTCTTATTTGATCAAATACTCTTCCGGTTGAAAAGTTAGCAAAAGTTCCGGTAAAGGGAATTTTTCCTCCAATAGTAAGTCCAGCGGCAATACTCATCATGTTTGCTTCAGCTATGCCAACTTGAAAAAATCTTTCAGGGAATTCTTTTTCAAATGCATCCATCTTTAGTGAGCCTGTCAAATCTGCACATAAAGCAACAACATTTGGATTAGCTTTTCCTAGCTCTAATAAACCTGCTCCAAAACCTGATCTTGTATCTTTTAATTCAATTTTTTTCATTTTAATAATCTCCTAATGTTTCTTCTAATTGATCAAGTGCTATTTCTAATTGTTCATCATTTGGTGCAATTCCATGCCATTTATGAGAGCCCATCATAAAGTCTACTCCAAATCCCATTTGAGTATTTAGTAAAATACAAACAGGTTTTTTTTGTTTAGTTAATTCTATAGCTGAATTAATTCCATTTAAAACAGAATACATTTCATTTCCATCTTCTATTTCAACAATTTCCCAACCAAAAGAAGTTATTTTTTTATTTAGATCACCTAAACTTAAAATTTCTTCTGTGCTTCCGCATATTTGTTGCTTATTAAGATCAACTGTCATTATTAGATTATCAATTTTTTTTGCATTTGCATACATTAATGCTTCCCATATTTGCCCCTCTTGAAGTTCACCGTCTCCACAAAGACAATAAACTAATTTTGTGTCTTTGTTTAATTTTTTAGCTTCACATGCTCCGATAGCTACAGATAATCCTTGACCTAGTGATCCGGATGCTATACGAATTCCTGGAAGTTTTTCTTTTGTAGCAGGGTGTCCTTGTAATCTGCTGTCAATATTTCTAAACGTTTTTAATTCATTAATATTAAAATAACCTGATCTAGCTAGAACACTATATAAAACAGGAGAAATGTGTCCATTGGATAGAAAAAATAAATCCTCATTTTCCCCATCCATGTTAAACTCATTTTTATGAGTCATTTTTTCAAAAAAAAGAGCTACTAAAAACTCTACACATCCTAATGATCCTCCTGGGTGTCCAGATTGAACTGCATGAACCATTCTTACGATGTCTCGTCTAACTTGACAACTTATTTTTTCTAATTCAGGGGTTTTCAATTTTATAAATTTATAATAAAACTAATCTACGATTTAAATATTATTGTTAATAAACTATTTAATAAAAATTATAACATACAGGTTTTTCGAGTTTTATTTATTGTGAAATTACAATAACATATTAAATATGATTATGAATTATTTTTATTACTTTTTTCTTTGCTCAATATTTTCTTTTTCTCAAGTTACACATACAGTGAACGCAGGTATGTATTATTATGAACCAGCAAACATAATAATTAATCAGGGTGATAATGTAGTATGGATTAATGATGGAGGTACTCATGATGTAAATGGTATATCAAGTTCTATTTCAGGACAGCCATTTAATAATCCTGAAGATTTTTCTTCTAATGCAATAAGTGAAATAGGTGCGGAGATTTATACCCATACTTTTAATACCACTGGATTTTATAATTATGATTGCTCAATTTATGGTCATGCTTCTGCTGGTATGGTTGGAACCATAACTGTAAATCCAATTGCAGAAAATTCTATTTTAGGTATTTGGTCATATGGTGAAGACTTTTTATATATAAATGAAAATGAATTAATGATTTTCATTAATGAGGAATCAGGTTGTCTAATTGAGCTTATATATCCATATAATTTATCTGAATCAGGTGTCGTGACTTTAACTGACCCTTACTATGGTTATGAGTTTGATGTAGTGATGGTCATTGATAATAATGGTAATTTAAATATTTCTCCGCCAGAGGAAGATACTGAGATATGGCTTCCATCTTCTTCTACAATAGATGATGTTTTTGCAATGCTTTGTAGTACTGTTGATATTACTCAAATGGTAGGCCAATGGGAATTATCATCTTTAAATGGAGAAGGTATAAATACTGGTTTACATTACATGGAAATATTTGATAATGGTTCAATTTTCCAATATGATTTTGATATTGAAAACAACTGTTTTGAGATTAATGAAATTACAATTGATTTTTATAATGATTTTGGTGGAGGTGTAATAACTTTTAGTGATGGAACAGAAACAGAAATTCTTTTAAACATAAATGAACCTAATGAATTACTTTCTTGGATAAATGGGCAAAATGAAACTTGGCAATCTTCATCTTTTGATCCAACTACATTTATTGAATGTGGAAATATTTCTTCAATTTATGAAGATGAATTCAAAGCGACTATTTTCCCTAATCCAACAAAAGATAATATATATGTAGAATTATCTCATTCAGGATTGTATAATTTCCATCTAATGGATATAGATGGAAAAAAAATACTTCAAGGAAATTTTAATGATCAATATAATATTGATATCAGCTTTATAGCAAAAGGAACATATTTATTACATGTTTTTAATTCTGAAAGGAGTATAATAAATACTGTTTACATTGAGTAAATTTATATATACATATATTATTTTATTTACTTTTTTTTGTTCATCTCAAGAAAAAATTAATTTAGATTGGATTAATACTGGGTCCAATATGACAATTGCAATATTAAATGTTCCAGAAGATACTATTTCCCTAGGTGATACAATCGCTGTATTTTATAATAATGATAATGTAATGAAATGCGGGGGCTATGTTATTTGGGATAATAATCGAGTAGCTCTATCTGTATGGGGAAATGATTCAACAACTGATGAAAAAGATGGGTTTTATTTTAATGAAGAAATTATTTTTTTTCATATAAAAAATGGTATAAAAAACATTTTAAATGCTAAATTTATGACTGGAAATAATTTATTTTCAAATAACGGAATATCTGTTGTTGAAAAACTCTACTAATTTAATTTTATGAAAAAAACTCTATTTATTTTTTTACTGCCTTTATTCTTATTCTCACAACAAACTATTACTGAAACTTTATTTTTCGATGGTCTAGATAGAGAGTATATTGTTTATATTCCTTCAAGTTATAACGCAACTACGGAATTTCCTGTTTTATTTAGTTTTCATGGTGGGAGTGGATATGCTGATGATTTTATACAAACTAATGACATGAGACCAATTGCTGATACTGCAAATTTTATTGCAGTATATCCTCAAGGCGCTATAGATCCTGAAGGTGGAACTACTTCATGGATTCACAAAGCACCAACAGACCATGATGACATTTTTTTTGTTGAAGCAATCATTGACAACCTGAGCCTTGAGTATGCTATCGATCAAAGTCGTATATATGCATGTGGCTATTCAGAGGGAGCCATTCTTTCTTACGAACTAGGATGTCGTTTAAATAGTAAAATTGCTGCATTTGCTGCAGTGTCTGGAAGTATGCTGGAAGACTACTATAGAAGTGATATTTATGGATGGGAACCATGCTCACCAATTCATCCAACTGGGGTGATGCTCATACCTGGCACAGTTGATCAAAATCCTCATTCTACTTACGAAGGTCTGTCTTATTATGATATGCCACTATATATGTCTGTTGATTATATTACAAGTTACTGGTCAAACTATAACAATACAGACATTAACCCTATTATAACAAATGTAGAGGATAGTGATCCTTTTGATGGTAGTACTGTAGAAAGAAAAAGATGGTTAAATGGTGATAATTGTTCTTCTGTTCAAGAGCTTAAGGTTATAGGAGGAGATCATGATTGGCCTGGCTCTTTTGGTAATATGGATATTAATGCTACTCAAGAAATTTGGAATTTTGTTTCTAAATATGATATAAATGGTTTAATTGGTTGTTTTGATTCATCAATTTCAAATCATAATAATTACCAACCAATCATAGTAAATCAAATAGATATACTTGGAAGAAAATCATTAATCAATGATGGAATTCAGATTCATATATATGAAGATGGAAGTGTTAAAAAAACAGTTAATTTGAAATAAATAAGTTCTTATGAAAAAAATAATTTATATACTTTTTTTGATTCCGCTTATTTTTTTATCACAACAATTAACTACCGAAAGTATTGTATATGACGGAAACAATAGAGAATATATTATCTATATTCCACAAAGTTATTCATCAACAAACGCTGCTCCAATATTATTTGCTTTACATGGTGGATCCGGATATGCTGAAGATTTTATGAACTATGAAGCAGACTTTAGGTCTATATCTGATACAGCAGCTTTTATTTTAGTATATCCGCAAGCACTTGAGGATCCTAATGATGGTAACTCTACAAATTGGTTACATAAAGAACCTACTGACCATAAGGATATATTTTTCATTGAAGAATTAATTGATAATATTTCAATTAACTATAATGTAGACACCAGTAGAGTATACGCTTGTGGTTATTCACTAGGGGGTATGTTTTCATATGAACTTGCATGTCAACTAAATCATAAAATCACAGCAATAACATCAGTAGCAGGAGCAGCATTTTTAGGAGCGTTTGGAAGTTGTGAATTATCACATCCCACTGCAGTTCTTAGTATTGCAGGAACAGATGATGGCATTCACCCGTATAATGATATTAATGGATGGTATTTTTCTATTGCTGAAATCAATAATTTTTGGGCAACATATAATAATACAGATTCAACACCAATATTTTCAGAGTTAGCTGACATTAATTCTTCAGATGGAAGCTATGTTGAACGTTATTCATGGATGAATGGAGATGGATGTGTTTATGTTGAAGAATTAAAAATTATTAATGGGGGACATGATTGGCCGTCTCCTCTTTCTTCTTGGGGTAATCAGGATATCAATGCTAATATTGAAGTATGGAACTTTGTTTCTAAGTTTAATATGGATGGCTTAATTGATTGTAATACAAGTTCATTAATTGAAGATAATTCACATAATAGAAAATTGGTAAAATCAGTTGACCTATTAGGTAGAGAAGTCAATAATTCAAATTTTTCAATTAAAATATACAATGATGGTTCAGTTGACAAAAGTTGTATTATAGATTTTTAGATTTTATATAAATTTAATATTCATTGAATTGATTCAAGTGGTTTTTTATTAACTCTAAATATTTGTCATCAATTAATTCATTTTCCTTATATGATAGATTTATATTAGAAAGCTTAGGATTGATATTAAAAACCTCACTCCCTAAATGATGAAAAATAGATGTTAAATGATCAACACCTCTTATGTTACCTGCTCTTCCACTTGAGACACCTACTATACTGACTTTTTTAGATTTGAAAGATTTGTAATCTGCGCAATCAATTAAAGCCTTCAGTATACCTGGAATAGTTCCGTTGTATTCAGGTATTATAAATATATATTTTTCAGCTTTTAAAAAATATTTATTTAATAGCTCATCAAATTCTTTAGTGGATCTGCCGTAAGAGCAAGAAAATATAAAGTCTTGTGGTAGATATTGAAGATCAAAAATTTGAGATTGCATATTAAATTCTTTGCATAATAGATTATATGTATTTGCTAACTTTTTAGTGAAACTATTTTTTCTATTTGTTGAAGATATAATTGTAATCATGAAGTTTATGAGTATTTGTGCCCAAGGCGGGAGTCGAACCCGCACGCCCAAATGAACACATGGCCCTCAACCATGCCTGTCTACCAATTCCAGCACTTGGGCTACTGAAGTGACCTGGCTGGGGCTCGAACCCAGGACCCTCTCCTTAAAAGGGAGATGCTCTACCAACTGAGCTACCAGGTCAATAATTGTAGGCAAATATATAATAATTTTGATTTTCAAAAACAGAAAACCTTTATTTTATTATAGGACAGGCAATAAATTTAGCCTCTCTATTAAATAAATACCTGTAAGTTGTTAGTTTTTGGTAAATATCACTGCCTAAAAAGTTTTCACAAACTTTAATCATTTTAGGATTAAAATCGCCAACCCATGTTTGTACTACATGTGTATAACCGACCTTAGAAATTCTTTTAGTTACAATATCTGCTAATGCTGACTCTAAACCTAATTTTTGAAACTTGGGTTTAACTCCAAATACTAAAGCAGCACATATTCTTGATATTTTTGTTTTTTGATAATATGCAAACTTTAATTTATTAAATATATTAAGGTCTCCATTAATGAATTTAAGATATTGATTAGGATCAGGAATACCAATAAAGAAACATATAGGAATATCTTCGTAAAACCCAAACCATAATAATTTTTTATCAATTACTGATTTCATTTTATTGAACATTTTTTCTCCATGTTCTAATTTCATTTCTTTAAATCCGTGATGCGTCTTCCATCCCTCATTATATATCTCGACAAAATATTTTGCGTATTTTTTAAAGTCATTGCCTCTCATGTGGTCAAAATGAAAATTTTTTCTATTAAAAATTCTATTTGATCGCTCATAAAATTTTTCTGGGTAGGGAATAGACAGGTCTTTACAATAAACATGCTGATTAAAATATTTTTTAAAGCCAAAATTTTCAAACAATACTTTATAATACTTTGGATTATAATTTTGTCCATGAACATAGTGTTTTTCAAATCCTTCAATTAATAAACCCCAATATTTATTTCTTTCCCCAAAATTAATTGGTCCATCAACAGCTTTCATTCCTCTTTTTTTTAACCATTTTATACAAGTATTAAAAAGTATATCAGCAGCTTGTTGGTTGTTTATGCATTCAAAAAAACCAATTCCCCCAGTTGGTTGAGGTTGTTCTTCTTGTTTCCTATTATCAATAAAAGCGGCAATACGGCCAATTAAATTATTATTTTCATCTTTTAAAATAAATCTTTCAATCTCACCATGAGAATGAAATTTATTTTTTAATGGGTTAAAAATTGCTTCTACTTCTTGTTTTATGTGAGGAATCCAATTTTTATTGTTTTTATATATGATATAAGGAATTTCATGAAATTCTTTTATATCATTTTTACTGGAAATAGTTGATATATTCATAATTTGCAATATAATTATTTAGTATTTAAATAATTTATTGATTTTTAATTTAATTATAAATTCATTTAATTATGAAAAATAAAGTTATAATTATTACTGGCGCTTCATCTGGAATAGGTGAGTCATGTGCTATAAATTTTTATAATCAAGGCGCAAATTTAATTTTGGCAGCTAGATCAGAAGAAAAGTTAAAATTATTAAATGATAAATTAAATACTAAAAGTAATAAGTCATTTTACTATATTACTGATGTATCTATTGAATCAGATTGTGAAAAATTGATTCAATTTGCTATTAATAAATTTGGAAGAATTGATATCCTATTAAATAATGCTGGAATTTCTATGAGAGCTATTTTTCAGGATGTTAGTCTTGATGTTTTTGATAAGCTAATGAAAGTTAATTTTTACGGCGCAGTATATTGTACTAAATATGCATTGCCATATATTTTAAAAAATAAAGGATCTATTGTTGGAGTATCATCAATAGCTGGACATAAAGGTCTACCTGGAAGAACCGCATATTCTGCTTCTAAATTTGCTTTACAAGGATTTCTAGAAGCATTAAGAATTGAAAATCTAAAAAAAGGTTTACATGTTTTAATTGCATGTCCTGGATTTACTGCTTCAAATATTAGAAAGAAGGCATTAAATGCAAATGGTAAAATTCAGTCTGAAAGTCCTAGGAGCGAACAAAAAATGATGACTTCCCAAGAAGTTGCTACTCATATTGCAGTTGCAATTAATAAACGAAAAGACTCTATTGTATTATCAAGTAGTGGAAAATTAACTGTTTTTTTAAATAAATTTTTCCCTAAATGGGTAGATTCCTTAGTTTTTAAACATATGTCTAAAGAACCTGGCTCTCCTTTTTAATTTACAAATGAAAATATTTCTTATAGGCTATATGGGTTCAGGAAAGACTTTTTTAGGAAATATTCTTGCTAAGAATATGAAGATTAATAGTATAGATTTAGATAATTTTTTGGAAGGAAAGGAGAGGATAGAAATAAATAAAATATTTAATGAAAAGGGTGAGGGTTATTTCAGAAATAAAGAAAATAAATATTTATTAGAGTTAATTAATAATAAAAATTCGTCCATAATTTCATGTGGAGGTGGTACTCCTTTTTTTTTAAATAATATGCAAATAATGAACAAAAAGGGAATAACTATTTATTTGAAAAGAGATACAGGTTTTTTATATAATTATTTATCAAAATCATGTTTAAAAAGACCTGTATTTGATAGATTAAAATCTAAAGAAAATTTTATCAATCACTTTTTAGAGAGAGAATTTTTTTATCTTAAAAGTAAATTAATTATTAATTGTGATAATTTTTTATCGTCTGAAGGAATAATTCAAAACATTAAACATCAATTATATGATTATAGATTTAAGAAGTGATACAATAACAATTCCAAATAAAGGAATGTTAAATGCTATGATGTCAGCAAATGTTGGTGATGATGTTTGGGAAGAAGATTTTACTGTTAAAGATTTAGAAAAAAAAATAGCCTCTATTTTTGGTATGGAGGCAGGGCTCTTTTGTCCTTCTGGAACAATGACAAATCAAATAGCAATAAGAGTACATACAAAATTAGGAGATGAATTAGTTTGTGATAAATTGTCCCATATTTATAATTATGAAGGAGGCGGTATTGCTTCAAATTCTGGAGTATCAACTAGACTTTTAGATGGTGAAAATGGAATACTTTCTTTAGATCAAATTAAGTCTTCAACTAATCCTGATGACCCTCATTTTCCAAGAACTAAACTTGTTTGTTTAGAAAACACTGTTAATAAAGGAGGGGGAGTATGTTATTCAATGGATTCTATTATTGATATATCTAATTTTTGCAGGAATAATAATTTATTTTTTCATTTAGATGGAGCTAGAATTTTCAATGCTTTAGTTAAAACAAGTCAAAAGCCTATTGATTATGGAAAAAATTTTGATTCCATTTCTATATGTTTATCTAAGGGGCTCGGTGCTCCAGTTGGATCTGTTTTATTAGGATCAGAGGATTTTATTTATGAATCTAAAAGAGTTAGAAAGTCTTTTGGTGGAGGAATGAGACAAGCAGGTTATTTAGCTGCAGCTGGCATCTATGCATTAGATAATAATGTGAATAGATTAAAGGAGGATCATGATCGCGCTAAAATTATATATGAAAAATTATGTAACTGTAATTATGTGACATCTATTTTGCCATGCGAAACCAATATTGTAATATTTGAAATATCAAATATTTATATGAGAAGTTTTTGTGATCACTTAGACATGAATGGTATAAAATATTCATTATTAGGTAGTAAAATTCGTTTTGTAACGCATCTTAATTTTACAGATGACCATTTAAATAAAGTTATTGATTTATTATCTTCTTTTAAATTAATTTAAGAAGGCAGATTCATCTTTTCCAAGCTTAACTAAAATATGTTCTTCTAATGTTGTAGATAATTTAATGCCTGTAAAATCTAATCCAACTGGAAAGTCATTATGGCCGCGATCAATTAATACAAGTGTTCTTAATTTTTTAACGTTGAATTCTAAAAGGAATTTTAGCGCATATATTATAGTTTTACCTGATTTTAAAACATCATCAATTAGTATAACGACATCATAATCTTCTTCAATTATTTTTGAATTTTTAAAGCCATTTTTTGATGATTTTAATTGTATTGTTGTTAAATGTTTTTTAGAATTTTCAGATATAACTTTTTCAATTCTTTTAGCAATAGAGTAGCCGTTTTCTTCTAATCCAACTAGACATATTTTTTTATTATTAATATTTCGCTCAATGATTTCGAAACTTAGTCTTTTTATACTGTTCTCTATTTGTTTTTTATTTAGAATTATTTTTTTGTTCATAGATTAAAGATACAAAACTTATATGTTTTTTTTTTGCAGTAAAGCTATAGTTTCTATGTGATATGTATGAGGAAATTGATCAATAAGACAAAATTTAATTAAATCATATCCATTTGATTCTAAAAAATTAATATCTCTTGCTTGAGTAGAAGGGTCGCATGAAACATAAATGATTTTTTTAGTATTTAATTCAATGATTTTTTTTAAGCTTTTTTTTGATACACCAGATCTAGGTGGGTCAATTATAACACTGTGTATATTATTTATTAATTCATTTTTTTTGTATAAAAACTTACCTACATCTCCAGCAAAATATGATGCATTTGTTATTTTGTTTTTTTTTGTACTCTTAATAGCGTTTTCAATTGCTTTTTCTACTATATCGACTCCTATTACTTTTAAACTTGGGTTTTGACTTGCAATAATTTGAGTAATTGTGCCTGTTCCACAAAATAAATCTAATATTATATCGTTTTCAGATATATTTTTTTCAAAAACATATTCATAGACCTGCGAATATAGTTTTTCAGCAGATTTTGGATTTGTTTGAAAAAAGCTGCTCATGCTAATCTCAAACTTTAGATTTAAAATAGATTCAAATATTTTATCAGAGCCAAATAGTAATTTTGAGTTTACTTTTGAGTAATCAACTCGGTCAGAAATATTGTCATTTATTGTATGAATTATTCCCTCAATTCTATTTGGATGTAGATTTAGAATTTTTTCACAAAAATCATTTTTTTTGAATTTTTTTTCATTTTCAGAACTTGTAATTAATTCAATAAGAAAGTTATTATTAATAATACTTTTACGTACAACAAGGTTCCTGAAAAATCCTTTTTTTTGAGGAATATTCCATGCAGGTAGCCCAGTTTCAATACAATACTTTCTTATGTCTTTTATTGAGTCTTCCCATTTTTTGTCAAATAATCCAGAATCTTTGTCTAAATTTTCAACAATCCACCATGTATTTATTTTTTTAAATCCTAAGGAAAATTCATCAACAATTTCTTTTAATTTTTTATTATAGCCAATTGATGAAAATGAGTAATCCATTTTATTTCTATAGTGCCAAACTGATGGAGATTTAATAAAGGAATCAAATTTTTTTTCAATTTCCTCAATTCCTCCAATTTTTGTAAATAGTTCAAAAACTTGATTTTTTTTTAGTTGTTGTTGATAGTTTAAATCTAACGTACTGTATGGGGCTCCAGAAATAGATTGGTAAGGAATATCTATTTCGAGATCACTTTTAGAAATAATTTCTAATAACCGTCCTTCTGCATAGTTTTCTTTTCTTTTGATTATTTTAAATTTTATTTTTTGACCTGTAATAGTATTAGATATAAATATAATATAATCTCTTTCTCCCATATTTATTTTAACAATGCCCTTTCCCCCATATGCCATATCAATAACAGTTCCAATTAGTTCTTCTCCTTTTTTTGGTCTTGTAAAAATCTTTTCCATAGTATAAAAATAGCTATCTTTATTTAATAATATTATATATATATGAAAACGAATGATTATTTAGATTTAGAGTTAAAGTATGGTGCGCATAATTACCACCCCCTTCCAGTAGTATTATCTAGGGGTGAGGGAATTTATGTGTGGGATGTAGAAGGTAAAAAGTATTATGATTTTTTATCAGCTTATTCTGCAGTTAATCAAGGTCATTGCCATCCTAAAATAATTAAAGCTTTAACAGATCAGGCAAATCAATTAACACTCACTTCTAGAGCTTTTCATAATGACATTTTAGGGCCTTATGAAAAGTTTATTACAGAATTTTTTGGTTACGATAAAGTGCTTCCAATGAACACTGGTGTTGAGGGTGGCGAAACTGCAAATAAATTAGCCAGAAAATGGGGTTACATCAAAAAAGGGATACCAAAAAATAAAGCTCGTATTATTTTTGTAAATGGAAACTTTTGGGGAAGAACTTTAGCTGCCATTTCAAGCTCTGATGACCCATCATCTTATAAAGGCTTTGGCCCTTACATGCCAGGTTATGATTTAATTCCCTATAATGATTTAGACGCTTTAGAAAATGAATTAAAAGATCCTAATGTATGTGCGTTTATGGTGGAGCCAATTCAAGGAGAGGCCGGTGTAATTGTTCCTGATGATGGGTATTTAAAAGGAGTTAGAGAAATTTGTGATAAGTATAATGTTTTATTTATTGCCGATGAAGTTCAAACTGGTATTGCCAGAACCGGAAAAATGTTAGCCTGTGATCATGAAAATGTTAAGCCAGATATTTTAATTCTGGGTAAAGCGCTTTCTGGAGGAGTGTTTCCCGTTTCAGTTGCTTTAGCAAATGATGATGTTATGATGTGCATAAAACCGGGTGAGCATGGTTCAACATATGGTGGAAATCCACTTGGTTGCAAGGTTGCAATGGCTGCATTAGAAGTTGTAAGAGATGAAAATCTATGTAAAAATGCAGAAAATTTGGGGCAAAAATTTAGAGATGAATTATCATCTTTTTCGCACTCTTTAATTAAGGAAGTAAGAGGGAAAGGATTGCTAAATGCAATTGAAGTTAATGATTCTCCGGATAGTGAGACTGCTTGGAATATATGTTTAGAGTTAAAAGAAAATGGTTTGTTAGCTAAACCTACACATGGAAATATAATTCGTTTTGCACCCCCTTTAGTAATTACTGAAGACGAACTTATGGATTGTACTGAAATAATAAAAAAGACCTTTAATTCTTATAATGTATAGATTGTTATTTTTCTTTTGTTTAAGTATTTTTTTTTCATTCTCCCAGAATCGTTGTGGCTCAGAAGAGTACAGGAATATGTTGATTGAAAAGAATATTTTTATTAAACAAAAGAAAGCTAATCAAAATATAATAAGGTCTGGTCAATATAATATTCCAGTTGTTTTTCATGTAATTTTTAATAATGATCAGCAGAATATTCCGGATAGTCAGATATTTTCACAACTTGAAGTTTTGAATCAGGATTACAATGCTCAAAACACAGATTTCACAAATGTTCCTGAAGAATTTTCAGATGTCACGGGTGATGTAGGTATTAACTTCTGTTTAGCGGAATTTGATCCTGATGGTAATCCTTCTACAGGCATTACAAGAACATCAACTGAAGAATTTTCTTTTAGTATGAGTGATGATAAAATGAAAATGACCATTGAGGGTGGTGTTGATCCATGGGATACAGAAAGGTATTTAAATATATGGGTATGTAATTTAAATGGAAGTTTATTAGGTTTTTCAACTTACCCTGGCGCTGATCCTCTTATTGATGGGGTAGTAATAGATTACGAATACTTAGGGGTTTTAATAAATAGTCCATATCCTTATAATTTAGGAAGAACTGCTACTCATGAATTGGGACATTTTTTCGGATTAGAACATACCTTTTATGCAGGTTGTTCTGATTGGGATGGTTGTGATGATACACCGCCTATAGCTACTTCTACTTTTGGTTGTCCTGATTTTCCACAAGAAAGTTGCAATAATGTGGTTAGTATGACTATGAATTTTATGGACTATACTAATGATGCATGTATGTATATGTTTACACAATGTCAAGCTGATATTATGTTAAGCACTTTAATTTCTCAAAGAGCAACTTTATTAGAAAATAGTTTTTGTGAATATAATAATGTAGATGAGTTTTTAAATCAAAAAAATCTTGTAAAAGTAATAGATCTTTTAGGTAGGGATACAAATCATAATAGATTTAATATACATTTATATGATGATGGTAGTGTAGAAAAAAAATATATAATTGATTAATCATAAAATATGAAATATTTATACCTATTTAAATATTTTTAAAATTCTACAGATAATTTTATATTGATCATTCGAGAAGTTAAATAATTTGGTACAGCATATTTTCTATTAGAAGAATCTGTAACCCATATGTAAGAAGCAGTATTTCTAATGCCTAATAAATTAAATACTTCAGCACTTATAGTAATGGAATTAAAATGATTCATGAATCCTAGTCTAGAGTCAACTCCAGGTTCTTTTATCATTCTTGAAAAACCCATATCCATTCTTTTGTAAGAGGGCATTCTCATTGTTTGTTGATATCTGCTAGAATTATTTGGGCCAAAAGGAAGTCCGCTTCCATAATTTAAACTCATGTGAAATTTGTATTTTGGATTTTTAGGTAAATAATCTTGGAAGAAGATAGAACACTTAATCCTTTGATCTGTTGGTTTTGGAATAAATCCAACTTCATTTCCATCTGAGTCCAAATCTCCCTCAATATCTTCTTGTGTACTTAGAACAGATAAACTAATCCATGAATCTACTCCTTGTACAAATTCTCCGTACAATTTTAGATCAATACCTGTAGCGTATCCAGTAGCTATATTATCATTTAAATAGTTAATCTGAAGGTTGTTTATTTCATAAGGAATAATGTCCCATAGATATTTATAATACAAAGATGAGGTGAATTTAAACGGTCTTTCCCATAGTTTAAATTGGTAATCAGATGTAATTACATAATGATTTGATTTTTGAGAAACTATATCCGAATTTATTTCCCCAGTTTTATTTCTTATTTCTCTAAAAAAAGGAGATTGATTATATGAACCTAAAGATAGAGTGAAAACATAATCTTTTTCCCATTTAGGTTTATATCCAATTACAAATCTTGGGCTAATAAAAGTTTCATTATTAAAATTCCAATAGTTACTCCTTATTCCACCTGAGTAATTAATCTTTGCTCCGTTATTTAATGAAAAATCATTTGAGATTTGTATATGAGCCATTAATCTATTTGAGTTTAGAGATGCATTACCTTTAACAAAATTATATATACCAACTTCAACTCCTCCATTAGGAACTGAATATCCTGCTGAGTCAATCATTTCCCATTCTCTTATATTATCACTTATTTGTTCATATTGATATTTAATTCCACTATTAATTTTTTGGTTTAAAAATTCAGTTTCACCTTTTAAATCTAAATTAAAAACATTTGCTTCCAATTCATTTCTTGCATGATTCATGTAAGATCCTATTCCTCTATTAACTACAACATCTCCAAAGTCATCGGATCCAATATTGTTTTCTAGTTGACCAAGCCAGTATTCACCTTCAATATCATAAAATAGTTCTTCTTTGGTTCTGAAAAAAGATGATGTTAATTTGATATTAGAATTTTCATTAGGTTTAAAATTTAAAGATAGGGCACCCATGGATGTAGTAAATCTATCTAATTCTTCTCCTTCAAAATAGATTGTTAGCTTTAAAGATTCTGTTATTGTTCCAAACTCCGTCTCCCTATTTTCAGGTACCATTTGATAAGTATTATTTGATCTATAAGCTAAAAGGCCAAGCTCAAGCTCAGGATTTATTTGGTAAGTTAAATAGGCTTGTAAATCAGACATAATTGGTCTAAAGTTTCCATTTAAATCTAATGAGTTAATTAAGAATTGGTTTGATTTATATCTATGTCCAAGTATATATGAAAATCTATAATCTTTTGTATTTCCTTCTAAGCTAAAATTAGTTCCCATTGGACTTAAACTTAGTTTTATTTTATTTTTTTTAGGTCTTTTATATCTTACATCCAAAACAGAGGATAATTTATCACCGTGTTTTGCAAGAAATCCACCGGGATAAAATTCAATAGATGATATTAGATTAGGATTAATAAAACTTAATCCTTCTTGTTCTGCATTTTTAACTAAAAATGATTTGTAGATTTCTATTCCATTTACATAAATTAAATTTTCATCAAAACTTCCTCCCCTCACAGAATATTGATTACTAAGCTCATTATTTGATGATACACCTGGAAGGGACTTTAATAATGTTTCTATGCTTTCGGAGTAGCCAGGGATTTTTTCTAGTATATCTAAATCAACTTTTGTAATTCCTAAAAATCTTTCTTGGTATGATATTAAATCTATGTTATCAAGGGATTCTATTTTTTCTATTAAAACTATATTTTTAAATAGTGTATTTTCAGCATTTAATTTTGATTCAAATGTCTCATAATCTAGCTTTAGTTCATATTCATCATATAAAATATGTGAAAAAATTATTGTGTAATTATCTCTTTTAGGTAATACTAATTCGTATTCCCCAGTGTTTGAACTAATTATACCTTTTCCAGACTTGGTGTCCTGAATATTTACGTATTCAAGAAAATCTCCACTTTGATTCATCACTTTACCTTTAATAGTAATGTTTTGTCCAAAAACTGAATAGGATAATAAGGAGATTAATATTATTTTAAATACTTTATTCATATTTATCTAACAAAGTAAAATTCTTTTTCTATAAAATTACTGTTCTTATCTGAAACTTTTAAATATAATTTATGTTCCTTATTCACAGGGTTATTAATAAAATTATGCTCTAAAAGATTATTTTTAGGGTCATATTCCATTAAAATCCATTCGTTATTTAATTCTGCATAATATTCATCTACACCAGATAAGTTGTCAGAAATTTTAAATTTTATTGATGACTCATTAGATAAATCATATTTAAAATTCACTGATTGTATAGTTGGTTCTTTTTCATCGGTTGTTAGCGTAAATGTCCCAAAGCATTTAGGTGATCCGACGATTTTATTATTTTCCCATTTACTTTTCACGTAAATACTATCATTCTTATCTAATCTTACCATAATTAAATTTTCAGGATTACTTATGTTCTCATCTGGCTTAATAGATAAGTTAAATTTTTTATGAAGAGGTATTTCATTTGTAATTATTGTATATTCTGTGTGATTATCATTTTTATTGTTTTCTTTATATGAAAACATACAGTCCTGGTATAAGCTTTTCTTAGGAATAAATATTTCTAAATTTTCATTTTCAAATTTATAATCTTGATTGCAGTCGATAATTTCTTTTGATTTAACTAAATCTATTTTTTCTGTATTCTTATAATTAAAAATAAATTCAATTTTTTCTGTATTCTTGTAACTATCTTCTACAACTATTTTGATTTTATGAGATTTTTCTTCAATACTTGTAATTATTCCATTATTGACTAATTCTTTATATACACTTAATTGATTGTTTTTTTCAACGTAACATTTGTAGATTCTTTGTTTATTTTTAGTGTATTCTTTAAAATCAATTAATGAGTTGATGTATTTAGTTTCATTAAAAGAAAACTCTTGAATGTCATAATGATAATATAATTGATTATTTAAGTAAATTTTTATAGTGTTAATACCATTTTTATTTTGAGCTAAATCCAAAATATCGTGAGCTTTAATACCTATTGCAAAACTACCCGATATATTAATATCGTTTATCATTTTTTGCTTAGTAATTTTCATAGGATTTTTCAAATCATAAATATAAACCTCTTCAATAATTGGTTTTTTTGTGTCCTTTATATTGAAATCCCAATTCATGGGATTTAAGGGGTGTTGTGTTTTTGTGTCTCTTATTTCAAAATGCAAATGTGGCCCTGTAGAACTTCCTGAGTTTCCTGAATAGGCAATGATGTCTCCAGTAGATAGTTTAAATTTATCTTTACTTATACTTAGGTCTAATGAAAATGATTTTTTTTCGTATTGCTTCTTTATTATATAATTATTTATTTCTGAATTGAATTTATCTAGATGTGCATAAACAGTTGTCAATCCATTTTCATGATTTACATATATAGCTTTCCCAAATCCAAATGGAGAAACTTTAATTCTTGAAACATAGCCTGGTGCGGGAGCATATATTGGAACTCCAATTTCTTTATTCGTTTTAAAATCAATTCCCGAGTGAAAGTGATTTGATCTTAATTCGCCGAAAGTACCTGATAATATTAAAGGAATTTTAAGTGGAGATTCAAAATCATTCTTTTCTTGACTATGAATTGGATCTAAATTTAAAATAAAAATAAGTACAAAAATTAACCTCATAAAGAATTGAAATCTACTAAAATTAAAATTATTTAACGTTGATATATTATTTTTGTTATAAACGTAATTTATGGCTATGTTTAATATATTATTAATTTCTACTAATATAGTTTTAAGATTTGAATAATTTATTTAAAAAAATAAGTAATAAAGTAGAGCTTTTGATAAATTCTTATCAAAAGTTATCAAAGGAAAATAGATGCTTATTAGAAGAAAGAAATAATTTATTAGCTGAAGTTAAAAATTTAAAAAATGAAATTAATGATTTACAAAAAAATCTTGAGAGAATCAAAATTTCATCTTCTTTAGAAAATCAAAATCAAGATAATATTTTAGCGCGAAAGAAAATAAATATGTTTTTAAGAGAAATTGATAAATGTATAAAAATGTTAAGTAACTAAATTTAATTTATATGTCTAAACTAAATATAAAATTAAGTATTTCAGATAGACTCTATCCAATGAAAGTAAATGCTTCTGATGAGGAGGTGATGAGAAAGTCTGCACTACTTATAAATAAAAAAATAAAAGACTTTAGTCAGAAATATGCTGTAAGGGATAATCAAGATTTGTTGGCAATGTGTGCCCTTAGTTTTTCTGTTGAGTTACATAAGCTTCAGAAAAAGAATAACATAGAAAAATTAAATTTAGAAAAACATCTAAATTTATTAGATAAAAATTTATCCTCTATTTTATAGTCTATAATTAATAAATATTAGATTGAACTGCAAATTAGTCATTATTGGAAATGAAATTTTAAGTGGATTTACTAAAGAGATAAATTCTTCTTTTTTAATTAGTAAATTATTTGAAATAGGAATTAATACAACTAAAGTTGTATTTATCAATGATGATATTAAATGTATACAAAGTGAAATTGATTTAGATTTTAATCTAATTATTTTAAGTGGCGGCTTAGGTCCAACTAGTGATGATTTGACTAATGAAGCCTTAATTCAGTTTTTTCAACAAAAACCAACTTCATTCATTAATAATAGTATTGGAACAGCTCCTGGTGTGAAATATTTTTATAAAGGGGTTAATATAATTGCTTTGCCTGGTGTTCCTGTTGAGCTTAAAAAGATGTTTACAAATGAAGTTATACCATTATTAGTTAAAGAAAAGAGAAATTTAACTAACTTTCTACAAGTTAATGTTATAGGTATTCATGAGTCAAAATTAATTAAGCTTCTTGCTAATTTTGAGTCCAATAAAAACATTAATTTATCAATGTCATATCTTCCAGAAAATGTTGTTGTTAAACTAAGGTTTTTTTCTTCGTCAATTAATTTTAAAGATTTATTTGGTTCAGTAAAGTTTGATTTAAAAAAAATTTTAGGTCATTCTATTTTTAGTTTTAAAAATCATTCTTTTGAAGCTTTTATAAATAAGTTTCTTTTAAAAAATAAAATAACATTATCTGTTGCTGAAAGTTGTACAGGTGGCTATCTATCTCATTTATTAACTTCTTTTTCAAATTCATCATTGTTTTTCCGTGGTAGTGTGTGCGTATATTCTAATGATGCTAAAATTAAAGTTTTGAATATATCGAAAGAACTTATAAATGCTAAAACAGCTGTTAGCGAAGAAGTCGCTCAGCAGCTGGCAGAAAAAGTGAAAGAAAAGTTTAATACAGATTTTAGTTTATCAACTACAGGATATGTAGATTCAAATATTTCTAACGATTTATTCGGTATTGTCTGGATTGCTTGTTCTTCTAGAGAAAAAACTATTACAAAAATGTTAAAATTATCCTCTGATCGTAAAACAAATATAATTTCAGTTTCTAGGTTATCTTTAAATTTATTGAGAGAGCATATACTTTAAGTTTGTTTTTTTTTATAAAAGCCCTTATATTTGGCGTCTAATTTATTTTATTATGTCTAGAGTTTGTCAGATAACAGGAAAAAAAGCAATGGTGGGTAATAATGTTTCTCACTCAAATAAGAAAACAAAAAGAAAGTTTAATATAAACTTGATTAAAAAGAAGTTTTTTCTTGCTGAAGAAAATAGATGGGTAACATTAAAAGTATCCGCATCTGCTTTAAGAACAATTAATAAAAAAGGTATTTCTGCCGTCCTAAAAGATGGTAAATTAAAGTAGTGATTCGTTACTTTTTTTTAGTAATTTTTTTAACAATTCCTAAAATATTTTTCTCTCAAGAGATNGATGTAAATTTTTATGATTTAANTCTTGATGTTGATATAGAAAGAAAATATATTTCTGGAAATAATATAATTCATTTTCATTCAAAAGNCCTAAANGATTCTGTTAGAATTGATTTATCAAATCAACTTTTTGTTGATAGTGTTTTATTTTTAAATCAAAGATGTGAATATATTCATGATAATGATATAATTACAGTTTACTTAAATAAAGATTTAAAAAAAAATAATAATTATATTTTGAACGTCTTTTATAGAGGAAAACCTACAATTGCAGAGAGGCCTCCTTGGAATGGTGGTTTTGTTTGGGACATGGACAATAATGGTGATCCCTGGGTAGGAGTAGCTTGTCAAGGCGATGGAGCTAGTATTTGGTGGCCTAATCACGATAATTTATCTGATGAGCCTGATAGTATTAGATTAAGTATTACTGTTCCAAAAGGATTAAAAGCAGTTTCAAATGGAAACTTAATTTTAAAAAGTGATACAATTATTGATAAAAAAGAAAAATCCACTTTTGTTTGGAAAACATCAAACCCAATTAATAATTATAATGTTACTATAAATATAGCTAAGTATAAAAATTTTTCAGATACTTTAAATGGTCATCTTGGATTATTGCATCTAGATTATTATGTTCTTCATCAAGATTATATTAATGCTAAAAGTCACTTTTCTCAAGTTAATGAAATGCTTCATTTTTTCGAGGATAAGTTTGGTCCATATCCATTTTATGAAGATGGGTACTGCCTTGTTCAGACTCCTTATTTAGGAATGGAGCATCANAGTTGTATTGCATATGGAAATAAATTTAAAAAAGGATATTTAGGCAACTATCCTGGAAATATAGACTTTGATTTTATTATTATTCATGAAACAGCTCATGAATGGTGGGGCAATAGTGTAAGTATGGGTGATATAGCGGATATGTGGATACACGAATCTTTTGCTACTTATTCTGAAGCGTTATATGTTGAAGAAGTATATAGTTATAATGACATGATTACTTATTTAAATTATCAGAAAAATAAAATACTAAATGATGTTCCCATTAAGTCAGAAAAATTTTCTTCTACTGATATGTATTATAAGGGAAGTTGGATTTTACATACTCTAAGGAGTTGTTTTAATAATGATTCTTTATTTTTTGATTTAATAAAAGGAATTCAATTAGAATTCAAACATGAAATAGTTGATACTTATGACATTGTAAAATATATAGAGGCTTATTATGGTGATGATTTAACAGTTTTTTTTCAGCAATATTTATTCAAAGCAGAATTNCCTGTTTTNGAATATTTTATAACAAAAAGAAATAAAAAAAAATATTTAAANTTTAGATGGGATGCTTTATTAGGNTTTGAAATGCCATTACTTGNAAAAATAAATGAATTAGATTTTGATTGGATNTATCCAACNGAAAAATGGAAAGAAATNGAACTAGTTAATATCAAAGAAAAAGATTTTAAAATCGAAAATGATTTATTTTTAATTAACGTAAACAAAATTAAATAGCTTAATTACTTGCTATTTCTAGAGAAATTAAATAGATTTTTTTTGTTTCATTCAGGTTTTTTGCTTAAAATTGCACTTCAATAAATTAAGGAATGGCAAAAAAAGGTAATAGAGTTCAAGTTATTTTAGAGTGTACAGAGCATAAGACTAGTGGGAAAGCTGGAACTTCTAGATATATAACAACCAANAATAAAAAAAACACTCCTGATAGAATGGAGATTAAGAAGTTTAACTCTATACTCAAGAAGTATACTATTCATAAAGAAATAAAATAATTTAGTTATGGCAAAAAAAGTAGTTGCTTCACTGCAAAAAAGAGGAGCAAAAGATTTCACTAAAGCAATAAAAATGGTTCGCTCAACTAAGAAAGACTCTTATCAATTTAAGGAAGCAATCGTTGCTAAAGATCAATTAAAAAGTTTTTTCGAAAAACAATAATCTATTTTTACATATANTTTTTTCTTTTAGTCTATATTTGAAAAGTATATTATAATCATCTTCATTATGGGTTTTTTTAAAAAAATAAAGAAAATATTTTCTGGAAAAAAAGACGAAAAAGATTTACAAAAAAAAATAGATTCTTCAAATAAAGAATTAGCATCTAAAAAGTATCCCGAGGATCAAAAGGTTTCAACTTCACAAAATGATATACTTGAAAGAGAAGAAGTTTTAGAGCAAGAAGAAACTCTACAAGTAGAAGAAGAAGTTGTAGATCAAGAAGAAACTCTACAAGTAGAAGAAGAAGTTGTAGATCAAGAAGAAACTCTACAAGTAGNAGAAGAAGTTGTAGATCAAGAAGAAACTCTACAAGT
>NHFO01000040.1 GCA_002170235.1 Flavobacteriales bacterium TMED113
CCACATTCATCTAATACAGCATCTCCACCATATATACCTGCACAATCTTGAATACAGTCATTTGATGGATCATTATCACAAGTACCACATTCATCTAATATTGCATTGCCAAAAGGAACTCCATTACAATCTGCACAAGAGCTATATTCACAAGAACCATCTTCATCAGTAGCTAAAGAATCATAGTTACATGAATTAATATCTGTACAACCATCNATTTCATCACTCTCACACACACNATCACCATCGGCATCATTTTCAGGNTCATTTGGACAAGTATCATTATTATTGTCAGCAAAAGTTCCAAATTCACCAGAAGGATTAGAACATGAGGTTAATGAAAAACCATCAGAATCCCCTAAACCATCACCATCAGTATCAAAGTACCAAGTAGATGGAGAAATACAAGATCCATCATCTTCAGTTGCATTTGAATCATAATTACACGCTAAGTTATCAGTACAACCATTTACTTCATCACTTTCACATACTCCGTCACTATCTTCATCATTTTCTGCATCATTTGGACAAGAATCTTCTTCATCACAAATTAAATCCCCATCAATATCATTGTTACAATTTCCATTACAATCATAAATACCCTCAGCATAAATACAAGAAGCATCATCAAAAGTTGCATTTGAATTATAATTACACGCTAAGTTATCAGTACAACCTGGAATAGATGAAACCTCTCCTTCAAAACTTGCACTTATAATCATACCAAATGCATTTAAACCGTATGTATTTGAGAATCCTCCTACAGTTTGCCATTCTACTGAACTTGCTTCAAAAGTTTGCCCATATATATTCGCAAATAAAGTGTAGGCTTCCCCTGAAGCAAANCCATCTTTTTCAGTTGTTTGAGTGTCATCTCCCCAAGCAGCCATTGCAATATTATTACCTGTCCACTNTTCTAAACCACCNCAAGAATACTGACCNTTATCNTCCGTAAAAAATACTCCTAAATAAGCACCTACAGGAAAATCTTCTCCGTTGAANGTTACCATGCTTACATTTGGACCTTCTGGAGTAATTGCTATAGTTGCATTAGCACCTGTATTAGGTTCTTCCCAAATTAAATTATAACATGAACCATCATCAAGTGTTGCTTCAGAATTATAATTTACAGCAGATTCATCAGTACAACCTAGTATGGCAGTAAGTTCACCAGTAAAATCTGCNCTTAATAATTGTCCAAAACCATTTGCTATAAATNTTTCTGAAAAAGGAGGNGAACTATTCATAGATGATATATCTGCACTAAATGATTGTCCTCCTATTTGTAGTCCCCAAATAAATTCATCACCAGCAGCAAATCCATTATCTAGACCTGATTCTGAGGCCATAGCAGCTATNGCTAATTGATCTCCAGTCCAAGGCTGATATCCAGCACATTGTAAATTACCTGAATCATTAGTGAAAAACACACCAACTAAAGAACCAATTGGAGGTTCTTGACCATTAAAGGAAACAACGTTAACACCAACCTGAATTGTCATATTTGCATCTGTTACAGTAAAAGTCCAATCATCAGGAATTNGAAGTGGAAAAGTACAAGAACCATCATCTTCATTTGCTAAAGGATTATAGTTATCAGCTGTAGCATCAGTACAACCTGAAACTACAGAATTAACACCACATGAATCACAAGTTACTGGGCATGCATCTGATATATTAAATCCATTGTAAGCACCATCACAAGTAAAAATCATTACAGCAGTTGCACAATCTATTGGATCCATAGCAGCGTCATCATCTAAACACTCATCATTTGAAGGGCATGAATCACAAGTTACTGGACACGCATCTGAAACTAACATATCATTCCAAGTCCCATCACAACCAAAAACAGCAAGAGCTGTTGCGCAATCCATTGGACTCATTAATGTATCATCATCTAAACATTCATCATTAGATGGACATGTATCACAAGTTACTGGACACGCATCTGAAATTAAAATACCATTATAGTCACCATCACAATTGAAAACAGCAATTGCTGTTGCACAATCNGTAAATGGTGGAATTAAAGAAATATCATCAGAACATTCTGAGACAGTTGCTATAGATAAAGATAAAACTTGACCAAATCCATTAGCAATAAATGTATCAGAAAAAGGAGGGTCACTATTCATGGNNGAATCAAACAAATAAGAGTCTCCAGTTTCAGTGTCATACATAGCCCACTGAATTACTTCACCTGAAGCCATACCATTATCCATTCCAGATTCTGAGGCCATTACAGCTATAGCAAGTTGACTTCCTGTCCAAGGTTGATATCCAGCACATTGCAAATCACCTGNATCATTTTCAAAAAAGGCACCTATCAAATCTCCAATAGTACAATCTACACAAACATCAGATCCAACTTGAACTGTCATATTTGCATCAGTTACAGTGAATTCAAATACTAAATTTGCTTGAGAGTAAGAGAAATTAAAAAATAAGGTTAAAGCCAAAAGNATTGACTTAAAAGTATATAATTGCATATTCATATTTAGGTATTTTTTTATTTTATTATCTAATCATAATTATCTTTTGATATATATATATTCCCTTGATAAGTTTCTTTTGTTTGGCTTGCTTTATTAAATAAATCAAGAACAAAATAATAAACTCCATCAGAAACTATTTCATTATTTAAATCATTTATTCTTCCATCCCAAAGAACTTTATCCGAACTAAAACCATTTTGAGCATGAACGACATAACCCCATCTATTATAAACAGTGAAAACTAAATTTTTATGTAATTCGGGATCTAAACCTTGAATAGAAAAATAATCATTATTTCCATCACCATTAGGTGACAATGAGTTAGGTACAGTTATTGGACAAGAAAAACCAACACTGAAATTAGCTACAGTGTCGCATAAGTGATAAGCAAAATCATACATTCCCCANGAATCAACTGTAAAATCTATAGTATTTGGAGTTTCATTGTCAATAATAACATTTCCNGGNCCATCAATAAATTCAAAATATCCATTATCAATATTATCAGGAATNTCTGCAAAAACACTTGANTTTTGGATACAATCATAATAAGTAATAGCAAAGTTTGCATATGGATTTTTCCTAAAATCAACAACAACTTCATCATATGAACCACAAGAAGTGTACATAAATGTATATGTACCATAGTTTGATACTGTAACAATAGGATTAATTGAATTTATATCATCAAATTCTGCTGTTTCATCATTGGGTGTTGAAACAACNGACCAAAAACCNTCTTCACCAGAATTATTTACAAGAAGTAAAAATGTAGAAAATTCACAAAATACATCTGGAATGTCTGCAATTTGAGGCGGACTAGTATTCATTTCAAATAAAATTGAGCTTTGTAAGCCACAATCATCAGTGTAAATTAATTCATATTCACCATAGTCAGAACATTGAACAGTAGTAATTTGATTATTGGGATTACCAAAAATTATATTACCGGGCCCTGAAAATGACCATACNCCATCTCCAAATCCACCNGATGAGGAAGCAGAAAATTNTTCTANGCAAGATAAATCTTGNGGAACAAATAAAAATATTGGCTCTATTTCTGGATCATAAACATTAAATATTTGAGATGCTTCACAATTAAATTGATCTATAATAGTAACTTCATACTGACCTGCGAATAAAGTATTAGGATTTACAGGGTTACCATCCATATCGNTCCAAATTTGAGAATAAGGGCCTGTTCCACCAGAAATATTAACAACAGCTTGACCTGAATTATCTAAAGGGCAAAATGGATTTGTAACATCTACACTAATTTGCAATAATAAAGGTTGTGTTATCTCAAAATCTTCAAATACCTCACAACCATTTGAATCAATTACTGAGAATATATAATTACCAGCTGGTATAGCATCTAAGTCGGTAATATTATCTGTATTTACATTATAAGGGGGAGTTCCTCCAGAAATATTTATTTCTGCGTTACCAGAAGCATCTCCATAGCAAAATAAAACATCTTCAGTTGTAATATCTAAAATAAGTTCTTCCGGTTCATTAATTATAAATGATGANGAAAATTCACAACCATTAAAGTCAGTTACTAAAACATTATAATCACCACCTTGTAAAGCATTAGGATTGAAGCCAAACCAATTTTGATTATACGGCGGTGTACCGCCATTTATAGTTAAGTAAGCAGAACCACTATCATCTCCAAAACAAGTAGTAACATCAAATGTATTTACAGAAAAGGTAAGAACATCAGGTTCTTCAATAAGAATAGTAACATCTTCTTCACAATTATAAAAATCAGTAATTATTAGTGTATACTCTCCAGGACTTAAGTTATTAATATTTGGAGTGTTTACGCCATTTGACCAGTTATAATTAAAAGGGGGCATGCCTCCAGAAACNATAATATCAATTGAACCATCATTTTCNCCAAAACAACTTATATTTTGAGAGTTAATATCAATACTAATTTGCTCTTGCTCTGGAACAGTAAAAGAAAAATTATAACTACAGCCTAAATCATCAATAATTTCAAGTGAATAATCTCCTGAAACTAAATTATCAATATCTTCATTATTACTTGTAAATCCATTTAAAGATGACCAATTATAAAAATAAGGAGGAAAACCACCATTTAAATCAATATTTATAGCTCCATCATTTCCTCCTGGACACGTAACTGTTTCAATATTTTGATTAAAAATATCAACTGCATCTGGTTCTGATAAATTAATTATTATATCAATAGAACATCCATTTTGATCAAATACTTCAACAGAAAAATCTCCAGCAGGTATATTTAGCAAATCTTCATCATTTGATCCATTAGACCATTCAAATTGATATGGTGGGACACCACCATCAATAGTAATATCAATAAACCCATCACTTCCTCCACTACAGGATACACCAAAGCCTCCATAATCTGAATGAACTTCTGAAATAGTTAATGAATTTGGAGGCTCGGTAATTATAAATGATGTATTTACAGAACAGCCATTAAAATCAATAACTTCAACTGCATAAGTACCAACACCCAAATTATCTACATCTTCAGTTAAAAATCCATCATCCCATAGTATATTATATGGTTCTGTTCCACCAACAATAGTCATATCAATTTGACCATCGGAGGAGCCAAAACATGAAACACCAAATCCACTATAATCACTTGTTGAACCAAAAATTGTTAATAACTCAGGCTCTTCAATAGTTATTACATCATTAAATACACAAAAATTTTCAGTATTAGTTACTTGAAGAAAATAATCACCAGAATATAAAAAATCAATATCTTCATTTNAGCTTGAAAAACCACTTGGACCAGTCCAAAAATATTCATAAGGTCCTTCACCAACTTGAGTAACTTCAATTGAGCCATCATTTAATCCAAAACAAGTAACAGCAAAAGTATCAACAGAAACNAATGGTTCGGCAGGCGGATTAATTGTAAAAGGTATCGTAAATAAGCAATCATCAAATGTATCTTCTACAATTAAATAATAATCATTTGGCTCTAAACCTGTTAAACTGAACGGTCCGATTATATTATTATTTGCAACTATAACATTTCCAAATGGATCCATCCATGTAAGATTCCATGGNCCTTCTCCATCAGGAGTGACAAATGCTAATCCTTCCGGAGTTTCACAAGTTGGTTCAACAATTATTAACTCTGTTTCATCACAAGTTGGACAATTTAAATTTGCGTAAAAAAACAAGGAGGAATCATCTACACACCCTTCTTGGGTGTAACTTCCAGTTTCACTATCTGAATAGTTTGTTATTTCCATTACTAAACTAGCTCCATTATCAGCAGGAGGACATTCTTTAACTGTGATTTGCCAACAAAAAGTCCATGAACCACCACCACCATCTCCATAATTATCACCTGGATTTCCATTTAGCGCTCCCCCACCCGATGCTGCGTCAAACCACCAACCTGGATTTGTAACTAAGTTGCCACTGTTTTCACCAACGACATTATCTGTCCAAATCCATTCTCCATCTAAATCGTTTACAGGTTGAGGTTGACCGACTGGAACTAATGTAGTTTGGTCCCAACCTGGACCAAAAAGAGGAACAATTCCATGCATCCAATTATTATTATTATCTGCTAACCCGCCATCATAGTTTTCAATAGTATAACAAAATTCTATCACTTGTCCAGGAAAATATGTTGGATTACCACCAGTAAAAGGATCTGACATNGGAGGAGGAGAAGTNACTAACACATCCTCAACAATACATTGTGATTTTGCATTATAAAATGCAAAAAAACAAATGGTAAATAAGAATAATATTTTGTTTTTAATAAACATGCTACTTTAAATTAAAACCTATTAATTATCTTTTAATAGTTATTCTTCCTGTTATAACTTGCCCTTTAATAGGCTCAATTATATAATAATAATCTGCAATCGGTAAATCTTTATTTTGAAATTTACCATCCCAATAATCTTTATTATCTATTGAGTAAAAAACTCTTTGTCCCCATCTGTTATATACTTGAACAGTTGCATCAACAAGATAATTTTCACCTCCAATAATCCAAAAATCATTATAACCATCTCCATTAGGAGTAAAACCTGATGGAATCTCATTACAATTTTGATTTTCTGCTTCTAATTCTAAAACTAAATTACCTTGACAGCCTTCATGATCANTAATTAGGAAATCATATGTTCCTGGAGATATATTTTCAATATCAACACCATAATCATTATCTAATATTGGTGACGAAATACTGTACGGNTCTAAACCTCCTTCAATAGATAAAAAGATTGCACCATCGAAAGAATATTCACATGATGGTTCTATAGTTTCGAAACTAATATCAAATTCAGCAGGGCCTCCCAAATCAACATAAATAATATTTGAACATGATGTATCATCAATAATTTCTAAATAATATGAACCTTGAAAAAGCTCATCTATACTTAAATAATTGTAGTCTTCAACGAAAGATACTATTGTATCTGAAGAATCATAAAAATAAATATCATAAGGAGGAACTCCTCCAAAAACTTCAAATTCAAACGAACCATCATTTGCACTAAAACATGATGTTTCGTCAATAGTTATATTTGCCAGTATTTCATCTGGGGAACCAACCTGAATAATTTGACTAATAAGACAGCCATTTAAATCATAAAATAAAAGCTGATANTCGTCCGATGGTATTTGATCTAAAAATAAATTAGTTTCGTTTGAATTCAATTCAGAGATTAAGATATCTCCTGAACTATTCGAAACTGTGTAAGTATAAGGAGCTAATCCTCCATCTATATCTAAANCAAATGCACCATCACTATAACCATAACATGAAGCATTAGTTATACTTAAATCTTCAATTATCATTTCATTGGGTTGAGTTAAAATTATATCTGATAAAAATATCTCACATGAATTAAAATCTTGAACTTCAATAGAGTAATTTCCTATTCCTAAATTATTAAATGTATAAGAAACTTGAAATAATTCATTTAAATCACCATTGTAGGTAACATTTTCTANTTCTAGTTGATTTCCTTGATCATCATTTAAAACAAAAATATAATTACCTGACCCACCAGTAACAAAAGCAGTTATTANTCCATCAGTTGCATCAAAACAACTAACACTATAGCCATTATAATCATTACTTTGATTATCTAAGTTAAAATCACTGATACTAACACNTAAAGACAATAATTCTGGACTAGGTAATAATATACTTTGATATCCAACACAATTNTTATTATTATCAATAATTTCTATATAATAATTTCCAGCNGATAAATTAGATAAGCCAGGGTTATTACTTTGAAAACCATTAGGACCAGTCCATGAATAAGTATACTCGCCTGTCGCACCAGTTACAGAAATATTAATCCAGCCATCAGATGCTCCAGTGCAAGAAACACCAAAACCATTGAATTGAGTAACAGACGTGATAGGAGATATTATAATTTCATCAGGTTCATTTAAAGATATTTCTTCATTAANTTGACATCCATTATCGTCCTCAATAATTAAGTTATAAATACCAGCTGCTAAATCTTCAATAAAAGCTTCATTTGAAGAAAATCCATTAGGACCAGTCCATGAATAAGAAAAAGGTGGAAAATCTCCTTCAGCTATAGCATTAATAAAACCATTTGAGCCTCCATTACATGATATATTATATCCATTATAATTAGATGTTGTGTAAGAAAATGGTATTTCATCAGGTTGCGTTATATAAACTTCAAATTGAACTTGACAGCCATTCGCATCTGTAGCAATTTCAGAAAAATAACCTGTTTGTCCATTTGGACCAATAGCAGAATTTGCAATTGAAATCACAGTTCCATTAGGACCCCCTGTGCCATCAGGATCAATGCCAGTAGGAAAACTATAATTATATGGTGAACCTGTTTCAAAAGGTACACCACCAGACCATGTTAAAAGAATATCACCCTCTCCTCCATAACAAGGTATTTCAACTATTTCAGCATTAAAAACTAAAGGATCAGGTTCTTCTAAAATATAAATTTCAGATGATTCACATCCATTTGAATCAATTACGGAAATAATATATGTTCCAGATTGTAAATCATTTAAATCTTGAGTATTTTCACCATTTGACCAACTATATGTATAAACACCAGAGCCTCCAGAAATAGTTAAATCTATAAAACCATCGTTTCCTGAATTGCATGAAATACCATAACCATTGTAATCTGAGTAACTAGCAGATATTTCTAATAGTTCAGGCTCCGTAACTTCAAAGAAAACTACAAGACCACAATTATTATCATCAGTTACAGTAACTTCATACAAGCCAGCCGAAACATTATTCAAATCTTCCGTGATTTCACCATTCATCCATTCAAAATTATAATTTCCTGTTCCTCCACTTATTTCTAAATCTATTGAAGCATCTGAAGCACCTTTACAACTAACGCTAAAACCATTATAATCTGTTAAATAAACAACTGCATCAATTGCAGGAGGTTCAGTTAAAATAACAGTTGTTGACGAGTAACAACCCAAGGTATTTGGATCATTTTGATCATAATTTGAATCCCAAACTGTAATATTATATTCACCGGCAGGTAAATTTTGTGTTTGGTTAGATCCAGCATTTATAATCTGATTATCTTCATTTAACCAAAAATAATTATATGGTGGTGTACCACCTGAAACAGAAATATTTATAAAACCATTTTCTTCACCATAACAACTGACTCCATATCCATTGTAATTTGATGAAACAATATCATCAATTTGTACAGGGGACACATCAGGAATTTCAACTAATTGAACGTATACACTACAAGATGTACTTGGATTTCCCGAATCAAAATTTTGATCGAAAAGGAAAATTGTATAGTTTCCTGGTGGAACATCTTCTAAAATATTTGAAGTACTTATTTCATTACCATCTTCATCAACCCATGAATAAGTATAAACACCTGCTCCTCCTTGAGCTAATACTTCAACAGATGCGTCAGATAAACCACTACAAGATGGCGGTGATATATTAAAATTAGCTTCTAAAGGATTAGGCTCTTCAATTAAAAAGTTTTCCTCAATTTCACAACCATTTGTATCAAGAATAGTAAGTGTGTAGTTCCCTGGTGGCAAATCAGTAAATTCAATTTCTGTATCACAAGGTATCTCAACAATAAAAGGAAGAATTACATTACCATCGCCATCAAAATAATTTGCACCTAAATCATTTAGAAAAGTAGAATTTGCTGTTATTGATAAATTAGAAATACCGTCTTGAGCATATAAAAAGGCATTTGACATATTTTGATTGTTTTCGCAACCATCACAAAAGAGTGGAAGTCCAAGTAAATCAAAAGTACTTTGAGAAATCAATTCACCATTAGACCAATTTGTTAAAGAAGAAAAATCTGGATATCCACCTTGATTGAGTTCATCAGTGTTCATTCCAACCCACCATTGATTAATCATAGATAAATCAGAATTTTGATCATTTACACATGTAATACCATTTAATTCACAATCTTCTAAAGAATTAGTTCCATTCAATAATGTCCACGCTTCATTGTATTCATTTAATGTCACTAAATGTCCACCAAAAGCTTGAGCCCAATTATTTGCCAAATCCCATGTTGTTTGAAAAGTAGATACAAAATAATGACTACCTGCATTTAGATATATATCTGGATAATCTTCATTTAGTAATGTTTGGGTATTTCCAATGAATGGATCTAAGTATATAAGTTCTGGAATACTTGTCTCTATTTCAGAGCAACCCAATAATCCTCCAGATTGAATAGTTATACCATCACTGTTTTGTAATGAAAAAGTATATGGACCAACTCCTCCTAATACAGAACTATTAATTACTCCGTTATTAGCACCATTACAACTAATTTCATATCCATTATAGTCTGAAGTTGTTGAACTTACTTGAAGAGGAATATCTGGACATACAACTTCAAACTCAGTTACGTACGAACAGTTTTCATTAGAAATAGAAATTGTATATGTTCCACTTATTGCTTCGTCTATAATTATTTCAGTGGCATCTGCTTGTGTATATATTGATGTTGTATATATTGATTGAATAGCAGAGAGACCATTAGGTACAAAAACCGTTTCAAAACCAGGCAACTCTTGATATGAAACTTCAGTGTTATATATAGTTCCAGCATCAGGACCTGTTTGATCTAAAACTAAAAATATCAGTTCATCTCCACTTTGGAAACCTTCTATTTCTGGAATTGTTAAACCATCGTCACCGCATCCAGCCATTGCATCAGTTACGCCTAACCAAGTTATTACATTAGAACAAGTGTAATCTCCATTTTCATTAATAAAAAACAAACCTATTTGATCACCAATATTTATATCAGTACTATTTGGGAAAATTGTGTTAGGAAAAGCTATTGAATTATTAGAAGCACAAGCATTTGAATTTTCTTGAAAAACTAAAGAGCCAGCATCAGCATTTATAATATTTTCATCATAAATTATTTCTTGACCGTTATCAATAGAAACATCAAAAATACCCTCTCCGTTAATAGCATACTCAATTACAGCAGGGTCTCCATAACATGTAGGAACTGAAATTACATTAATATCTACACTAATTTCATCTAAAGTAACAATTGAATATTCATAAGGCCCAGCAGGGGGACAACCACTATCATCAAAAACATAAACCGAATAATTTCCAGGTAATAAATCTGAAATATCTTGATTAGTTTCTTGACCTATTGGAATTAATCCTCCATTGGAGGCGGTCCAAACATATGCATAATTACCATCTGGAAATGGTTGACCTCCCGTAACATTTATATCTAAAAAACCTGTAGGCTGTCCAGAGCAGACACCTAATGTGCTACTTTCCGAATCCAATGTTGCAAATAAAGTTGATAAATTATCTACTGACAAAATACTAGAATTTATTGGGTCACATTGGGGATCAAATACTTCAACATAATAAAAGCCTATTGATAAACCATTAAAGATTCCTGTTGAATTTGTATTTATAATTGTATTTGTTTCATCAAATAAAGAAAAAGTATAGTTTCCAGACCCTCCTGATGCTTCAATATTAATTGAACCTAAAGAACTACCTAAGCAAGTATCAAATGAACTTTCTGATGATATACTTAAACCATCAGCTCCTTGAATCTCATATGAATCGGCAAAATCACAACCACTTCCATCATTAACATTAAGATTATAAACGCCAGGACTAAGATTAAACAAATTATTATCTGTACTAATAAATCCATTAGGACCATTCCAATTATATTCATAAATCCCATCACCGCCTGAAAAAGATAATTGAATAGAGCCATTATCTAACCCGCAACTTGCATCAACTATTTGACTATTATCTATATTTATTGGTGATATATATTCTAATTCAAATGTATATGGCTGACTACAAATGCCTGGATTGTCACCTGCGGCAACATGAGAAACTAGAAGAGTATACTCGCCATCACCATATAAAGTTGGATTAAATTCAAAAGTTATTGGAAGTTCATTATTGAAAGCATAAGAAATTAGACTATTTTCATTATCCTCAAAATATATAGAAAAAGCATAATACCATCCATTTGCCGCATTAGGGTCTTCAAAATTTTCTTCATTAGATGGATCAGTATAACCATTAATATCTAAAATTGTAACTTCAGCTAACTCCTCTCCACATAAGGGAGGAATAATTTCATAATTTACTATAAATTCATTTGGTTCAGTTATTACAATTGGAGGACTATTTTCAGTAACTAAATTATCATCTGTTACAGAAACGAAATATGTGTCTGCTGACAAATCAAAAATATCTTCACCATTAGAGATGATATCTCCATTTGAATTAGTCCATTCATATATATATGGTGGTTGACCACCAGTAACATTTAAATCTATTGAACCATCAGAAGCACCGTAACAACTTAGGTTAGTTTCAAAGCCATTTTCAAAATCCCAGCCAAGAAGAGGGGTTGAGATACTCAATGTTATAGGTGGTGGTGCGGTCATTTCAAAACCTAATAGATCTTCAAAACAATTATTTGAATCAGAAACTACTAAAGAATAAATTCCCTCTCCTATATTATTTAAATCTTCTGTTGTTTCTCCATTATTCCATATGAAGGTATACGTTCCTGTTCCCCCTGTTACGGTAATATCAATAAAGCCATCTAAACTATTTGCTGCGCTTAATCCATAACCGTTATATGAGCTACTTAAATAAGAAATAATTATATCATCAGGCTCATCAATTTCAAATTGTACAGAAGAAGTGCAATTTTGAGAATCTAAAACAGTTAATTCATATGAACCTGAGCTTAAATTCAGCAAATCTTGAGTGGATTCACCATTATTCCAAGAGTATGAATAAGGCTCTACCCCACCAGAAACTGTAATATCAATAGAACCATTATTTTCACCATAACATGAAATTCCGTAACCTGTAAAATCGGATAAAACACTAGAAATAATTATTGAATCAGGTTGATCAATAAAAAAAGAAGACTGTACAGCACATCCATTTTCGTCTGTGACAACAACATCATAAGTTCCAGCACTAATATTACTTAAATCTTCAGATGTTGAACCATTATTCCATGCATAAGTATAATTTCCAGTACCACCAACTACAGTTATATCAATAAATCCATCACTTTCTCCATTACACGAAATTCCAAAGCCATTAAAATTTGACTGAGTAGAAGAAATAGATAAAATATCTGGCTCTGAAATTGTTATGGAAATTGACTCATCACATCCATTTGCATCAGAAACAATTAAATCATAAGTGCCAGGACCAATTGCAGTTAAATCTTCAGAAAGACTTCCATTAGACCAAGAATAACTATATAAACCGGTTCCACCCTCTACTGTAACATCAATAAATCCATTATTAGAACCATTACATAAAACACCATAATTTGAATAATTAGATTGAATTACCGATATAGTAATTTGATTTGGCTCAGTAATATCAAATTCTATTGGGATTTGACATCCGTTCAAATCAGTTATTATTTCAGAATATGTTCCCGGAGCTAAGTTTAACAATTGTGATGCAGAGTTAGAATATGGTGGAATACCGCCTGAAATAACTAGTTCAGCTTCTCCATTAGAAAAACTATTACAGCTAATGTTTGTTGTTATAACCGAAGCTTCAAAAAGCTCAGGAGCATTTAATTCTTCTTCAATATTAAAAGAACATCCATACTCATCTGAAATAACTAAAGAATATAATCCTTCGGATAAATTTTCTAAGTTTTGATCAGAAGATCCATTAGACCATGAATATGTATAGTTTCCATAACCACCCGTAACTTCTACATTTATCCAGCCATCTTCAGCATCTGAGCAAGATAGATCAAAACCAGAGTAAACTAAACTTTCTGATGGAGTTGTTACTATTGCATTTAGAGGAATATATTCATCTACAACTAATGTTAAACTATTTTGACATCCATTATTTGATGAAACATTTATATCATAAAAACCTGAGTCTAATTGATCAATACTAATGACATCCTCATTTGAAGTTAAATTTGATATATCACCTGTGGTTAGATTAGTAATATCAATTGATACTGGATAACTGATGTTATCACCATCTACGCTAATAATATTATTGAAAGTTTGACTTTGACAATCAAAAGCTTGCTCGATTAAACTGACAGAAAAGTATTCATTATAAGATATGTTAACTGGATATGTATTTCCTTCTGGAGCACCACAACCTAAATCATTTATAAAAACAAAATAATTTCCCACTGGAAGATTTTCAAAAGTTGAATTTGGAGATAAAACAATGTTATTAAATCCAGGGGGTCCAAATAGAGAATAAAGAAATTGGTTTGAACCACCAGATGCCTCAACAGTAATTGATCCATCTGTAAAATTTTCACATGTATTATTTGTAAATGACGTAGATACAATAATTGGCGAAGGTGGATTAACAACAATATTACTATTTTGATATACAGAGCAAAATGAAGAATTAAATATTTCTAAATCATAAGTGCCAACAGATAAGGGAGTTTCGAAAGACTCAACAAATGGAAAGCCAAGTGAAAAGCTATCTATAACAGATATTCCGTTAATTTGAAAAGAATTTGTTGATGTAATCTCTGGTGGACTATAATCCATGTAAGATACATTAACATTGTAAACTTCACCATCTAGTTTTTTTACAAGAAATAAAAATTCATCACCCTCATTTAATCCTTCCTGAATATTAGGAGTACTACTATCATCACCCCAAGCAGCAAAAGGAATTACTTGACCATCATCTAAATAATTAAAAATTCCAGCACAAATTAAACCATCATTTGAATTAAAAAAAACTCCAATTTGATCTCCGGTATCTAAACCAGATACATTTTGAATTCCTATTATAGAACTACTATTACTATTACTACTATCAAAAGAGAAATCAATTTCATTAATACCAAGGCTTGTTTCAAGAGCAAATTGACCGTTTAAATAGACAGAGTATATACCTGATGGACCATCTAAAGACCCTGAAATAAAACCATCTGAATTAGGGCACACAGGATCAATAATATCATAGTCTAAAGTTAAGTTAACTTCTTCTAAAATAGTGAAAGATACATCAGATATAATACATATTCCAGATTCTGTATCAGGTGTAGAAACTATAAATAAATAATCTCCTGGTTGCACTGTTAAATTTTCTGGTATTATAACATCAATAATATTACTTTGTTGAGACCAGCTATTTAATTCAAGGGGGGTAGTAAACTCTGGAGATAATAAAGAAAAATTTACTTGATTATTTAAATCCCAATTACTAATATCAGTATTTGAAAAATCTACTGTCACTGTCACTACAGTTGCTCCATCACATGATGAATTTATAGTAGGAATTACACTAACACTACAATTTTGAGAAAAACTTGTAGTTGAAAAAAAAATGCAAATTAATAAAGTAAATATTTTTCTATACAAAATAATATATTAAGATTAACTCTACATGGCGCTATAAGAGTATAAATTTACGATTTTTGATTAACTTGTTATAATAAAATAGGATGAATTTTAAGTAAAATTATTCTTTTATAAAAAGCTAAGATAACAGATACTGCATCAGACTCAAAGGTCTTCAACAGCGTTTTGCTCCTCTTCTTCCTTCCAGAGGGAAA
>NHFO01000041.1 GCA_002170235.1 Flavobacteriales bacterium TMED113
GCGAGAGTTCTCGACCCCCCAGAAGTGCGCCGTCGCTGCTTCTTCGATGGGGTGGCTCGGTGAAAATCAAATCGAAAATCAAAGATTTACAATCGTGAAAATCAATCTTTCTCCCTAGAGAAAATCAAACACTCTCGCGAAAAGAATATTGTTCAATATAATTATCAAGATATATCAATCGCGGTAAGTACTGATCGAGGATTAATGGTCCCTGTCCTTAGAAATGTTGAAAATTTAGATTTTATAGAAATAGAAAAAGAAATAATTAGATTAGCTGATAAAGCAAGAAATGGTAAGTTATCTATTGATGACATGTTAGGTGGAACATTTACAATAACAAATGGGGGAGTTTTTGGGTCTATGTTATCTACACCTATTTTAAATCCTCCTCAATCTGCTATATTAGGTATGCATAATATTGTTCAAAGGCCAGTTGCTATTGATGGTAAAGTATTAGTTAGGCCTATTATGTACCTTGCCCTTTCTTATGATCATAGAGTTATAGATGGAAAAGAATCCGTTGGTTTTTTAGTTGCAATTAAAGAAGCGCTTGAGGATCCTATAAAATTGTTATTTGAAGGAGATGTTAATAAAGTTTTATTTAAAAAATCAAAAAAAGCATTAAGCTATAGACCAAATTATAAACATAAAATTTAGTTTATATATTTTAATTAATATAAAAAAGCTAGAATTTGAGAATTCTAGCTTTTTTGTATGTTTAATTATCAAGTGAGATCTTGTAATTAAACTTTTATACCCCATTTTGTATTATTATATATACAAATACCGTGCCAAACTAAATTTTAGGGAGAACAGTTTATTGTTCTATACAATGATGATGTTCCATACCAAATACCTAAACCTCCGTTAATATTACTTTGAACATTTGATGGGCTTCCAAATATTCCTGGTGGGTTATTATTTTGTATAGAGGCCCAAAAATTCCAACTTGATCTATCCATTGCAGATATTTTAATAATTACTTGTTTTTCAGGGTCTACATTCCAAAAACCTAATGTTTCTCCTGATGTACCATCTATTTCATCTGAATTAGTATTTTCCCACCAACCATATCCATTATATGTTGGGTAAGAGAAGGCAAGTCCATTCACATATTCATCATTATAATTGCCACCATTATCTAAAACTCTTTTGAAAAATGGTGCACTATAATTATCGCCATCCATGTTAATGTCCATAGGGTCTTCTTGGTATGTCGAATTTATAGTTTTTGTATAAATACTTGCACAATTTCCAAGAGTGTCAGGGTCATTATAATGCGCCCATAGATAACAATAATCATTATCCTCTTCTTTATAAATAAATCTTAAACTGTCATTTGGGAACATATTTTCCTCTATATATGGAATAGTTGTTTTTGCTGTTATTATTTCATTATTGTATGTTATTTCTAAATGATATGTTTTACCTTCTTCACCTATAATATTTGAGCCTTCGTAATTATAAAACCATGTATCACTTATACCAAAGGGGATTATTTTTAGTGTATCAGTAATACTCTCTTCTTTATTTATAATTACTACTGTAGCATCTTGAATAACATTTGTTTGGAAGAAGTCTGGATTCAGAAAATCTGAACTAACATTAAATGGATCAGTACTATTTGTTAATAATATTTTTGCGCTTTGACCTTTTTCAATATATCCATTTACAGTTATTTTTGGTTCATTCAAAGGCACATCGAAAGAAATCTCTTTTGTACAAGATGTAATTAAAAGAATGATTATGATTATTTTTTTCATTTTTAAAATTTAAAATTCCATGATATTGATGGTATAATAGGAAATAATGATACTTGTTTGGCTTTTAATTCTATTGATCCATCTTCTTGACCTAAGCTATTTTCTATATCAAAATATATGAAGTATGGATTTTGTCGATTAAATACATTATATACAGATATTGACCAATTAGATTCAAATTTTTTATTTTCCTTTCCTTTTAAAGTTATTGATAAATCCATCCTATGATATGGCTCCATTCTGTAGCTATTTCTATCTCCCCAATCAATTAAAATCTGACCATCAATTAAGTAAGCTTGTTCAGGTAAAGTAAATGTGTTTCCACTTGCATAAACAAAAACAGATGATATATTAAGCCTTTTACTTATTTGATAGTTTATAACACATGATAAATCATGAGTTCGATCAAATTTAGAGAAATATATATTTCCATTATTTAGGGTTTCAAATTTTCTTGTTGTTTTTGATAACGTGTAACCTATCCATCCTGTTAGATTACCGGAATTTTTGCCAATAAAAAATTCTAATCCGTATGATTTGCCTTTTCCGCTAGTTAAGTTATTATCAGGGTTATCTGTTCCAATTGCAATACCAGGTATGTAATTATCTTTATATTCGATTAAATTATTCATTGTTTTATAATAACCTTCAATAGAAGTTTCGTATTTATTATTTAAAAAGTTCTTATAGTATCCTACAGAATACTGACGTCCTAGTTGGGGTTTCACTATTGATGAACTTGGAAGCCAAACATCAGTTGGAAGAGAAGATGCTGATAATGAAGTTAGATGAATGTATTGGTAGTTCTGGTTAAAACCCATTTTAATTGATGATGAATCATTAATTAAATATCTTAGCGAAATTCTAGGTTCCCAACCAAAATAATTCTTTATTTTCTCTCTTGATTTATAAATTAAAACACTATCAGTTGAGATTGCCCCAATATTACCAGAATCGTCCTTTAAATATCTTTCAAATGGACCGTAGTGAGTGAACCCAGATAGTCTTACACCAGAATTAATTAAGACCTTTTCATTAAATTTATATTCATCATTAATGTATAGTGCATATTCGTGTGCGTAATATTTAATAACATTATCTAAGCTAAAGTCAATACTATCAATTTGTGCTGTAAAGCTAGAAGGAGTAAATTCATGATAAATATTATTTATTCCAAATTTAATTGTATGTCTAGAATTTAAATAATAATTAAAATCTTGTTTTAATGACCAGTCTTTTATACCAGAAAATAATGAGCTTTTTGCAGTTGGTTCATTATTAATTTCTTGAACTCCATTGAATTCAAATTTATAATCACTAAATATTAATGAAGTATTCATAAATAATTTGTTTGAAAAAACATGATTCCATCTAATTGATGAAGTAGTATTTCCCCAGGGCATATTTATTGAAAATCCCCAATCAGAACTTGAAAAAGAAAAAACATCTCTACCAAAGTAACCACTAAAAAACAATTGATCTTTATCAGAAAATTTATAATTTAATTTTGCAGTTAGATCGTAAAAATAATATCCGTTTCCTGCATATTCTGTATTTTCTAAAAAAGGTTTTGTTAATACATCAATATAAGTTCTTCTTGCAGAAACTATAAAAGATGAAGTATCTACTTTTATAGGTCCTTGAACAGTTAATCTTGATGAAATTAATCCTATACCTCCATTAGCTTCAAATTTCTTTTTATTACCATTTTTCATATTAATGTCTAAAACAGATGCTAATCTTCCTCCATAATTTGCGCTTGGACTACCTTTGATTAAATTTATGTCGTTAATAGCATCACTATTAAAGACTGAGAAGAAACCAAATAAGTGGGAAGCATTATAAATAGTTGCCTCATCTAATAAAATCAAGTTTTGATCAACACCCCCGCCTCTAACATAGAAGCCTGCACTACCTTCATTACCTGATTGAATACCTGGAAGAAGTTGAATAGATTTTAGTACATCTTTTTCACCCATCAAAACCGGCAGTTGATCTAATTTTTTTACTTCTAATTCAATTTTACCTAGGTTTGCACTTTTGATGTTATGATCCTCAGATTTGGTTGATAATGTAACTTCTTTTATTTCGAATAACTCTGGATTTAAATATATTATTAAGGATTTATTTTCATTGACATTAATATTTTGGCTTTTAGTTTCATAACCAATATATGAGGATAAAATTGTGTAATCTCCTTGAGGAATGGTAATAGAAAAAAAACCATAGTTATTTGTACTACATCCAATATCTAATCCTTTTATAAGGACATTAGCTCCAATTAAACTTTCGCCAGAGTTAATATCTTCAATATATCCACTTAATGTAAAATTTTGTGAATTAACTAGNTGTGAAAAAAGTAATATGAATAAATATAATTTTCTCATCTAACAAATGTATAAATAATTAAGATAAAAGTTATACAAAAATATTAAAATGATTTTAATATTTCTTCAGCTTGATTTATTGTATCAATTTTTTGGTTTATGTATAAATTTATTTGATTATTCTTTTCTTTAAGCANGCAAAAGGATGGTTGAGATTTAATTTTATTAATTATAATGTTAAANGAACTTGAGTTATAAAATGAATTATCATTTTTTTTAGGTAGAAATATTATCATTTTACCNTTCTTAATAATAATTTTTTTAAATCCTAATTTTTCTCCTATCCACTTTACCTTAATNGATTTGATNAGATTAATAANCTCTTNAGGAAATTTACCAAATCTATCTTTTAATTCATTTTCAATTTCATCTAAATTGTTTTNAGATTTTATAGAGCTTAGTTTTGTATATATAAAGAGCCTTTCATTCTTATTTTCAATATAATCATTAGGTATCATTAGTTCTAGATCTGATTCAATCACNCAATTTGTTTGAGTTAAAAATATATTTTTTTTGTTAAATTTCTCGTGTTTTAATTCCTCTGTTGCTTCTGCTAAAATTTTTTGATATGTTTGAAATCCAATATCATTTATAAATCCAGATTGTTCGGCCCCCAAAACATCTCCTGCCCCTCTTATCTCTAAGTCTTTCATAGCAATATTAAACCCATCTCCTAATCCTGAATACCTCTCAATAGCAACTAGTCTATTAAATGAATCTTTTTTTAATGTACTTACAGGTGGGCTAATTAAATAACAAAAAGCTTGTTTATTTTTTCTCCCTACTCTGCCTCNNATTTGGTGGATATCACTTAANCCAAATTGATGNGCATTNTTTATAAAAATAGTATTAGCATTAGGTATATCAACNCCATTTCCAACTATTGTCGTTGATAATAGAACATCAAACTTNCCATTTATAAAATCTAATATTACNCTCTCTAATTTATTGCCTGGCATTTGTCCGTGTCCNATTTTAATTGAAATTTTTGGATTAAATTGAATTAACAAATCATGAATATCTTGTATATCTTTTATTCTATTATGTATAAAAAATATCTGGCCNCCTCTTTGAATTTCGTATTGTATTTTTTCAGAAATTAAATTGATGTCAAATTGAATAATTTCAGTTGATATAGAATTTCTATTAGACGGAGGTGTTTTTAATATTGAAATATCTCTTGCNCCCATNAGAGATAATTGTAGAGTTCTTGGTATTGGTGTAGCAGAAAGTGTTAATGTGTCTACACTTTTTTTAATGTTTCTAATTTTTTCTTTTGTNGATACACCAAATTTTTGCTCTTCATCAATTATTAATAAACCTAAATTTTTAAATTTAATATCATCACTTGCAAGTCTATGAGTTCCGATTATAANATCTGTTTTNCCTTTTTTTAANTCATCTATTGATTTTGTGATTTCTTTTTTTGTTTTAAATCTGTTTATATAATCAATATTACAAGGGAAATCCATCAATCTATCTGTAAATGTTTTATAATGTTGAAGAGCAAGAACTGTTGTTGGCACAAGTATTCCAACTTGTTTGTTATCTGCAANTGCTTTAAATGATGCCCTAATTGCCAGCTCAGTTTTACCAAATCCAACATCGCCACAAATTAGTCTATCCATAGGAAAAGAATTTTCCATATCTTTTTTAATTAAATCAGTGGATTTAGCTTGGTCAATTGTATCTTCAAATATAAATGAGGACTCTAATTCATTTTGAAGATATGAGTCTTTTGAATAGGAAAAACCTTTTGTGTTTTTTCTTTCAGCATATAATTCAACTAGGTCAAATGCTAGTTCTTTAACTTTACTTTTTACCTTATTTTTTAATTTTTTCCAACTAGGATTTCCTAATTCATTAATATTAATTTTACCTTCATCTTCTTTAGATTTATATTTTGATATTTTGTGAATTGAATGTATACTAACATATAAAATACCTTCATTTTTATATTTAATTTTTAGTACTTCTTGCTTTTTGTTTTCATTATTAATTTTAATAAGTCCATCATAGATTCCAACCCCGTGATCATAATGCGTTATATAGTCCCCTTTTTCTAATTTATTTAATTCTTTTAGAGTTATTATTTTTTTATTCTGGTAAATTTGTTGATACTTTTTCTTGTGGAATCTATTAAAAATTTCATGGTCAGTATAAATTGAAATTTTATTATCATAATCAATAAANCCCTGAGATATATTTAGGTTAATTAAATGNTAATCCTCNTTGTATTTTAGTTTATTGAAAATATTTTTAAATCTTTTTTTNTGNGAGTCAGATTGAATTGCAATTATATTTATAAAATCAGTTTTATTTTTTTCAATTTCTTTTTCAAGTAGGATAATGTTTTTATTAAATGATTTTTGAATAGATGATTTGAAAGCGACACAACTTAAAGAGTTTTTATTTTTTTTATTTGAAATATTAATTTTATAAAAACTTTCTAAATCCNGAATAATTTCCTTTTCAANATTTTTTTTTAGCAGATCAAAATCCTCTATCCANATAGTGGATGTTTTTTTTAAATAAGAAAATATATAATTTTCATTACTTNCTTTANGATCNTAAATATTTGGTGCAATAATAATTTTNTTTTTNTNATCTGTAGATAATTGTGTTTCTGCATTAAAAACCATTATATTTTCAACATTATTTGATGATAAAACAATTCTGTATGGATTTTCGTTTCCAAAAGAAAATACATCAATTATGAANCCTCTAATTGAAAATTCTCCAGGCTTAGTTGTGAAATCTACTTGTTCAAATCCTATGTTTATTAATTCATTTTCTAGGGAGCTAATATTTATTTTTTGTTTTACACAAATTTTAATTAAATCTTTTTCAAGATTATGATGGTTAGGTAACTTTTGACATATTGCTTTTTCAAAAGAAATTACTGTATTATTTTTATTTTCATCTAGGCTTTGTAGCAGCTTTGTTATTTCTACAGAATCTTCAAGATGTTTTTTGTCTGTGAAAAAAAATGTATTATCTACATTTAAGTTTTTTAAATCATTTAAGAAAATCAATGCATTTTCTTTGGATTGAAAAATAAAAAAATNAGNANNNTCATTTTTCTTAAGAAATATTGATATATAAATTGCCTTTAAAGATCCAGATAAATTGCTAATAATTAAATCCTTAGCTTCTTTACTTCTTTCAAAAAGTTCTGTGCATTTATTTGAATGCTTGTATGTTTTAATTAAATCAATTTGGTTCATTTTTGTAAAATGACATGAGTTGATTTACCATTCTTTTTGATCCAACAATAAATGAGGTTCTTTCATGATTGTTTTTAGGGTAAACCTCTAAAATATCTTCAGATTTATTTAAACTTTTTCCTTTTGCGTATAAGGCAATTAAAGCAATTGGGTTACATTCATAGATTAACCTTAGTTGACCCTTTGGCTTATCAGCTGTATTAGGATAAATAAAGATACCTCCTTTTAACATGTTTCTATGAAAGTCAGCAACTAATGAGCCAATAAATCTTGCAGTATGTGTTCGTCTCCCTTGATTATTTAGTTTTTTACAGTATTTTAAATAATTTAAAATTTCTTTGTCAATACCATTATTATTTCCTTCATTAATTGAAAAAATTAACCCTTCTTCAGGAATTATAATATTTTTATGTGTCAAAAAATACTTTTCTTTTTTAACATTTAAAGTAAACCCATATACATTTTCATTAATACCAATTACAAACATTGTTGCCGTTCCGTAAATAATATAAGCAGCAAATGATTGTTCTTTTCCTTTTCTTAAAAATCCCTCATTAGCAGAATTAGAATGTGCATCATTTTTAAAAAAAGAAAAAATACTACCAACAGGAATGTTTACATCAATATTTGAAGAGCCATCAAGGGGATCCATTGCGATAAGGTACTCCCCACTATTATTTAAATTAATAATCTCTTCTTTTTCTTCAGAAAGTACAGAGTGTATATTGTTATTAGATCTAAATTCTTTTTCAAATAAATTATGTGCAATGATATCAAGTTTTTGAACTTTTTCCCCCTGAACATTTTTGTTGCCAGTTGACCCATGAATTTCTGAGCCTCCATTTAGTAATTTTTCATTTAATAAAATAGAGGCTTTTTCAACGCTAAGAATAATACTTAGTACTGATTTTTCTACTTTATTTCCAAAGAAAGTATTAAGACAATTCATAATAAAATTTTATTTACTAATATTAAAAAAGTTTGTAACACTATAATAATATTGAATATAAATATAACTTTATAAATAATAATAATCTGATTATATAATGAAAATATTAAAATTTGGTGGAGGTGTTTTAAAAGATGATTTATCTATTAAAAAAATACTTGACATATTATTAAATTATAAAGATCAAAAAATTATTATTGTTATATCATCNTTTGGNAAAACTACTAATATGTTAGAAGATTTTTTAAATAGTAATTATAACAATAAGTTTTATCGAAAAAAATACTCTTTTTTTTCAAGTTTAGCTTTTNGAGAACTAATGTATATTTCCTGGAAATTAAATTTAATTAATGAAAAAGATGGGTCTTTTTTTGATGTAATTAAAAATATAATTAATAAAACTCAACCTTTGTATAAGGATTTTGATTTTGATTATGATCAAATTGTTTCTTTAGGGGAACTAATTTCTTCAAAAATAGTAAGTCAATATTTACTTAAATCTGGAATAGATAATTGTTGGTTTGATATAAGAAAATGTATAATTACAGATTCTAATTACAGAAGTGCGAATGTAAAATGGGACTTATCTAAACAAAAGTTTATACAAAATTTTCCTAAAAACAATATAGTTATCACTCAAGGATTTATAGGATGTTTTGATAATACAACAACTACTTTAGGTAGAGAAGGTTCTGATTATAGCGCGTCTATTATTGGAAATTTACTTGATGCATCTGAAGTTATTTTATTTAAGGATGTTGAGGGGGTTTATGAAAAAGATCCAAAGATTTCAGAGAATCAAAATATTTTACCAATACCAAAATTAACATATGATCAAATAAAAAAATACTCTAATCCCGAAAGACCTTTAGTTCATAATAAAACAATAGAGCCACTCAAAGAGAAAAATATAATTCTAAAAATTAGAAAATTTGACAATTCTACTTTTCCGGGTACAATTATATCTTAATAATAATCACTATAATCGTAATCATCTAGCATATCCATAGCATCCTCATATGCATCTTGGTAAATATCCATAGCATCCTCCATATACTCATCATAATTTTCCATTGTCTCGTTCATTATTTCACCATAATCTTCCATATAATCTTCCATATANTCATCGTAATTTTCCATGTATTCATCCATGATTTCTCCGTATTCATCCATGACTTCTCCATATTCATCCATATATTCATCATAATCCTTCATGGCCTCATCCATAACGTTTTCATAATCCTCCATATAATCTATACTCTCTCCCCAATCTGCTCCTGCTTCTTCCATAAATTTATCTCCAATATTTCTTAAATCATCTAAAGCTTTTTCCTCCTTACTTTTGCCACATGAAAGAAGAATAATTAGTGAAAATATAGTTAGTGTAAATATTTTTTTCATATTTTTTTTTAATTGTTAATGTATATAAGTGTTTATTTCCAGTCTGCATTTAAACCTAATCCAATACTAAAGATATCATATTCAGCTTTTGTATATTGAGCATGTATAGTAAAAATAAGTATCTTCATTCGTAATCCTAAATTCCCTTTAAATCCATTGGTTCCACCAAAATTTAAATCTAGGGGATTATTTAAGGTAATTTGTTCTTCTTGTGGATTACCTATAACATATTCTCCATTTAGTTTAAGATTACTTGAAGAGTAATTATATCCTAATCCGGAATATAAAGTAATAAAGCTCAATTTTTTACTCAATATTAATGATGATGTAAATGCTTTAACTTTAAAGTCCATATTTTTGTCATCATAAAAATTAAATTTGCTAGATAGTTGAGAATATCCTGCTAAAATTGATAAATCAATGGGAATTCTCTTTGCAACAGGAATCCATTGCATAATATCATGTTTAAAACCAAATCCCCAATATCCTAACTCTAATTGTCCAAAATCAATTTTTAGCGGAGATACCCTAAACATAAGTTCGGTGCTTTTAATTAATCCAACACTACCTTGAAAGTAGGGTACTGGTAGAACAGGTAAGTCTGTTCCTCTAGGGGCATCAAATAAATATTGAAAATTTCCTGTAGGGTCTAAAATACCAATTTGAGAATTAGTATTACCCCCAATAAATGTTGGTATATTTTCATTGTTTTCAATTACTAAATAGTTTAAATCATTTGAAGGATTAAAAGATTTTGATTCATTAGGAAAGCCAATAAAGTGAATGCCTGCAGTAACATCAAATCTTCCTAGTCCGTGAGTTTTAGCAGTATTATACCAACCTGCATTTAAACCTGAGCCAAGTGCCGCTCCTAATGGTGACATATAACCTTCAACAATAGTTTCACTATCACTTAATGAACCATCTACTGTTTGATATAAAAATGAGTCAAAGAACTCATCTAAATTATCTTGACTATATGTATCTTGGGTAAGAAATGAACTAAACAGAGTTAATAAGATTATTTTTTTCATCATTTTTGTTATTATGTAAAGTTAAATTACTTAATACTTTTAATAAAGTCTAATATTTTGTTTGCTAAAATTTCAGATAATTTGTTTTTGGACTCAATAGATAAGCCTGCTATATGAGGGGTTAATAATACGTTTTTTGCATTATTTAAAAATGACATACAGTTATTATTATTTATTTTTTCAAATGAATTTTCTTCATATTCCAGTACATCTAGACATGCTCCTAATACACTTTTATTTTTTAGGCAACAAATAAGATCGGAAGTGTTAACTATATTTCCTCTGGATGTATTAATAATAAAAATAGGTTTATTAAATTTTGATAAAAAAGATTTATTTATCATATTTTTTGTTTCATTATTTTCAGGAACATGTATNCTTATTAAATCAGAATTTATAAATATTTCATTTAGTGAAACTTCTTTTACAAGATTGTTTCCAAATTTTTCTTTATACTTATCATAAGCNAAAATATTACATTTAAATCCAATAAGTTTATCACATAAAGATTTCCCAGTGTTTCCGTATCCAATAACACCAATTGTTTTATTCATTAATTCTATTCCTCTATTTTTTTCTCTCTTCCAAATGCAATTTTGAATTTCTTCATTTGCAATATTAATTTTATTAAATAAACATAAAATAAGTCCTATTGCATGTTCTGCAACTGCATCTTTATTTCCNTCTGGACAATTAATACATTCTATATTATTTTCTTTAGCTGTGTTAATATCAATATGTTCCATACCAGAGCCATATCTTGCTATAAATTTTAAACCTTTTGCCTTATAAATAAAATTAGAGTCTATTTTAAATCTACTTCTTAAAACTATTCCATCAAAATCAAAGTTTTTTAAAATTACATCTTTAGAATCNTGCAAGTTTTCAATTATTATGCACTTATTAGAAATTAATTTTTCCTTAAAAAATTGGTCTNTTTTATCAATAATTAGAATCTTCATTAAATAAAAAAATAATTACAAATAATAAAATATATAAATAATCCCACTACATCATTCATTGTAGTTATAAAAGGGCCTGTTGCTAATGCAGGGTTAATATTTATTTTATGAAAAAATAATGGAATAAAATTACCAAACAATGCTGCATAAATCATAACTGCGACTAGAGATATACTCATTTTTAGGGGAAAATAATTATCTATATTTTCATAGAAAAAGGAACAAAATAANAAAATAAGNATGCCGCAAATTAATCCATTAAATAATGCTACAAAAAACTCCTTAAGGAATTTATTGAACCAGCTAATAATATTTTTTTTGCTAGCTAAATCTTGCACCATTAATGCAGCAGATTGTATACCAATATTTCCTGCCATAGCGGCAATAAGAGGAACAAATGCAATTTCGATGTCATCTTCATTTGAAATAAATAATCCTACTATTTTAGCTCCAATAATACCTCCAAAAAGCCCAATAACTAACCAGGGTATCCTAGCTTTAATTAAAGTAAAAAAACTATCGTTTGACTCAATGTTCTCTAATATNCCAGAAGCTATTTGGTAATCTTTTTCTGCTTCNTCTTTAATAAAATCAACTATATCATCAATTGTAATTCTTCCAACTAATTTCCCAATATCATTGACAACAGGAAGAGCAATTAAATCATATTTGTTCATAATATTAGCANCTTCTTCATCCTTTAAGTTAGTTTGTACGGAGATAATATTTTTATTATAGATATTTTCAATTANTGTTTTTTCAGGTGCTAATAAAAGNGTTTTCAAAGAAACTGTCCCTAATAATTGATCACTATCATTAATAACATATATAGTATATACCTTCTCCAGTTTTTTTGCTTGTTTTCTCATTTCAACTAGGCATCTCAGAACGGTCCATTTTTTTTTAACTTTGATTAATTCTTTTGCCATTAATGCACCAGCAGATTGGCTTTCGTAAGATAGTAAGTCAACAATGTCTTCAGCATACTCTTTGTTTTTAATTTCTTCTAAAACTTCAGTTTGAATAAGGTTTGGTAATTCTTGTATTAAGTCAGCAGCATCATCTGTTTCTAAATTTCTAATTATACTATTTGCAATTTTTTTAGAACTAAAATTTGCCAAGAATTTTTCTCTTGTATTTTCATCTAATTCGATTAGAATTTCTGCATTAATTTTTTCAAATAATTTTAGTAAATACTCAGCTTTTTCAAAGTCAATAAGGCAAATTAACTCTGCGATATCTTGGGGAAAAAATGAAATTAATTTATTTTTTATTCTATCATCATGATTTTCCTGAATTAATTTTTCAATTTCTTCAATAAATTCTTTATTTAATTTAGGATTCATTTTCAGTTATTAGGTTAGTTAGGTTAATAAAGTCTTCTACACTTAATTCTTCAGCTCTTTTGTCTAATAAATCTAAATCAATTTTTATTAAATCAATAATATTTAGTTTAATTGCATTTCTTATTTTTTTTCTTCTCAGATTAAAGGATTGTTTTACTAAACTTTTAAAAACATCTTCATTGCAATTAATTTTTTTAGTGTTGTTTCTAGTTAGTTTTATTACTGTTGATTCAACTTTAGGCTTTGGCCTGAAATTATCACTATTAACATTAAATAATATTTGTGTATTATAGTATGCTTGGACTAATACACTTGTAATTCCATATTTTTTTGACCCTGGTTTACTACAAATTCTTTCACTAACTTCTTTTTGAAACATGCCGACAACTGTTTCAATTTTGTTTTTGTGTTCTAAAATTTTGAATAATATTTGAGTTGAAATATTATATGGAAAATTACCAATAATAATATTCTTCTTTTTAAGAATAGAATTTAAATTTAGTTTTAGGAAGTCAGCATGTATTATGTTTAATTTTTTAGATAGATTTTTTTGTAGATAACATATTGCTTCAGCATCTATTTCAATAATAATTGGTTCGCATTTTTTAATTAGATGTTTTGTAAGAGCACCCAAGCCTGGGCCAATTTCAATAATTTGAGAATTATTTTTATAGTCTATTGAATTTGCTATTTGTAATATTATATTTTCATTTATTAAAAAATTTTGTCCAAATCTCTTTTTGTGATTAAATTTTTTTTGACTCATTTATTAATCATTTAAGCTTCTCAAAAATCTGTATCTTTTTCTTGATTCTGGCACATAAATACTAGCCGGGCATTCTAAAAGTAACTCTTCGTATTTTTCTTTAGCAGCGTTATAATCCTTTATTAGATAATCAAATGTAGTTGCTTGTTTAAAAAGAGCATTGTCATATAAAGTTTCATTTTTGTGTTTTTCGCAAATTTCATTTAAAATATCTATCGCTAAAAAAAAGTTATTTTTTTTAATTTCAATTGATGCTTTATGAAATAAAATTTCATCATCTAAATCGTGATTTGGATACATTTCTTCAATAATATTAAATTTATTTATTGCCTCATTGAGTTTATTTTGAAATATTAGCAATTCGCCTTCTGCATATATTTGAAGAGGAATTTGTGTTGTGTCTAAATTTAGATTATTACTAATTAATAATGATAATTCAATTGAATTATTTGAAATAAGTTTGGAAGTAGACTGTTTTAAAATATCTAATTGAGATTGAGCCCAATTAAACTTTCCATTATAATAATCCACTTTAATTTTTTTAAATTTAGCTTCTTGTCCGATCAAGTCATGTTTAAAGCTTTTTTCAACTTGAGAGTAGTATAATTGAGCTTCCCACACATTGTTTTCTATCAGTAGAATATCTCCTAATTTTATTTTACAGTAAGCAATATTTTTTTCTGTAAATGTTTTTTTTGTGATTATATTACTAAGTATTTTTTTTGCTTTTTGTAAGTCATTATTATGAAATGCTAAAATGTCCGATAATTGAATTGCAGATGAAATACTTTCATTTGTAATTCCGATTTCATTTAGTTTACTTTCAAATTCATTAATTATTTTATCAATTTTAGCTTGACTATTAGTTGGGTTATTTTTAAAAATTAGGTATTTAATTTCTAATAATTTAATTACACTTTCAGTATAGTAAATTGTGTTATTTTTTTTGTCAATTATATAGTTGAAAGCAGTTTTGGCAATTTCAAAATTATTATTAGCAATTGAAATATTTCCTAAGTTAAATATTTCAAAATCTCTGTTATCATTTCTTTTGTCAAGTGCAATTTCTTGATTTAATGCCTCTACAAAGCTTTCTTCTTGTAGAAATAACCAAATCAATATTTCATTAAGAATAACTGAGTTTTTTCTTTGAATTTCTTTAATTAAAATTTTTTTTAGCAATAAGTTGTTTTCATTTTTTTTATCATTGCTTATTGTTGTTCGTATTTTATTTTTGCAAGTTTGAGCATATGTTTCATTTGATAAAATAAGGTTTAATAACTCTCTATACATACTTTCAGTTTCACCTAATTGTGAGTAAATATTTGATATTTGAAATGAATAATTGCTATTTGGGTTCCTTTTTTTTAATTCAGTGTATGCTTCAAGCGCATACAAATAAAGTTTTGATGAATAAAATTTTGATGCAACTGAAATTAAAAAATTAGGCCTCTCAATCGCCTCTTTAAGAGCTAAATCGAATTGATTGTTGGCTTCAATTTCATTATTATTTAATGATAAAGCTTTACCTAAGTCTACTAAAATACTCGGATTTTTACCTGATTTTTTATAGTAATTTCTTGATAATTCAGATGCTTTTTTAAATTGCTGAATTTTAATTAAACAATCATAATATGTTTTGTATATTTTGCTTAGATTTTTATTTGTATTTAATTTTTCAAATAGTACGGCAGCTTGCTCGTATTTTCCCAATTTATACAGCTCTTTTGCANATGAAATGTCCTCTTGGCTAAATAGACATTTAGGAAAAATAATAAGACACATACATATAATTATTATTTTATTCATTTAATATGATTATTGATTTCAAAATATAATGAATCAAATTTTGAGCAAATATTTTTGATATTATTTTTTTTATTTAAAATTAAAGAAGAGATNTTTTNAATTTCTTTTTGAACTANATTAATATCTATATTATTTATATTCTTTCTGNGGATATTTTCTTCTAGTTCAAGAATTTTTTTTTTCAANGTAATTGTTTCATGTGTGGATTTATTATATAATAAATTAATACAATCATTATATTCTTTGAATTTTATATAAAAAGTTTCTGAACTTATACTATCCAAAAATATTTCTTGTATTTTTTTTTCATTAATTTTTGCTGAATGTAGTTTATTTAAAGCTACATTAAAATTATATACTTCAAGGATTTCNAAGNTTTTTTTAAGATTACTAATTTCTAAACTTAGTATTTCTGTGTATAATGTTCCTATTTCCTCTTCTTTACTTAAAAGATTACTTTGAGGTTTATTTAAAAAAAAATACGAAGTATAACTAATAGAAATTATTATAAATGCAAATAAAGAAATATGTTTAATTGATAGTCTCAAATCCTGTATATTTTATTAAGGGTTTAGGTAATTTTATGCCNTTTTNGAATTGGTTATTTTCTAATATTGCAGCTAAAATTCTNGGAAGAGCTAATGAACTTCCATTTAATGTGTGGCAAAAATTGATTTCATTGTTTAATTTAAATTTTATATTACATCTCCTTGCTTGGAATGTTTCAAAATTAGATATTGAACTAACTTCTAGCCATTTATTTTGTGCTTTTGAATAGACTTCAAAATCGTACGTTAATGCCGAAGAAAANCTTAAATCTCCTCCGCAAAGTTTTACTAAACGATATGGTAAGTCAAGNTCTATTAATAGTTTTTCAACATGATTAATCATATTTTCAAGTTGGATGTATGACTGATCTGGGTGAGTGATTTGTACAATTTCAACTTTGTCAAATTGATGAAGTCTATTAAGTCCTCTAACGTCTTTTCCGTATGACCCGGCTTCTCTTCTAAAACATGGGGTGTATGCTGTTATTTTNATTGGTAGATCTGAGGGTCTAAGTATCTCGTTCTTGTAAATATTTGTTAATGGAATTTCTGAAGTTGGGATTAAATACAAGTTATCTTTTTCAATGTGATACATTTGCCCTTCTTTATCTGGTAAATTACCAGTTCCAAGTGCAGATTTTTCATTAACTAGAAGAGGTGGTATGTATTCTTGGTATCCCTCTTTTGTATTGAATTCAAGAAAAAAATTAATTAATGCCCTTTGGATTACAGCCCCTTTATTTTTGTAAAGAGGGAATCCTGATCCTGAAATTTCAGTTCCTTTTTTAAAATCAATTAAATTATATTTNTGGGCAAGTTCCCAGTGAGGCAAATAATTATAGTCTTCTATAAAATTTTTATCTTGANTCTTTTCAACTATATTATCTTTTTCAGAGTCTCCTGATGGCACTAAAATGTTTGGTATATTAGGAATATTAATTATNCAATCGTTAAGTTCTTTTTTAATTTCCTTCTCTTTTTCGACAACGATTTTTAATTCTCCTTTTAGCCTTGCTCCTTTAATTTTTAAACTTTCAATTTCTTTTAAACTGTTTGTTTTNTATAAATCACCTATTATTTTAGAATTATCATTAATCTTTTTTTGTATAGAATTTGAGTTTTTTTGTATATCTATCCTTTGATTATCAAGATCAATAACNTTTTTAAGTANCTTNTCTACGTCACTTTTTTTCTTTTTTAAGCTAGCTAAAGTCTCAGTAAAATTTTTTTTAATGAATTGTATATCTAACATATTAAAACCTCTCTGGTTATTTAATTAGACGTAAAGTTAATAGAATATTTTCAAGATAAACTTTGTAATAGGCAATAAGTTGAAAAAAATTATTGAGATACTTGACTAGAGTCTAAAATAGAGACAAAAGATTTATTATTTTTCTTTTTTTGAAATTTTACAGTCCCGTCTTTCAATGCAAATAATGTGTGGTCTTTCCCTATTCCTACATTTTTTCCAGCGTTATGAACTGTTCCTCGCTGTCTAACAATTATATTTCCAGCAATAGCAAATTGTCCACCAAATATTTTTACACCAAGTCTTTTCGAATGAGATTCTCTTCCGTTTTTAGAACTACCAGCTCCTTTTTTATGTGCCATAACTTATTTTTTTTCTTTAGAATTACTTGTTTCTTTTGTACTTGCTTTTTGAGTGGTTTTCTTTTGCTCAGTTTTTTTGCTTTCTTTTTTTGTTACTGCTTTTTTACTACCTATAGAAATATCCTCAATCTTGATTTTAGTAAGATATTGTCTGTGACCATTCTTAACTTTATATCCTTTTCTTCTTTTTTTCTTAAAAACAATTACTTTATCACCTTTTAGGTGCTCAATAATCGAAGCAGATACTGTTGCTTTTTCAATTTTTGGATTTCCAACTTTAGTAGATCCTTTATCTTCAATAAGAAAAACATCAGAAAAAGAAACTTTTTTTCCAGAAGCTCCTTCTAATCTGTTTACTGTAAATATTTGACCTTTTTCGACCTTTAATTGTTCAGCACCTATTTTTACAACAGCTATCATTTTTTATAAATTTTGGACTGCAAATATAATAAAAGAAAAGATTTGTACAATATTTTTTATATTTTTGTATTATATAAATACTTTAAATTATGAACATGCAATCTAAATTAATATCAAGTTTTCTTATAATATTTTCTTTTTCTATATTATCATTTTCTCAAAACTCTGAATCGTCTGTTAACTCATCTACTGAATTTATGGCAGTTAAAATAAAAGGTATGCATTGCGCTGGAGGTTGTGCTATGGCTGTACAAAAAGCATTAAACAATACTGATGGTGTACTTGCTGCTAATGTTGACTTCGGTTCCTCTATGGCTATGATAGAGTATGACTCGTCAATAAAACAAGATGAAATTATGTCTCTTTTAGAAAATTACAGAGGTGGGGCATATGAAGTTACTTTAGTGTCTGGTACAGATAAAGCTAGTAAATCATGTAGCAAAGGAAAGCAATGTTGTAAGGTAAATGGAAAATTAAATTCAAATTGTGATCAAAAATCTTCTGGTTGTTGTTCTTCAGCTAGTAAGGAATGTGCTTCTAATGATAAGAACAAGAAAAAAAAAAGGAATAAATAATATTTTTTATGGTTTCTTTTTTTTCTAGATGCCATCCATTGTTTTTTTTTAGTAAGCTATCTTTAATTACAATTTTTTCTATATATCTCGTCATTTTAGCTGGGATTTTTGTGAGGGTTACTGGATCAGGTATGGGTTGTCCTGATTGGCCAAAATGTTATGGTTTAATTATTCCTCCTACAAGCATTAATCAATTAACTTGGTTTCCAAATCAGGATTATTCTAAAGGTCAGATGATAATTAAAGAAGTTGAGAATGAGACTATTTTATTAAAGGCTAGAACAGCTTTTAAAAGTTCAAATACTTGGACCTATAATAATTGGATTGAAATTAAGAATAATGAAAAAAATTATTTTAAACATAATTATGCAGATTTTAGTTCATTTAAAACTTGGGTTGAATATTTAAATAGATGTTTAGGTGCCATTTCTGGAATATTAATTTTCATGCTTGCATTAACAAGCTTATTCTTTAGAAAAATACCAAGTTACTTATTTGGTGTTTCAGGGATTTTAATATTTTTAAGTTTGGTTCAGTATTTGTTAGGTAGAAATGTCGTTTACTCTGTTTTAGAATCTCAAAAAATTTCTTTGCATTTTTTTGTAGCTCTAATTTTTATACCATTATTATTATTTATATTTTATAAGAGTAGTGATTTGTTGAATAGGAATATTCCCAATCAAAGTGAAAGGAAAAAGGTACATATTTCTAAAAAACCATCTAATTATTTTTCTAAAATAAATACTTATTTAGATAGATATTTTTTTTACATATTATATTTTTCTTTATTTCTCTCATTAATACAAATGTTTTTTGGCACACAAGTTAGAGGTCATGTTGAACAAGATATATCTACTGCATTAAAATCTCTTGAGTTAATTTTCCATAGATTTTTAGTCCCAATAATTATAATACTTAATATTTTTTTATTTTTTGGTTTAAATTCTTTTCGAGAAAAAGCATGTAATTACAAATTTTATATAGAAAAAAACAGTATAGTTATAATTATACTTTCTCTTTTATTTTCGGGTTCATATATGTATGTTTTTGAAATACCATCGGAATTAAAACCAAAATGGTCCACTTTAATACATGCGTACTCTTCCGTTCTTTTATTTAGTGTTTATGTGAGTTTAGTTTTAAAGAAATTTATCTACAAATAAATTCTACAGTATTTAATACTCCTTTGTCCATTTAATACTATTAATTAAACTATANATATCTTCTTCAAAATATTCTATAACNGGTTTTAANGAATCAATATTTAGGTTACANTTTTTTTTNGGATCTGANCANACAAACATCATTCCATGAAGAAAATGATTTACTTTGTCAGTAATATGAAATAAAAAAGGATTAGCGACCTTTCCTTTTAATTCATAAATAAGNACTTTTCCTTCTTGGTCTTTTGTTTCAATTATTCCATCAGAAGTATTAAGTATTTGTGGATTATATGCTTCATTAATCAATTGTGATAAATTGTTTTGTATTGGCCTGTAATTTAGAATAAAACTAAAATTGTGTTGTGAGTTTTCTAGTTTAATTTCTAAATACTTTTTTGAATTAATTTCTTTGATNTTTGATTTAGTTTTGAANTAGTCAGGTGNCAAGAANGAGAAGCTTGATTCTTCAAATGAAAATTTCTTTTTGATGTTATTTTTTTNAGTTAATTNAATTCTATGATATCCCTCAGGTAAATATTTCCTCTTTTTTTTTTGTAGGCAACTAAATGAGTTGATAGCTAAACAAATTAATATAAAATAAATTAAAAATATTCTCAAAACTTTTTTAATTTAAATNATGGACTTTAATAGATGTAATTCTTTTTTTATTTGCGCCCTCAATCGTGAATTCAAAATTATTAAAATTATACTTNTCTCCTTTCTTTGGAATTAACCCATAATTTTCAATAATAAAACCTGCTAATGTATCTGCAACACCTTTTTTGTTTTCAAAAATTTCTCCGTCAATTTCAATTATCCTGTAAAAATCTTTAAGGTTAACTTTGCCTTGAAATATATAAGTTTGATGATCTAATTTTGAGTATATAACTTCTTCTTGATCAAACTCATCACTTATATCACCTATTATTTCCTCTATAATGTCCTCTAGCGTAACTATTCCAGAAGTACCCCCATATTCGTCTACAACAATAATCATGTGTTGTTTTTTCTCTTTAATTTCCTTTAGTAAATCATCAATTTTTTTGGATTCTGGGACAAAAACAGGTTTTCGTAAAACATTATTCCATTTAAAATCATTTTCATTAAGATANGGTAAAAGATCCTTTACATGTAGAACCCCTTTAATATTATCAAAATTTTCTTCAAAAACTGGAATCCTAGAATANCCGGAATTAAGAATTATTAAAATTACATCTTTAAATGGAGTTTTTTCATCAATTGCGGTAACATCAAGTCTAGATTTCATTATCTGTTTAACATCTGTTTGTCCAAATTGAACTATTCCTTTAAGAAACTTAGCCTCTTCAGTACTTTCATTTTTTGAAGTAATATTTATAGCTTTAGACAAATTATCAATAGTTTGCTTTGTCTCAGATTTTTTAAGTTTTTTTTCAATGAACCTAGATATTATGATTAAAATATTGCAAATAGGCATTAATATTTTACCTAAGTAATATAATGGTTTTGCCATTCTTTCAGCAACTAGTTTAGGGCTTCTGTTTGCAAATATTTTTGGTAATACTTCTCCAAATAATAGTAAAATAATAGTAATGATAAAAATTTGGAAGAATGGATCTTGAAAAGCATTAATATTAGAGTAAGAACTAAGTAAATGTGATGATAAGATGACAATAGCAATATTAATAATATTATTAGCAACTAAAATAGTTGCTAATAAATATTTTGCATTTTTTAAATTTGTTATTATAGTTCTATGCTTATTATTTTTTCTTTTTTTTATTTCAGATATATCAGAGGGACTTAAAGAAAAATATGCAACTTCTGAACCAGAAATAAGCCCAGAGCAAATAACTAGAATTATCCACGTTATTATAAGAATAAAATTTGAGGGGTCGTCCAAAATATTAATGATTTAATTAAAATGGTAAGTCGTCATCGTCGTTTGATGAATCATTTATTTTTTCACTAGATTGATTTTTTTCTTCAAATGAATTTTGATTACCTGGTTGTGACTGAGAAAATGAGTCGGGTTCTCTTTTGCTGCCGAGCATGCTTAAATTATCAGCTTGTATGTCAGTAGCATATTTTTTTACTCCGCTTTCATCTTCCCAAGATCTAGTTTTAAGTTTACCTTCAATATAAACTGAGTCACCTTTTTTTAGCCAATTAATAGCAACTTCTGCTAAACCTCTCCATAAAACTATATTATGCCATTCTGTATTTGACACTTTTTCACCCTGTCTATTTTTATAGGTTTCTGTAGTTGCTATTGGGAACTTAGCCATTTTTGTCCCATCACTCATCTCCCTTGATTCAGGGTCTTTTCCTAAGTTTCCAATTAACATTACTTTATTTAGTGAACCAGCCATAAATTTTTTTAATTATAATATCAGATAAATATAAAAAATAAATTATTAACTAAGTATTTCATTTAAATAAATTTTGATAGGTTTTGGAAATGGATATTTGGTAATTTCCGTTTTATTTATTTTTAAAATATCATTTGTATTCTTTATTTTTTTTGCAAGAATTTCCCAAAAAAATATTTTTAAATTTTGATGACTTAATATATGTGTTGTTTTTTTTGAAAGGCTAATTCCTATCATGTCAGATTGATTAAAAATATTATTTAAAATCTTTTTTTCTTTAATTATTTTTTCGTTAATAATTTGTTTAGACTCGTATAGTGGAAATTCAAAAAGATTTTTCCAAATACCCTTTTTTCTTTTTTGAATGAAAATATATTTGGAATGAGAGTTAATCATAAAGTAGTTTAAAATTCTTTTTTTTTTAGCTAAGATTATTTTGTTTTTTAAGGGCCTTTTGTCAATAGTATTAAACTTAAAACCTAGACATGAATTTATAAATATACAGTTTGTGCATTTTGGCTCATGTTTTGTGCATTGTATTGATCCGAAATCCATTATTGCCTGGTTATAATCTCCAAAATTTTTATTAGAAATTAATTTGTTGGCAATATCTGAATATTTCTTTTTTCCAATAGCAGTATTTATTGGAGTTTTAATATTAAATACCCTGCTCAATACTCTATATACATTACCATCAACAACTGCTTTTTTTTCTTCGAAGCAAATTGAACTAATAGCAGCTGCAGTGTATTCTCCAATTCCTTTTAATTTGATAAGTTCATTATATGTATTTGGTATTTTTTTATTTCCCTTTACAACTTGTCTTGCGCTGTGTAGCATATTCATAGCTCTGTTGTAATAACCAAGTCCTTCCCATATTTTCAGGACGTCTTCATCGTTAGCTTTTGCTAATGATTCTATGTTTGGAAATTTTTCTATAAAATTTAAATAATAATTTATTCCTTGATCTATTCTTGTTTGTTGTAATATAATCTCAGAAACCCATATTTTATAAGGATCTTTTGTTCTTCTCCATGGTAAGTCTCTTTTGTTTTTTTTATACCATTTTAATAGAGCTTTTGCAAAGTATTTATTTTCATTTTTTGTAATCATTAACAATTAGTAATTAATTTATAATTTAAAAATAGTATATTTGCCGGCATAAAATTTAATGTTTATAAAATTTAATATTTTGACTAAATTAGATTTAATAAAAAAAATAGCAAGTAGTACAGGTCTAGAAAGAGGAGAAGTCTCTGTTGTAATTGAAAATTTAATGTTTGAAATTAAAGATTCAATTTCAAATAAAAATAGTGTTTATTTGAGGGGGTTCGGAACNTTTTTAGCAAAAAAAAAAGCGAAAAAGATGGGNAGGAATATAACAAAAAATACTGCCATTTTGATTCCAGAACATTTTGCTCCTTCTTTTAAGCCATCTAAGTCATTTATTAATAAGGTTAAGAAAAAATAAACATATTTATAATTAGATAAAAAGTTTAAGATATTATGCCTAGTGGATCAAAGAGAAAAAGACATAAAATAGCAACTCACAAGAGAAAAAAACGTCTTAGAAAAAACCGACATAAGAAAAAGTAGTGAAATTGTTTTTTGCTAGGCGAAAAGATTTATTGTAGTGGATATTGAATTAATAGTTAGAAGTAATAGTGACTCCATTGATGTTGCGTTGTTAAGGAACGGAAGATTAATCGAGTTGCATAAAATATTGCCAGAAAACAGTTTTTGTATTGGTGATATTTACCTTGGGAAGGTTAAAAAAACATCTCCATCNCTTAATGCTGCTTTCATCGATGTTGGTTATGAGCGTGATGCCTTTTTGCATTATTTGGACTTGGGTCAACGATATAATCAATTTTCTTCATATGTTAAAGCCACAATTTCAGGTAAAAACTCAAAATGGTCTCTAGATAAATTAAAGACTTTGCCAACTATTCCAAAAGATGGTAAAATTGATGACCTTTTAAAAAAGAAAGATGATGTGTTAGTTCAAGTTTCAAAAGAACCAATTTCAACCAAAGGGCCAAGGTTAATTTCAGAAATATCTCTTGCTGGAAGGTATATTGTTCTTCTTCCCTTCTCTAATAGAATTTCTATTTCACAAAAAGTTAAATCTACCAAAGAAAAAGAAAGATTAAAAAANTTAATTAAAAGTATTGTTCCGAAAAATTTTGGTGTAATTGTAAGAACTGTTGCTGAAGGNAAAAAAGTCGCTGAATTAGATTCAGATCTTAGAAATTTGATTAATCAATGGAAAACAATTCATTCTAAATTAAAAGGTGCACAACCATTGGACAAAATATTTGGAGGAATTAACAAATTGTCATCAATTCTTAGAGATATATTAAATGACTCTTTCACTAAAATTATTGTTGATGATCTAGATTTATATAAGGAATTGAAAGAATACTTACAAGATAATGTGCCGCAAAAAGTGAGAATATTATCTAAATATTCAGGAGTNCGTCCGATTTTCGAAAAGTTTTTTATTGAAAAGCAAATTAAGAGTTCTTTTGGTAAAACTGTTTCTATGAAACAAGGCTCTTATTTGGTAATNGAGCATACTGAAGCGATGCACGTAGTTGATGTGAATAGTGGAAATAGAACAAATAAAGATATATCTCAAGAAGAAAATGCTCTTATGGTTAATTTGCAGGCTGCTGAGGAACTTGCTAGACAATTAAGGTTAAGAGATATGGGCGGATTAATTGCAGTAGANTTTATTGANATGCATGTTGCTGAAAATAGGAAAAAGCTTACTGAATCNTTAATTAGTCATATGAAAGATGATAGAGCCAAGCATAAAGTATTACCACCAAGTAAATTTGGAATAGTTGAAATTACTAGACAAAGAGTTCGGCCAGTTATGAAAATTCAAACTTCTGAAAAAATTGATCACAAATATATAGAAGCGCCAATATTAATAATTGATGAAATAAAAGAAAAATATTTAATGTTAGCCAGTAAAAAGAAAAGGTTATCTAAGAAAGGAATAAAATATATTACTCTTTGCGCTCATCCCTTTATTGTATCGTATTTAAAACAAGGATTTCCGTCTATAAGAATGAAGTGGTATTTTAAATATGGTCTAAATCTTAGGTTAAGGTCAAATGATGCTTATCAATTTTTACAATATAATTTTTTTGATTCATCAAATAATACAATTACTTTTTAATTTGTTATAGTAATAAATTAAAGGCACACAAAATATTATCAATATAATTGCGCAAATTATATAACCATCAGCAACATTTTCTTTTACTGAAAAATAATTTAAAGAAAAAATAAATATCAATATCATCCTGATAGTAGTATTAATACTATTAAATATACTTGTAACTCGCCCAATAAAAGTATTTGGAACATTGTCAAAAAGAAAAGAATTTCTTATAATTCTAACGCCAGAATTAGCAATGCCTATAAACATAGAAATTAATAGAAGTGAAATTATATATTTATTACTAATCAATATAATTAATGATAAACTAGTTAACATAATAAGAATAATAGTTAATTTAATTTTATTGAAGTATATAATCCATTTATAAATAAATAAGCCCGATAGTAGTGCCCCTAAAGCATAGCAAATATCGGTTACTGCATAAAGATGTCCTTGTTTTTGAAAAAAATTCTTTATTAATAGTGGTAAAAGAGTAAATAGCTCAACTAAAAGAAAGGCAAATATAATGTGAGAGCATACTGCATATATAAGTATTAATCTATTTTGATTTAAATATTTAAAGCCAACTTTCATTCTTTGAATAATAGATTTGTCATTAAGAATTTTAATTTTTTTTGGTTGATGTTTTATATAGCTAATTATTAATCCTGCAATCAAGTATGATATTCCGTCAAGTAATAAAATTTTTTCAATAGGCCATGCTTTTATTTTAAAATTAAATATAACAATACCTGATAATAAAATAGCAGCTAAAGAACCAGCTAAAACTGTAGTAGTTTGACCTACAATTTCTATATAAGAGTTAACTTTAACATAATTTTTTTTCTCAGTAATTTCTTGCATAAATGCATAGATGGTAGGGTAGTATATTATATAATAAAAGCATGTTATGGCAAATACTGATCCAACTAAAATTGTTAAAATATTTTTTTCTGGATTAAAATACAATATGTAAAATGAAATACAGGTTATTAAAATACCGAAAAATAGATTAATTATTTCCAGGATGGATTTCCTGTTAAATTTATCAATTATTACACCAGAGTAAAGCCCCCAAAAGAGCCCAATAAAAGTAACTGTGCCAAACATTGTTGAAAAAGCAGAATTTAGATCTAAAGAATCTGTAAAATACCATGGAATACTAATCATTGCGATACCAGAAGCAATGCCAGCGGAAACATGAGCAAATAATAATAATAATAATTGAAATTTGTTTTTCATATGAGAATACAAATTTGATTAATTATCATTAAATTCCAATAATTTAATTATCATAATGATAAATATTGATCAAATAAAAGATTTAAAAAATAGAATACAGTATTTAAAAAAAAGTTTAAATATTGAAAATAAACATAAAATTGTTGCTGAAAAAGAGCTTATAACTCAAGAAAACAACTTCTGGAGCAACCCAAAGAAAGCTGAAAAATTAATGAGAGAGATAAAGCAATTAAAAAACAATATTAACTCTTTTGAATTATGTTATGAGTCAATTGAAGAAACAGAAATAATGTTTTCATATTTTTTAAATAAAGAAATTTCAGAGAGTGAAATGATGCAGGTTTATAATAAGTCATTATCCCTATTAGAAGATTTAGAGTTTAAAAAAATGCTTAGTGAACCTGAAGATAGTTTGACAGCAATATTAACAATCAACCCTGGTGCAGGCGGAACAGAAAGTCAGGATTGGGCTGAGATGTTAATGAGAATGTATATAATGTGGGCTCAGAAAAAAAAATTTAAAGTAAGGGAATTAAATTATCAATCAGCCGATGTTGCTGGAATAAAATCTGTCACATTAGAAATTGAAGGTGATTATAGTTTTGGTTACTTAAAAGGTGAAAGCGGCGTTCATAGATTAGTGCGTATTTCTCCTTTTGATTCTAATTCAAAAAGGCATACATCTTTTGCTTCTGTTTTTGTTTACCCTTTAGTTGATGATGAAATAGAAATAGAAATTAATCAGTCTGAAATAGAATGGGAAACTTTTAGAGCGGGAGGCCCTGGGGGGCAAGCGGTAAATAAAATAGAAACAGCAGTTAGATTAAGGCATTTGCCTACTGGGATCATTATAGAGAATTCCGAATCTGCATCTCAACTTGATAATAAAAAGAAAGCTATAACCTTATTAAAATCGAGATTATATTTATTGGAGCTTGAGAAATTAAATCAGAAAAAAAATGAAATTGAATCTTCAAAAAAGAAGATAGAATGGGGGTCGCAAATTAGAAATTATGTTATGCACCCTTATAAATTAGTTAAAGATTTGAGGACAAATTTCGAGACATCAGATGTGCAGTCTATTCTAGATGGAGATTTAGATTTATTTATAAAAGAGTATTTGTTAAATAAAAATTAATTATGAAAATATATCACAATCCAAGATGTAGAAAAAGTAGAGAAGCTTTAAAGATCATTGAGTCAAAAAAAATTAGCATCGAGATATTTGAGTATTTAAAAAAACCAATTAATAAAGATGAGTTGAGGAGCATTTTAAAATTGTTAAAAATTTCAGCTGAAGATTTAATTCGAAAAAATGAATCCATTTATAAGCAAAATTATAAGGGTAAAAAACTTTCTAATGAAAAATGGTTAGAGGTTATGATTTCTTACCCTATATTGATAGAGCGCCCAATAGTTATAAAAGATAATCATGCTTTAATTGGAAGGCCGCCTGAAAAAGTTTTAAATTTAATAGATTAAAAAAAATATTTTATGAGAGAAGAATTTGATAGTTTAGGAAAAGTCTTGGTTGATGANGATAATTTATGGGGAGCACAAACAGAACGNTCAAGACTTAATTTTAAAATAGGTCCACAATCAAGTATGCCAATGGAAATAATTTATGCTTTTGCATTATTAAAAAAAGCAGTTGCTCATGCTAATTGTAATTTAGGGATNTTAAGTGAAGAAAAGAAAAATTTAATTTCTTTAGTATGTGATGAAATTATTTCAGGTAAATTAGATGCACACTTCCCATTAGTTATTTGGCAAACTGGGTCAGGCACCCAAACTAATATGAATTTAAATGAAGTAATAGTAAACAGAGCTAAACAGCATTCAGATAAGGTAATATTGCACCCTAATGATGATGTAAATAAATCTCAATCATCAAATGACACTTTTCCCACTGTTCTTCACATAGCTGCGTACAAAATAATAACAAAACACACTATTCCAAAAATCGAAAAGCTAGTGAATAGTTTTAGTGAAAAATCTAAAGAGTTTTGTGATTTAATTAAAATTGGAAGAACTCATTTTATGGATGCAACCCCAATCACTTTTGGGCAAGAGTTTTCAGGTTATCATAGACAATTAGAAATGGGTTTGAATCAGCTAAAAGAGAATATAAAAATCATTTCAGAGCTTCCAATTGGTGGTACTGCTGTGGGTACTGGACTTAACACTTTAAATGGTTATGACGAGTTAGTTGTTCAAAAAATAAATAATTTTTCTAATTTCAAATTTTGTGTAGCGAAAAATAAATTCCAGGCTTTATCATCTAGTGAAGGTATAGTTTCTGTTCACCATGTATTAAAACAACTATCTCTTTCAATAACAAAAATAGCTAACGATATAAGAGTATCATCATCTGGTCCAAGGTCAGGAATTGGCGAGTTGATATTACCGAAAAATGAGCCAGGTTCTTCAATAATGCCTGGTAAAGTTAATCCAACACAATGTGAAGCAATTACTATGGTGTGCGCTCAAATAATTGGTAATGATGCTGCAATTTCTTTCGGAGCCGCTCAAGGTCATTTTCAATTAAATGTTTTTAGACCCATGATTGCATTTAATTTTCTCTTTTCAGCTGAAATAATTGGAGATGCATGTTTTTCATTTTCAAATAATTGTATTGATGGTATTGCTGTTAATATTGAAAAATCACATTATAATTTAAATAATTCTTTGATGTTAGTAACTGCTTTAAATAAGCACATTGGATATGATAAGGCAGCTTCAATTGCCAATTTAGCTTATGAAAAAGGTATTACATTAAAAGAGGCTGCTATTAGTTTAAATATTTTAAGTGATATAGAATTTGATAATTTAGTTAATCCAGTAGAAATGATAAGTCCAGATTCTTTGTAAGGCTCTAAAAGTAAAAAAGCCTAAGAAAACTTAGACTTTTTTACAATTACTCTTTAAGAATCGAGTAATTAATATACCCCAAATATGAAATGCAGTTCAATTTTAGTGATTTTTATTAGTCATTGAGCAAAAAGTTCACTATAGTTGTTAACATCAAAGTGTTAATTCAGTAAAAAAATATCGAAATTATTATGAGTTTAATCTTCCTATTGTTTTTTATTGTTGGTTTTTTATTTGCTTTATTTGGAGGAGGGGGATCTGTTCTAACAATTCCTATTTTAATATTTTTTTTTGAAACTACTTTTAATGAAGCTACAATTTATTCTTTGATTATAATTTTTTTTATTTCTTTATTATCATCTATTGAAAATATATCTAATAAACTTATTCCATTTAACTCATTAATTATATTTGGCACAAGTTCTATTTTTGGTGTATTCCTGGGAAGGTCTTTTTTATTTACATATTTCCCTGAAAAAGTATCAATAATATTATTTATTAATATTATGTTCATATCAGCTTTTTTAATTTTGAAAAAAGATAAGAAAGTTCATTTCTCATTATCAAAAAAAAATATAATTTTTCAAGGACTAATAGTTGGGTTGCTAACCTCATTACTTGGAATTGGCGGGGGGTTTATAATTGTGCCTACTTTAATAATTTTTCAGGGAATGAATATAAAACAAGCAGTTAGATGTGCTTTATTTTTAATGTTATTAAACTCTTCTTGTGCAATCATAGTAGATTTTTATAATAATTTCTTTTATATTAAAGTTGATATTCTAATTCCAATGATACTTTTTTCTATTTTTGGAATGTTATTTGGTGAATGGATGATGAATAAAGTTAAAATCAAAATATTAACAAAAGCTTTTTCACTATTATTAATAATTATGGGCATTTTCTTATTATTTAGCACTTTTTAGTTTATGTATATAAAACAAATTTATACCAACTGTTTATCTCAAGCATCATATTATATTGAGTCAAACGGGGAATCAATAATTATTGATCCAATTAGGGATTCTAAATTATATATTGATTTCATAAAAGATAGAAAATCAACTGTTAAGTATATATTTGAGACGCATTTTCATGCTGACTTTGTTTCTGGTCATTTAGATTTATCTAAATTACTCAATGCTCAAATTATTTTTGGCCCTGGAGCAGAAACTAAGTATAATGTAATTAATGCTTCTCATCAACAATTTTTTGAAATAGGAAATATTAAAATACAAGTCTTACATACACCGGGTCATACACCTGAGTCTTCATGTTTTTTATTATTTGATGAAAATGGATGTGAACATTCTGTCTTTACTGGAGACACACTTTTTGTTGGCGAAGTTGGTAGGCCAGATTTAGCAGTTTCTCAAGAATTTTCTCAAGAATTTTTAGCTGGACAATTATATGATTCGTTACATAATATATTGATGAAATTAAAGGACTCAACAATTTTGTATCCAGGTCATGGGCCAGGTTCATCTTGTGGAGCGAATATTGGTAAGGAAACAATCTCTACTATTGGAGAACAAAGGTCAAATAATTATGTTTTACAAAAAAATAATAAGCAAGATTTTATAGATTTAGTTTTAAATAACTTGTCAGAGCCNCCNCCTTACTTTTCTCATGATGTTAAATTAAATAAGGAAGGATATGTAGATACAANTTTAGTTGTTCAAAAGAGCTTAAATGAAATCTCATCAAANGAGATNGTTAATTTCATAAATGATGATATTATATTTCTAGATGTTAGAATGCCCTCTATTTTCGAAAAAAAGCATATTAAAAATTCTATAAATNTTGGCAAAACACCCAATTCTTTTGCCTCCTGGGTAGGCTCTTTAGTTCCGCATAATAAAAAAATAATCATAGTATGTAGTGATAAAGATGAAATTGAAGTGATTTCAAGATTAGCAAGAATTGGTTATGAGAAAATATTTGGATTTATTTCAAATATCAATAATATTCCAGAAACATATTTAGATACTATAAAGTCTATTTCTCCTTCAGATATCTCATCTAAAAAATATTTTAATTCTAAATTTTTAGATGTTAGGAATATTTCAGAATTGTCTTCAGGTTCAGTAAAAGACTCAATAAATATTCCTTTAAATCAACTAAATAATAAGATCAAAAAACTTAGTAAAGATAAAGAGTATATCATTTATTGCGCTGGTGGATACAGATCAGTTATGGCAGCGTCCATTTTGAAAAAAAACAATTTTCAATCTGTTGTTAATGTAAGCGGGGGGTTTAATGCAATTTTAAATTCTTTAAATTAATTATCTAGAACTGCTAGTTTGTTGTTGAATTAAGTAAGAAATAAATGCTTCCAGTTCTTTTGGACATTCATTCATTAAGTCATTGTATTTTTTTTCAATAATTAAGTCACTTTCAATGGAAAAGAATTCAGCTAAATCACTTAATTGATCAATGCAGCTATTATCTAAGTCATTTAAGTTGTTTAAGTATCCATAAAATTTCATTAAGCAGTTACATTCAGAATCACTATTTAAATTATAATTAGGTATTAATTTTGATTGTAATTCAATTGACCAGTTATTTATTTCGTTATATAGACTTTGAAAACGAATTTTTTCTAGAATATAGTTAGAGTTATTAAAAATTTCAGTTTCAGAAATAACTTGACATATCCATGCTGGTGAACCCTGTGCAAAAAGTGTATTAATTTTTTCAGATAAGAATCTTATATTTTCAGAATTATATTTTTGTTTTTGTAAATCTTCAAATTCATTTTCTAAAATTTCTATATTGACTTGAAAGACTCTATCAATCAAATCCTCAGCTTTTGCTACATCAGCTAATTGTCTTATAATTGCAACTTTAATATCATTACTTAATGTTATGTCATTTAAATATTTTAAAACTATTTCATGAAAATTTATTGAGTCATTATCATTATTCAAGTAATATCTTGTTTCAATTGTTAGTGGAAGAGCCTCATTTAAAATAGATTTAGAGGCTAATGTGTCCATAATGTTAATCGACTTTATAATGCTTTCATCAATTAATTGATTTTCTTTAGTCATAACTATATCAATAGGAACTTCATATTTATTTCTAAAGTTGTAGATTGAATTAATAGTTGAACAAGCGTTATATATTATTGATTGAATGTCAAAATTATTTGTTAATATTTCAATTGAAAATGATGAGTAATATTCAATTTCTGAAGAATATCTATTTAAGATATTATTTGAATAATTAATTATATTTTCATATTCTTTTTTTTGTTTTTCAGAATTCTTTTCCTGTTCATTTATTTTATAATAATTTTCTATTAAAGATCCCTCGTTATTTGCATAATTAGTGCAATCATAATCTTGTAATGGAACTTTTGATGGTGGAATTCTTTCCAATGATTCATCAATAATTTTTTTAGCTAAATCATACTTCTTTTCCTCTATTAATTTAGTGCTTAGTTGAGTGAAAATATTTTTAAGGTTTCTAATCATCCTTAAATTAGTTTCGTCTAAATATATGTTGTGCTTTGAATCTAAACCTCCCCATTCAAATGACATTATATTTTCGTAAAGAGTATTGGTGTTGACTCTCGGCTTAAAGATGTACCCACGTTGACTATCAATAAACGAATCATTTTTTATAGGATTTAATTTATACACTAAACCGTCTAACTGTAAATAGTCGTGTAAAAAAAGAAAATCTTGATTATAAGGAGAAGGACTTCCAATTGTTGTGGCGAAATATATTGGTCTTCTCCAATTGTTGTGCTCAATCATATTTAATATCATCAAGTTTGCTTTAGATAAATTTCCTGCATTTATCGAAATTTCAATTTCTGACTCTATTTTATATAATTCAGTTTCTTTAATTTCAATTTCTGATTTAATTTTTTCTATCTCACTTTCTATAGTTTTCTCCTCCCTATTTATGGTTTCAATTTTTTCATTTAGTATTTTAATTTCTGATTTAATTTTTTCTTTAATTACAGTTGGCTTTGGTAGAATAATTTTTTTATTTGGAAAATATTTCAGCTCTGAACAATTATCTATACATCCTATAGGGTATTGAATTTTTGTATAAGAATCTTCACTTGTTATCCATTCATTAAAGTCAGATAAATTCCATGATTCACCGCCATTTTGTAAACTTTTTTGTTGGGCTTTTTTTAGATCCTCAATACCATTTTTAAAAAACCTTGGATCGTTAGGCACTTCCATCTTGTAAGCAACATCTCTGCCTCCCCCACCTTGTCTATATAAATGTGGGTCCATAATGAATTCAACACCTTTCCCATCGTATGCGTCTTTCCGCATTTGATTAATATACCAGTCAGTATTTAATAAACTTAAATTAACAGTTCTTATATCAGTTCTTTCAGCTTCAACTTCTTGAACATACCAAAGGGGAAATGTGTCATTGTCTCCCATATTAAAAAGAATGGCATTTTTTTCACAAGAGTTTAAATAATTTTTGGCAAAATCTCTTGCTGTATA
>NHFO01000042.1 GCA_002170235.1 Flavobacteriales bacterium TMED113
AAAAATATTGAAACTTTAAATAAAAAAATTAATAGTCTAATTGGAAAGCTAATGATAGGAATGGAATATGTGTTTTTAAGACGCGGTCCAATGACAATGGGGGCAAGCCAACTTTGTGGATTTGCAAAAAGTGATGAAACTAAAACAACACCTAACTTACAATTTCATGTTCAGCCAATTAGCACAGATAAACTAGGTGGTTCAAGTTTACATGATTTTGCAGCTTTCACTCCAACTGTTGCCAATATAAGGCCAACGAGTAAAGGTGAAATTAATATTATAAGTAGTGACAGTAGAAAAGACCCTAAAATAAAATCAATTAAAAGACAATTAAATTTATTAGAAAAAGATAAAAATTTAGAAATTAATTTTAAAGAATATAAAACACATAACTTAACTAACACTGTTCAGTCTTTAAGCGAACAAACTCATTGTGATTGGTTAGTTTTAGGCTGGAATGGATTAGACCATCAAGGTATATTAATCAATAATCCTATAGGTTGGTTAATTACTCATGTTGATGCAAACGTTGCACTATTTAAAAATAATGGTGTGAGATATATAAACAAAATATTACTTGCTATTATACCTCAGAAAGATAATTTTAAATTTGTAACAAAAACCAAGGAAATAGCTAAATTTTATAATGCAAACTTTGATATTTTACATGTAATTGATCCAGAAACAGATGTTGAGGAAGAAGATTATATAAGAAAAAAATCAAGTGACTTAATTAATAATAAATCATCTAAACTAATTATAATAAGAAACAAAAAACCTGCTGAAGTTACAAAAGAATTATCTGCTGAGTATGATTTACTTATCACAGGGACTCCAAGAAATAATGATTGGGCAAGTATATTATTTGGAAGTGGAAAAGATAAATTTGCAACAAATTCTGCTTGCTCAGTATTAAGATTAACAATTAAAAATTAATTTAAATGAAATTGGATGACCTCAACAAAAACTCCATTTTTTGTTGAGTTTTATAAGAAAAATCTTCAGAGTATTTATCAAAATCTTTACTATCATTGGCATATAGAATCTTTCTAGAACAATTAACTAATAATCCTATATCACTATTTTTACCAACCTTAAATATCTNATTTAAATCACCACCTTGTGTTCCAAAACCAGGAACTAAAAAGAAAAATCCTGGTGCGTGTTGTCTAATATCACTTATTATNGTTGGATTTGTACCACCAACAACAAACATAATATTATTTGAACTTCCCCATTTTTGTGCTTTTTTTACTACTTCTAAGTACAAAGGATTTCCGTTTTCAGTTTTTAATAATTGAAAATCTCTAGAACTTGGATTAGATGTAGCAGCTAANATNATACTCCATTTTCCTTCTCTTTGAAATGGTAATATAGCATCCTCTCCCATNTAAGGNTTTAAAGTTGANGCATTAAAATTAAGTTCACNATATAAACTTTCAGCATACATTTTAGAAGAATGAAAAATGTCACCTCTTTTTCCATCTGCTATAACGAAAACATCATTTGGNATATAATTTAATGTTTTCTTTAAGCTTAATAGCCCTTTTTCACCATAGCGTTCAAAAAAAGCTAAATTAATTTTATAAGAGACACAATATTTTTTTGTAGCATCAATTATTTTCTTGTTAAAGAAAAAAATTGGATCATCTTGTTCTAAAACATATTTAGGGAAAAAATCTAAATTAGGATCTAATCCAACACATAAAAAAGATTTTTTTAACAGTATTAATGATTTTAATTGTTGTTTATTCATTACCCCTTACCATCTTTTAGTTTCTCAGCATTATCTGCAATTTTTAATTCCTCAACAATTTTATTTATATCACCATCAATAATTTCATTTAAAGAATATAGAGTTAACCCTATCCTATGATCNGTAACTCTTCCCTGGGGGTAATTATATGTCCTAATTTTATCAGACCTATCACCACTTGAAACCATGCTTTTTCTTAANTGNCCTTCCTCTTCATCTTTTTTCTTTAACTCTAATTCATAAATTCTAGTTCTAAGAACTTTTAAAGCTTGAGCATGATTTTTTATTTGTGATTTTTGATCTTGACATTGAGCAACAATTCCTGTTGGCAAATGCGTAAGTCTAACAGCTGAATAGGTAGTATTAACNGATTGACCTCCTGGTCCAGATGAACAATATGTCTCTTTTTTTATGTCAGAATCTTTTAATTCNACATCAAAATCTTCAGCTTCAGGTAAAACTACTACAGCTGAGGCAGATGTATGAACTCTACCTTGAGTTTCTGTTTTAGGTACTCTTTGGACACGATGAACTCCACCTTCATATTTTAAAAAACCATAAGCTTCATCTCCAATNACATTAAATAATATTGATTTAAAACCACCGGAAGTCCCTTCAGTATAATCGACAAGCTCAACTTTCCATTTTTTAGACTCAATATATTTATTATACATCCTAAATAAATCACCACAAAAAATACTTGCTTCATCACCACCAGTACCAGCAATGATCTCAACAACTGCGTTTTTTGCATCATTAGGGTCTTTNGGAATCAATAATACTTTAATTTCTTTTTCTAAAGTCTCTTTCTTTGTTAAGTCTAATTCTAACTCGGATTTTGCCATTTCCTTTAATTCCAAATCAGTCTCATTGGATAATATATCTTTTGCAGANNNTATATTNGATATAACATTACTGTAGTTATTATAAGCATTTACAATAATTTCTAANTCCTTATATTCTTTATTTAATTTAATATAACGCTTCATATCAGAAATAATACTGGGATCAATAATTAAATTACTAACCTCATCGAAACGTTCTTTTATTGCTTGTAGCTTGTCAATCATATTTAATAAACAAATTCACCATAAGAAGATTTTATAGTAAGTTTTTTTTCTTTAAAGGGTTCACAATGACCAATTATTTTAGCATCTACATTAAAGTTATTAGCAATTTCTATAATTTTATTAGCTGTCTTTTGATCAGTATAAATCTCCATTCTGTGGCCCATATTGAATACACTGTACATTTCCTTAAAATCAACATCCGATTGTTTTTTTATTAAATCAAAAATTAATGGTGTTTCAAATAAATTGTCTTTTATTATATGAATATTTTCAACAAAGTTTAAAACTTTAGTTTGNCCACCACCAGTNCAATGAATAATTCCGTTTATTCTATCTTTTGGGCATTCGTNAAAAATCCTTTTCATTATTGGCGCATATGTACGAGTTGGAGATAATGCTAGTTTACCATAACTAATATTTGTTTTAGGACAAATGTCAGTTAATTTATTTTTNCCACTATATACTAANTCAGANGGAATNCCAGGGTTNAAACTTTCAGGNTATTTTGANATTAAATANTTTGAAAAAATATCGTGTCTAGCAGATGTTAANCCATTACTNCCAATACCACTATTATATTCNTNTTCATAAGAAGATTGACCAAATGAAGANAAACCNACAATAACATTATTATTTTTAATNTTTATATTAATAATATCATTTCTTTTAATTCTAGTAAATATTGTAAAACCTACATCNAAAGTTCTAACAATATCACCTACNTCNGCAGTCTCNCCNCCTGCTGAATGAATATCAATATCATANGATTTNAGTTCNTCTAAAAANGATTGAGTNCCTTTGATNAAAGACTTAACAACTTTACCTGGAATTAAGTTTTTATTTCTTCCNATTGTNGANGATANAACAAGATTATNTACAGCTCCAACNCAAAGTAAATCATCTAAATTCATAATTAAAGCATCTTTAATTACTCCTTTCCAAACNGATTNATCANCTGTTTCTTTCCAATAAATATATGCTAAAGATGGNTTAGTNCCAGCAGTATCTGCATGCATTATATTACAATATGAAGGAGTCTCCCCCAACNATATCAGGNAATATTTTACAAAAAGCATTAGGGAATATTCCTTTATCNAGGTCTTTTATTGCATCATGAACATCTTCNTTTTTTGAAGANACNCCTCGTTTATTATATATATCCATTCTATGAATTCAAAATAGAAAAAATAAAAGAAATTAATCCNTTATTTCAATTAAATTACCTTCTTCNTCAATTATAGCNNNTTNAATTGATTTATCTTTATTTTCAANTTCTTTATTGNAATCTTCTANACTTNTACTTAANACCTTNAANTCTGTTCTTCTNTTTTTTTGATGAGCAGCTTCTTGTAAATTAAAAGGTANTTTNGAAATATATTNATNATGNATAAATATTACCANTTTCATCTTCAAAAGGCTCNTAAAATGATCTNCCNACAGGAATTAANCTNTCAGANGAAACNCCTTGTTCAACTAAATANTCAACACAANNTTGAGCNCNTTNTTCAGATAATNTNTTATTNAATTGNTTACTTCCNCNNANATCNGTNTGNGANCGNANNTCAATNACNATNNNNGGNTGATCNTTANNNANTAAATCTGCTAAATNNTNNAGNGCTTNTTTACCTTCNTNTCTTAAAGTNGCNTTNCCTAAATCATATTGAACTTCNGGTAANATTATTGGTCNTCNNATNTTCTTCATNNNANNATATCTTTCAAATTTNAANACCAAATTACCATCTTCTTCTTCNNNACANTNTNNTCTATCAATATTTCTNGTTGTTANNGTATCTCTCTGATGTTAAANANAAGTCTTTACTAAATTGAATTTGGTAATCTTCATCTTCTTTAAAATTTGTNCTNTCAAAAGAATANTTACCCTTACCNTCNGTAGTCGTTATATTAGTTCCATAAGGACTCACTAACTCAACTCTTGCNCCTGANATAGGTTCGTTTGTTGTTGTGTCCATAAGAATACCTGAAAGTTCAAATCTAATTAATAACTTATCAATAAAATAAATATCATCTCCACCTCTTGCTTTCCATTTTTTACCTTTTCTNTTAGANGAAAGNTAACCTTGAAGNTCTTCGTCATCTTCNAAAATNATTCCNAAATCATCATANGGNGTATTTATTGGATATTTTAAATTCTCTGGCTTAGTAAAACCATCATTTGTTATTTCAGTTTTAAAAATATCTAAGCCCCCCATACCAATGTGACCATCAGAAGAGAAGAAAAGAGAACCTGACTTACTTAAATAAGGGAAACCCTCATTACCAGATGTATTAATAGTAGGCCCTAAGTTTTCTGGCTCTCCCCAACCTTTCTTTTTTCTATCATAAGTACACTTATACAAATCTGAACCACCTTCTCCACCTTCCATGTTTGAAGCAAAATATAATGTTTTTCCATCTAGAGAAATTGCCGGATCAAATACATCATCTAGAGTGTCAACTGGAATTTGCTCCATTACATATTCATCAAAACTATTACTTCTTTTTTCTGCTGAATATATACGCCTNCCGTTGTATTGATTTTTCTTGTAAATAGCTTTAGTAAAGTACATTTTTTTTGCTCCTTTTGAAAAACTAACTACTCCTTCTTCTGANTCTTTTTGATTTAATTCTTCAAGTCCAAANGTTTCNCCTTCAAAATCTTTATCAAATCCATTTGTCGGAATATCCCAATCTGGCATATGATTCTTTGGATCTTTTTTCTTTTTTTTCTTCTTTTCTTCTTTTAAATATGAAACAAAAATATCACTAAAGTCTTGATTAGTTTGTTCATTTTTTGTTTTACCAACAGCTTGTTCTCTTGAAGATGTAAAGAAAAGTATTTCATTTTTCTTATCACCAAATGATGGNGAAAAATCATTGTATCTAGAGTTAATTTTCTGAACATTCTGAACTTTATATCTACTCAATGAAGATATCCATTCTTTTGACATTTCGCATGATTCTATAGCCTCATTTGCAATCTGTTTATTAGCACCTTCTTTTGATGCATATTCTTTATATTTCTCAATAGCTTCATCATACTTTTCTTGCCCCTTGAGTGCTTGAGCTAGATTATAAATTACAGTNGGATCTCCAAACATTTCAATGTACCTTAATTTTATTGTCCTCTTGTAATAACTTTCTGCTAATTTATAGTCTCCCATTAACATAGCACAGTTNGCCATCTTAAANCTAATTTCAGTTTTTTCTTTTCTTTCNTTNGAACGNGTATATGCNTTTTTNTANAACTCTCGNGCCTTGTAAAATTCACCTNAGTCAAAAGCTTTATTTGCTTTTTTATATATACTACCTTGCCCATGTATAGAGGAAGAAAGTAATAAAAAGAAAAAAAGAAAAAATATATTTCNAAAAATCATAATTTTTATTTTAAAATTAAAACACAATTTAATAATATTTTATTTAATCAATACAATTTATACAGATTGTAATGTTTTCATCATTATTCCTACAACTTTATAAGGATCTGCATTGGAAGCAGGCCTNCTATCTTCTANATAACCTTTACCTGTTTTNCTTACACAAACAGGAATTCTAATACTCGCTCCCCTATCACTAAANCCATATGAGAATTTTTTTATATCCTGAGTTTCGTGTAAACCTGTTANTCTCATATCATTATTAGAACCATAAACTTCTATATGCTCTTTATGATTTCTACCAAATGCATCACATATATCTATAAACATTTTCTCTCCCCCTANCTCTCGCATTTCTTTTGTTGAAAAGTTAACATGCATTCCTGAACCATTCCAATCACCTTGAACAGGTTTTGGATGCAATTCNACACCNAAACCATATTCTTCTGTTAATCTGTATAATAAAAATCTACTTACCCACAAATCATCGGCAGAATTTTTAGCTCCTTTNCCAAAGCACTGATACTCCCACTGCCCTAATAAAACTTCNGCATTAATTCCAGTTAAATGNATACCTGCTTCTAAACATATGTCAAGATGTTCTTCTACAATACTCCTTCCAGCAACATTTTTACTTCCTACAGAACAATAATACATTCCTTGCGGAGCTGGAAAACCTTGCTCAGGAAAACCCATAGGCCTNGTTCCTTCCATCATTGTATATTCTTGTTCAAAACCAAACCAGCATTCATCCGAATCATTTTGAATTAAAGCTCTACTATTAGAAGAATGGGGAGAACCATCCATATTCATTACTTCAGTCATAACTAAAAANGCATTTATCCTAGTAGGGTCATTATAAACCCTTACAGGNTTTAATACACAGTCAGAAGAATGACCTTNAGCTTGTTTTGTTGAGCTTCCATCAAAGGACCAATCAGGTAATTTATCAATTTCCCCATTATAATTATCTAAGTGTAAAATTTTGGTTTTACTTCTTAAATTTGGCTCCGGAGTATACCCATCAAGCCAAATGTATTCAAATTTATATGCTGTCATGTTATTGATTTATATGAATTATTAGTTACAAACTATCTAAATATATTATCTATTTCCATTAAAATTAAATAGAATTATAAATATTTATTAACCCCAAAAAAGGACTTATTAACAATTCAATAAATTATTTATTATCATTATCAAGAATAGAGTCTTTAATCTCTTTAGATATACTACTTGAAGAACTCTTTATTTTATTTATAAAAGAACCTATGTTTTTTGCGGTAGATGGAAGGTTTTTAGATCCAAAAAATATTAAATACATAACGAGTATGAAAAAAATCTCACCAAAGCCCAGATTTAAAAATAATAGTGACATAGAATATAACTATGTAATTTTTTTCAATTTAGAAGTATCTACCATTATAGGAGTCGCAATAAACAAAGAAGAATATGTACCAATAATTACACCTAAAATTAAAGCAAACATAAATCCTCTAATAACTTCTCCACCAAAAATAAAGATGATTAGAAGAACGACAATAGTAGTTAATGAAGTATTTACTGTTCTACTTAGAGTACTATTTAAAGCATTATTGACAATTACTTTTCCATCCCCTACTTTTGTTTTTTGAAACTCTCTTACTCTATCAAATACAACAACTGTATCATTAAGGGAATATCCAATTACTGTTAATATTGCGGCAATAAAAGCTTGATCTATCTCTAAAGAAAATGGTAAGATGCCATATAATAGAGAAAAAACAGAGATTATAATTAAAACATCATGAAATAATGCAATAACAGCACCTAAGCTATACTGCCATTTCCTAAATCTAACAAATATATATGCAAAAATTACAATCAAAGCAAAAAGTACTGAAAGAAAAGCGGACTTCCTCAAATCATCGGCTATAGTAGGGCCAACCTCTTGCTCTGAAATAATATTGAAATAAGACGAGTAATCAGGCACTCTTCCCTCCTTAATCGCTATTTCTTTTTCTAAATTATACTGTGAATCCTTATTTTGATAAGACATTAGACCTTCAATTAATAAACCTTTAACCTCTTCTCTAAACTCATCCTGGCGCTTAAAACTAGTAGTTATTTTAACTTGATTATTAACACCAAAATCTCCGGATTTTTTCACCTCAGGATACTTTTTAACATTATTATCTGTGACAAATAAATTACCAAGTTCATTCCTCAAGTCAGTTGTACTAATATCTATATTAGTATCTTGAAATTGAACTAAATAAGATCTTCCCCCTTGAAGGTCTACACCAAGGTCTAATTTTTTTGTAAAAAGAGATATAAGACCAATAGTAATAATTATGGTAGAAAAAATATAAGCCCATTTTCTTCTAGGAATAAAGGATATATTAGTATTTCTAAATAAATTATTTGTAAGTCTATTTGAGAAAAATATAGTTTTCTTTCTAGCTAACCTTGACTCAAAGACTAATCGAGTAATAAAAATAGCACAAAATAAAGATGTCATGATACCAATCATTAAGGTAGTAGCAAAACCTTTAATAGGGCCAGTACCAAAATAAAATAAGATTACCGCGGTCAGAAGAGTAGTTAAATTAGCATCAATTATTGCCGAATAAGCATTTTTATAACCATCTCTAACAGCAAGAGATAGACCTTTATTTTGAGACAATTCCTCCTTAATCCTCTCATAAATTAAAACATTAGCATCAACAGCCATACCAATAGTAAGAACAATTCCAGCAATGCCTGGTAATGTCAATGTAGCATTAAATGCGGCAAGAGCACCAAAGATAAAAAACATATTTATTATCAATGCTAAATTTGAAGCAACTCCTGCATGGGCATAATAAAAAATCATATATAGTAGTATGAAAACTAAAGCAATTAAAAATGAATTATATCCTTTCGTGACAGATTCTTTTCCTAATGATGGCCCAACATATTCTGAGCTTCTAAATAAAACCTCTGCTTCTAATTGACCAGAATTCAAAATACTTGCAATATTTTGAGCCTCAACAACATCAAAATTACCTGATATTTCAGAGTTAAAACCTAACTGTTGTCTAACAACAGGGTAACTATAAACCTCCTTATCTAAAACAATAGCAACATGATCAGCAATCTTATTTGTAGATTGATCTGGTTTAAGCTCATTTGTTACAGTTGACCAAGTTCCTGCACCTGATGTCGTCATTGTCATACCAACAGTAGGTTGACCTGACTGATCCCTATCTTGTCTTGCACTTTCAACTTCATCACCAGTTAAAACGGGTCCTTCAGAATTATCTAATGCAATTACTTGAATATAGTTAGGATTTGGACTATTTGAAGGCTCCTGTGGAGATTGAGAAAAATAAAAAACAAAATCCCCAACTCTAGATAAAGAATCAAAATATTCTTTTGCAATAACTAAGTCCTCATTTTTTATATTTGCAACCGCAGGGCCACCAATGTTAGCTAAATTACCATTTGGATATTGTACTGAATAAAATAAATTTGGAGCGTCTATTACACCTTCTGAACATGGAGTTGTTAAAGTATCCCCGTTCTCACTAATACAAGGTAAATTTGCCAGACTCAAAAATCTATCATCCTTAAATAATTCAGGTTTTTTTTCAAGTAAATCACCTATTCTAACTCCTTTCCAAAATTCTAGACTTCCGGTTGCAGACAAGTAATCTTCTACCATTTGCTTATCAGTCATTCCTGGAAGCTCAATTAATATTTGTCTTTTATTTTCTATTTTCTGAATATTTGGATTTGCTAAACCAAATTGATCTAATCTTCTCTTTAAACTTTCAAAAGTTTGATTGTACTTACTTATTAATTTTTCTTCAAGCCACTCCTCTACTTCATCACTGCTATTGAAATTTGGATTATTTGCTGATGTAAAGATTTCAACAAGATCTAATTTTTTTTCAGCAGCATCATTATTTTGATCTAATTTTTCTAAAAATTCTTGTAAATAAGTGTCAGCACCTGTCTCTTTTAAAGAGTCTAAAGTAGCAAGAAAAATAGGATGACTCTGTATTGATGATCTTTGTCGCGCTAAACTTACTATTATGTCTCTTTGTGAAACTTCTAGTAATGCGCTCATACCTCCTTTTAAATCTAAACCTAGATTTAAAGAATTCTTTTTGGCCCTTTTGTAATCATAATCAGTTAACCAAAGAATAGTCCAAGGCGCATAATTTAGAGTATCATTATTTGAATATAACTCATCTAATTTTTTCTTCGCAACAGATTTGTCAGAATAATTTTTCTTTATATCGCTTTCTTTTTTATTTACTATAAACGTAAAGGATAAAGCATAAGCAAAACCTATAATGAATAGTGCTAATATAACCCTTATAAAGGTTCTTATTTTTTTATCTTGCATTTTAAATTAATTAAAAATGAACGCAAATATATGATTAAAATTTAATAAAATTTAATTTTTTATATTGAAAATAACTGTAACTTTTAATATATGAAAACTTAATACCAATTAAGACTTTTAATTGTATTTTTGTTATATGAAGCTCAAAATAAAATATATAATTTTAATTTTTTATTTATTTTTTTGGAATAAGAATATTTCTCAAGTAAACTTTAACCAAAGTAACTCAATAAATGTAATTGAAAATAATTCTATTCTTGAAAACGCATGGGCAGGCGGACTTAATTTTTGTCAATTTTCAGAAGTTGATTTAAATCTAGATGGAAAAAAAGATATATTAATTTTTGATAGATCTGGGAAAAATACAATCAACAATGGGAACAGAATCGTTCCAATGTTATATATTGAAGAAACTGAGGATTACGTTTTTGCTCCTGAGTATA
>NHFO01000043.1 GCA_002170235.1 Flavobacteriales bacterium TMED113
AATAAAGACATTTTATGAATCGATGTTCTTAAAAAAAAAGAAACCAATAACGTATATTTGTTTTAAATTTATTTGAAAATATTTTAATGAGTACTGAGAAAAAAACAATTTTAGAAATTTTATCAAAATTAAAAATACCATCTACTGATGATAGTTTAATTAGTGATAAGATTTTAAAGAGTATTGAAGTTGATAAGGAAAAAATATCAATTGTTTTTAATATTGAAAACCCTACTCTCCATTTAAGAAAAAAAATTGAAAAACTTGTTTTAGATTCTTTAAATCCTAGATTTCCATCTCATGAATTAATAGTTATTGTTGAGAGTAAAAAGAAAAAGGAAGGTCTTGACAGTATTAAAAATATAATTGCAGTTGCTTCTGGAAAAGGTGGTGTTGGAAAATCAACAGTCTCTTCTAATTTAGCAGTTTCTTTAGTTCAAAAAGGGTACTCTGTAGGATTATTAGACGGGGATATATACGGACCATCTATTCCTCTTATGTTTGATGCGGAAAACAGTAAGCCTAAATTAAAAAATATTGACGGTAAATCTTTAATGGATCCTATAGTTAGTTATGGTGTAAAGTTACTTTCTATTGGTTTTTTTAGCGACCCTAAAGATCCTATTGTTTGGCGTGGCCCTATGGCTAGTAAAGCTTTAAATCAAATGATTCACCAAAGTAATTGGGGAGAGTTAGATTACTTAATTGTTGACCTTCCTCCTGGTACAGGTGATATACACTTAAGTTTGGTTCAGTCTTTACCTTTAACTGGTTCAGTTATTGTAACAACGCCTCAGCCAGTTTCAATTATAGATGCCAAAAAAGCAATTTCAATGTTTAGGTTAAAAACAATCAATGTCCCAGTTATTGGTATAATTGAAAATATGTCTTGGTTTCAAACTGAAGAAAGTAAAAAGAAATATTATATATTTGGTAGAAATGGCGGAGAAGCTTTAAGTGAAAATTTAGGAATACCACTTTTAGGTAAAATACCTTTAAAAGAAAGTATCAGAGAGTCAGGAGATGTTGGCAGACCAGCTTTTTTACAAAGTGGGGGTGCTGAATATTTTGATGAAATAACTACAAGTATTATTAGTAAAACTGATGAAAGAAATAAAACTATAGCTCCAACTGAAACAGTGAAAATTACTCACGCAAGAGGTTGCAACTCATAAATTAAATTATAAATGAATGAATCAAATTTATTAGAACGAATCAACAAAGGATTAGATGAAATTCGACCATTCTTACAAAGAGATGGTGGAGATGTAGCATTTATTAAAGTCACTTCAAATTCTGAAGTAATTGTAAGGCTTGAAGGTGCGTGCGAATCTTGTGATGTTAATCAAATGACTTTAAAGAATGGTATTGAGCAATCTGTTAAAAAGTATGCTCCAGAAATAAAAATTGTCAAAACTTTATGATCAAAACTGACATAATAATAATAGGTGCAGGCCCTTGTGGATTATTTACTGTATTTGAAGCAGGCTTATTAAAAATGCGTTGTCACTTTATTGATTCCTTACCAATTCCCGGCGGACAATGCGCAGAAATTTACCCTAAAAAACCAATATATGACATCCCCGGATTTCCAGAGATTTTAGCTGAAGATTTAATAAAAAATTTATTAAAACAAATTGAACCCTTTAATCCTGGTTATACTTTAGGTGAGAGAGCGGAGACAGTACAGAAGACAAAAGACAATCAATTTATTGTTACTACTAATAAAGGAACTGAACATTCTGCTCCGGTAATCGTTATCGCTGGCGGATTAGGTTGTTTTGAACCTAGAAAACCTAAAATAGATGATTTAAATAAATTTGAGGGAAAAGGTGTGGAGTATATAATTAAAGATCCTACAATTTATCATGATAAAAAAATTGTTATTTCCGGTGGCGGGGACTCAGCTCTTGATTGGGCAATATATTTTTCTAAACATGCTAAAGAAGTTACTTTAGTGCATAGAAGAAATACATTTAGAGGACATTTAGACTCTGTAGAATCTCTTAATAAATTAGCTGAAAATGGAAAGATAAATTTAATGACTGAAGCTGAAGTCATGAAAATTGAAGGAGAAGATAATATTAAAACAATTTCTGTTAAATACTCTTCAGATAAAACGATTAATATTACTACAGATTATTGGTTTCCTTTGTTTGGATTGACACCAAAGTTAGGCCCAATAAGTCAATGGGGCTTAAATTTAGAAAAAAATGCCATATTAGTAAATCCTACTGATTATAGTACAAATATTGATGGAATATATGCCGTCGGGGATGTAAATTCATACCCAGGGAAATTAAAATTAATATTATGTGGATTTCATGAAGCTGCAATTATGGCTCAATCTGCATTTAATAGAGTATTTCCAGATCAAAAAAAAGTATTTAAATATACCACTGTTATGGGTGGAGTAAAAGGTTTTTAAAATGGATAAAATTAGTATTAACATCATTGATGAGGCGGGTAAAAAACACATCTTAAATATAGATGTTCATCCAGACATGAATTTAATGGAGGTTTTACGATCGTATGATTTTATGGAAGGAGCATGCGGAGGAATGTGTTTATGTGCAACATGTCACTGTTATATTGTTTCTGATGATAAAAATATACTTATTAAAAATGAAGAAGAAGATGATATGTTAGATCAATTATTTTCATTGAAAGAAAATAGTCGACTTGCGTGTCAAATTCCACTATCAAAAGAATTGGATAACCTTACAATTCAAATTGCCTCAGCTGATTAATCTTTCGCAAGATAGCATACAGGAATAGGCTTCATTTTATGCTGATTAATCTTTTGATAATTTAAATAAATTTCAATTACTTTCTTTTCTCTTTCAGATAAGTTAGTTTTTTCAGTGTTTATATTTTTAATTGCGTTTTCAATTTCTTGGTATGTAGCTCCTATTTGATCCTCATCATTTCTACCATCATCCCATAGTCCATCAGTAGGCTTTGCTTTTTGAATATCGTTGATTATATTTAATTCTTTAGCAAGCGAAAAAACTTCCGATTTCATTAAGTCTCCAATTGGGCTTAAATCTACACCGCCATCTCCATATTTTGTAAAAAAACCTATACAAAAATCTTCTATTTTATTACCAGTGCCAATAACTAATCCATTTTTGTGTCCTGCTATTTGATAGAGAGTTGTCATGCGCAATCTAGCTCTGCTATTTGCTAGTGCAAGTTTGTTTTGAGATATTTTTCCAATTGTTTTTTTAAATTGGTCAAAAACAATTGATAAATCTATTTCTATGGTTTCAATATTTTTATAATTATTTTTTAACCAATTCATGTGTTTTTGAGCTCGTATTAATTCTGCATTATTTTGATGAATCGGCATAGAAACAACAATTGTTTTCAAATTAGTTTCTGCACATAGTGTAGAAGTAACTGCGGAGTCAATTCCACCAGAAATACCTATTACAAGGTTTTTATTATATTTCTTAGCATATTCCTTAATCCAATTTGTAATATTTTCCTTGACATCATTCATAATTAATTAAAAAAAGAATCCTAATTTAATTCCAATTTGATTAAGTAGGGAATTTTCAGTGTTTGTATAGTTTAATCCGTCTGTTATATTATTTTGAAAAAACAATTCACTGTGTACAGCCGTGTTGTTTCCTAATGAATATTCTGCACCGATAGAAATATTAATAATCAATATAGCACTTTTTGCATTTTTCTCATTTTCTTGAAGATTATTGGGCCGCACTCTTTCTTTTAATCTAAAACCTAATGATGGTCCAGTTTTAGCAAAGTACTTCCAATATCCAATGGATCTAGATTTCATTTTAATATGAATAGGAAGATTTAAATATTGCAAATTATAATTTATATTATTTATATCCCCTCCTCTATGTGAAAGCTCAAAACCGGACTCTATAAAATGATTTTCGCTTAATGCAAATTCAATTCCATAACCATAGTTAAATCCAATATTACTTCCTGATTCAGTATCATCATTTGTGGAAACCCAATTAATACAAGGTGCAATGTATAGCCCCATTCTTGTATCCTGGGCTTTTGAATATAAGCATGAAAAAATAATTATAATTAAAAATGTTTTTTTCATAGTTGACCAATTTTATTATAAATTTAACTTCTTATAATGAAAAATAAAATTAAATACTTCTTAATCACATCTTCTTTGGCATTATTTGTTGTGTTCTTTATTTACTATAATAAAGAATCTAAAACTAATATTAATTTACCTGCCCCTAATATGTTTGAAGATTGTGACTCCTTAATTGATGTATATAGATCTGATTTAAAAGTATTTAGATTTACTGAAAACCTTAATATTGATTCTTTAATTAATGAGATTAAAATAAAAATGGATCCAGTTCTTCCTAACGCGAAAGAAAAATATTATGAGATGATGAGTGATCCTGATTTCCGTATAATTTCTGACTCAACATATAATTTTTTCGGAGAAGAAATTCCCTATTTTAATGAGATTAAAAATGGCGTGTGTAGGTACAAAACCTTTTTGAATGAGGATGCTAATTTGTCTAAGCTATTCTCTAATAAAATTAATTTAATTGTATATATTGATAGTGATATTACATATATAAATCAACCAAATTTCACGTCTCCTTTTATACCGATTGACTTTACAGTTAATCCTTATGACAATTCTCAATGGTTGTTAATTGGTCTTCATTGGTTTTTAGGAGAAGATCATGCATTTTACCAGTCTGGTCAAGATTTCTTAAGAAGAAGGTATGACTCTATTTTTCTCTCTTCTATGGTTTTCAATAGACTTGGACATAATTATTTATCATACAATAATATGTTTAATATAGATGATGATTCATTTCTTGCAGCAATGATATCTGAAGCAAAGCCTTATTTTTTTACTAAATGTATGTTGCCAGATGTTGATGATTATAGGATATTTGGCTTTACAAAATTTACGGATTTAGATGGTAATGTTTATGATGAAATGGATTTTGCTATTACTAATGAAAGTTATTTTTGGAAAGATATAATCTTAAAGGGTGATTTATTGTATTCTTCAAATAAAGATCTTAAAGAATTATATATTATACCAGGCCCAGCTATTACTTGCCCGTCTAGATTGGGTGTTTGGATTGGTTATAAAATTTTACAATCATATTATCAAAATAATCAAGAACTAACATTAAGAGAAATTATGTTAGAAAGTGATTATCAAAAAATATTAAATAGATCAAATTATCAGCCATAAAAAACTCACCATGAAAAAACAACTTAAAAAAGCTAAAATAAATATTGAGATTGAACTAAATGAAAATAATATAGCTGAGAATATATCTTGGCTTGCAAGTGATAGTGGTCAGGATTATATTGATTCTAAGTCAATGATTTTGTCTATGTGGGATGGCGAGAAAAAAGAAGCTTTATCAATTGACATATGGACTAAAGACATGACGGTTCAAGAAATGAAATTTTTTACTTTTCAAATTCTATTAAAGATGAATGAGGTTATTAAAAAATCTACTGGCGACGAAAAGCTAGTTTCAGAAATGCGAAAATTTATAAAAAAACTTGGCATTATGATGGATGTTCTTAAAAAATAACTCCATTAAATAATTAGATTTTTACTACTTTCTATTTTTTCTAAAATTAAGTCCTTGCCAATTTTTGACTTTGATGAGGATATAATATATTCAGGAATTTCTTCCCAACTTTTTAAAAGGGATTCTCTATGTTCTAAGACTCTTTTTTTAATATTAATTGAATTTACTTTGTCACATTTTGAGAAAATTCGTACAAATGGAATTTTATTTTCTCCCAACCAGTTCATAAACAATAAATCAATAGCTTGAGGTTTTATTCTAACATCAATAAGCACAAATACGTAAATCAAATTTTTTCTTTCACTTAAATATTTTTTAGTAAAAGCATTAAAACTTGCTCTAGTTTTTTTTGAAACTTTTGCATAACCATATCCAGGTAGGTCAACAAGATACCACTCGTTATTAATTAAAAAGTGGTTAATTAATTGAGTTTTCCCTGGGTTAGATGATGTTTTAGCTATTTTGCTATTTGTTAAATAATTTATTAATGATGATTTACCAACATTAGATCTGCCAACAAATGCATATTCAGGTATTTTTTTTTCTTCAGGACACTTATCTATTGATGGGCTACTTTGAATAAACTGAACAGTAGAAACTTTCATATATCAAGTTTTTATTTGTTGCACCCAATTGTATAAGATTTCATTAAACTTTTTAGATTGCTCCATCATTGGGGCATGGCCACATTTTTCAAGCCAAAAAAGCTTAGTGTTTGGAATTAATTTATCAAACTCTATAGCGACTTNTGGAGGAGTTATTTTATCATTTTCCCCCCAAATAAGGCAAGTAGGCGTTTGAATATTNTGAAGGTCTTTTTTCATATTATGTCTCATTGCAGANTTAGCCATGGCTAATATTTTTATTAATTTTTTCCTATTATTTATGGTTTCAAAAACCTCATCTACTAGCTTTTTATTAGCATTCTTTGGGTCATAGAAAACTTCTTCGGTTTTATTTTTTATATAATTATAATCCCCACGTTTAGGAAAGCTGCCTCCTAGTGCATTTTCATATAAACCTGAACTTCCAGTTAAAATTAAGCCTTTAGCCTTTTTAGGATTATTTTTTGAATAAATTAAACCAACATGACCGCCTAAGGAGTTACCTAATAGAAAAAAATCTTTCAAGTTTAAATATTTAATAAATTTTTCTAAAAATTTGCTTAATTCCTTGGCATTAGTTTTTAGAAGAGGGAGATCATAAATNGGTAAGATAGGTAAAATNACCCTAAAACCTTTTTTAGGAAGAGTCTGAATACAGCTTTTAAAGTTACTTAAACTACCCATAAGACCATGTAATAAAACTATGGGTTCNCCTTTCCCAGAATCTATATACTCAAAATGGTTTTCTTTAATAATTGTAGAACTCATCTTAGTTTTTTATTAAAATGTTAATTACTAATATACTGACATCAATGATATTTTACAGATTTTGTCTATGTAGTTATTAACACAGTTGTTTAAAATTGTTAATTAATTGTTAATTAATTGTTGGCAAATAAATGGTGGTAAAAAGTGGTAAAAAGTGGTATTTAATGGTTAATTTTAGTTAATTAAGTTCTAAATAAATATAAAAGTGGAGAAATATTTAATAGGTGTTTATAACTGTAAGGTTGATTCTAAGGGTAGGCTTATGATTCCTGTACAATTAAAAAAGCAGTTGTCTTCGTCATTAGGTTCTTCCTTTATATTAAAAAGAAGTGTTTTTCATCCTTGCTTAGAGTTNTATACAATGGAGTCNTGGAACAATGTGGTTGATGATGTAAATAAGTTAAACAGGTTTGTTAAAAAAAACAATGACTTTATAAGAATGTTTACTGCTGGAGTTAAAATGTTAGACCTTGATTCAAATGGAAGGCTATTAGTNCCTAAGGAGTTAAAGAGTTTTGCTAAAATAACAAATCAAGTTGTACTATCTAGCTCAGGNAANATGATAGAATTATGGAATAATGANTCTTATGAAGCTACAGTAAATAATCCAGANGTTGATTTCTCAAAAATGGCAGAAGAAGTCATGGGTAATATTAATTCAGACTAATAATGAAAAGTTTCCATAACCCAGTTTTATTAAATGAAAGTATAGAAGGATTAAATATAAATGAAAATGGAATTTATGTAGACGCAACTTTTGGTGGAGGTGGTCATAGCTTAGCAATTGTTAATAAGATAAAATCAGGTAAAGTTATAGCCTTTGATCAGGATATTGATGCTATTTCAAGAAATGAAATAAATGACAAAAGGTTAACAATATTAAATCAAAATTTTAAATACTTGANAAATGGTTTAGATAGTTTGGGGGTAAANAAGATTGATGGATTAATTGCGGATTTAGGTATATCATCANATCAGTTAGACACAGANCATAGNGGGTTTTCATTTAATGCAAACTCTGATTTNGACATGAGAATGAATCAAAAATCAAGTGTTTGTGCTAAACAAATTATTAATAATTATAAAGCTGAAGAGTTAAATAAATTATTTAGTGAATATGCCGATTTTAAAAATCCTAAAAATATTACATCACATATTTTGGAAAGAAGAATTATAAAGGAGATAAAAACCATAAAAGAATTCACGGAAATTTTAAGTAAAACTTTGAGGGGTCCTAAAAAAAATNAACTNTTAGCAAGAGCTTATCAAGCAATAAGAATTGAGGTNAATAAAGAAATTGAATGTTTAAAAGAATTGCTTTTATGTGGCTTAAAATTACTGAAGCCAAAAGGTCGTATTGTAGTTATATCCTACCATTCAGTGGAGGATAGGATTGTAAAAAACTTTTTTAGGTACGGAGGATTTAATTCTTTTCCACAATCTGGGATTTACAAAAACGAACCNTCACCATTTTCAGTTATTACTAAAAANCCTATTAAAGCATGTNTAAAAGAAATAGAAATAAATAATAGGGCNAGAAGTGCTCGATTAAGAATTGCTCAATTAAAATAATGAGAAGAATAATACACATTTTACAAATAAAATTAGAACAAGAAAGAAAATCTGTTCATTCTAATTTATGGAAATTTTCTACTCTCTTATTTTTTATGGCATTTATAAGTGTGTATTCATCTTTTATGTTAGATGAGAAATTAGTNCAAAAACATAAGAATGATAAATATTTACAACAACTAAAATCAAGTTTTGTTGCAAACAAAAAAAAAGTAAATGATTTGAAAAGTGATCTAATAAATAATATGAAGAAGAAACCTTTTGAATTTGTAGAGCCAAAAACTGATGATATTATAATAATACGAAGTGAATAGAATTAAACAATTAAAATTAGTGAGTGTAATAATTGGGATTTTAATTTTTGGAGTTTTGATTTTATATAAATTAATATATATTCAATCTATTGAGAGTGAAGGTTTAATTGTCCCAAAAATAATTTACCCCGAAACTAGAGGGGATATTTATAGTAGTGACATGCAGCTTCTAGCAAGTAGTCCTATTAACTACAATATTTCTTTTGACCCAACGGTACCAAGCTCTGTTAATTTTAATGAAANGTTACATTCACTTGCTGATAGTTTACAAAAATATTTTCCTGAGCAAATTGATTCTGAAAGCATTATAAATAAAATTAATAATGCAAAACAAAAAAATAGAAAGTATGTTAATATTTTAAAAAACATTTCATTCTCAGAACTAAATAAAATAAAGACCTTTCCATTTTTTGAAGATGGAAAGATTCCTGGGGGATATATTGAAGAAAAAACCTCTTCAAGTAGAGTATTGTTACATGGAGATTTAGCCAGGGTTGTTTTAGGAAATGTATATAAAATTAAAAAAGACTCTATTTTCTTAGGATTTGGAAACAGAATTAAACCAAAGCATGGTATAGAAAAATATTATGATTATTTATTGAGAGGACAAGAAGGTTTTCAATTAACTAAAAAAATAAAAGGTAATATAGATAAAAATTTATTTAGTAAAAACTCCATCAAGCCCGAAGAGGGAAAGGATATAGTTACAACGATTAACCTTGAGTTACAAAAGAAAGCTCATAGTATACTTCAGCGTCATTTAATTAAAAATGATGCTAGATATGGAATACTTATGGTTATGGAAGTTTCTACAGGAAACATGATGGCAGTTGTTAATCTTGAAAGGGATATTGATGGTCAATATATAGAAAGTTTTAACTATGCAGTGAGAGGTCCAAAAAAATTTAAAGATAGACCTTCAGTAAAAATAGAACCTGGCTCAACTTTTAAGTTAGCATCATATATGGTCTATTTTGAGCAATTGGGTGATAAAAATGATACAATTAATGCTTTAGGTAATGAGTCAAAATTAAATGAATCAATACATAAATTTCCTGGAGTTAAAAAAAGAGTACATGACTCAAAAAAATTAGGGTTAGTTAATTTAGAAACGGCCTTTGCGGAATCTTCAAATATTGCAATTTGTAAGTTGATTTTTGATAATTATAATTTAAATGCTCAACAATTTTTAGATGGTCTTCATGAATTAAAATTAGGCGAAAAAAGTAATATTGATTTGGATGGAGAGCATATGCCTGTTTTATACAAAGATGCATCAAATTTAAGGCCAGGTAGTTTGGTGTCTTTAGCTTATGGTTATGAGATGGGTTTTTCACCCATTCAAATACTAACTTTTTATAATTCTATTGCTAATAATGGTATTAGAGTTACACCAAAAATAGTAACTCATTATATTGAAAACAATAATCTTATAAATTTAATACCCAATGATCAGAATGAATCTTTGATATGTTCTCAAAAGACAATAAATCAAGCAAAATCTTTATTGAGATCTGTAGTTACTCATGGGACAGCTAATATTTTATCAAATTTACCAATTGCTATATCAGGTAAAACAGGAACAACTAAGGTTAATTATTCTCAACCTATAGATTCTTTAATTTGGTACCAAGCATCATTTGCTGGATTTTTTCCTTCGCAAAGTCCTGAGTATTCTGTATATGTTCTAATTGATGATCCAAAAAATGAATATTATGCTTCCAAGGTAGCAGTGCCTGTTGTTAAAGATTTAATAGAAGAATATTATTATCCACCATCTTTATTTATTGAAGATAGTGTCAATGTTAATTTTTCAAAAACAAATTTTTTCGCTAAAAACTCACAATTGATTGATATGAGTGATGTTTTAGATATTGACTTTTTTACATACAACTCACATAAATATGTTAATGTAAAATTTGATTCAATTTCTCAACCATATTTAAATTCTATTTACCAAAATAACTATCCTAATGTAGAGGGTATGCAATTGGGTGATGCGTTGTATGTTTTAGAGAAAGAAGGCTATAATGTAGAGATAAATTCAGGTTTCAATGGAAGGGTAATAAAACAAGATTTTAGTGTTAAAGATGAAATAAATACAATTTTTTTATCTGTAAAATAATATGAAATATTTAAAAGACATATTGCACAATATAGTAGTTACAAAACTAAAAGGCTGCACTAATAAATCTATTAGTAAAATTTCATTGAATACTAATTCAGTTTCTAAAAACTGTCTTTTTGTAGCAATCAAAGGAAATAATTTAGATGGTCATAGTTATATTAATGATGCAATAAAATTAGGGGCATCTGCAATATTATGTGAAAATATTCCAAATGAAATTAATGAAAATATAACTTATGTCGTAGTAGAAGACACAAGAGAATCTTTGGCTGTATGTTCATCTAATTTTTTCAACAAACCCTCACAAAAAATTAAACTTATAGGTGTAACTGGAACAAATGGTAAAACTAGTATAGCAACTTTATTATATAATTTATTTACATCCTTAAATATTAAATCGGGATTAATTTCCACTATAGAGAATATTGTAGATCAAGAGCACTTTGATTCTAAATTAACTACACCAGATCCTTTTGAAATTAATTCGTTACTGAATATGATGGTTGAAAGAAATTGCAAGTTTTGTTTTATGGAAGTAAGTTCTCATGGTATATCTCAAAAAAGAATAAATGGTTTAAATTTTGATTGTGGAGTTTTTTCAAATCTCTCACGAGATCATCTAGATTATCATAAAGATTTTAATGATTATGTTTTAACAAAAAAGAAATTTTTTGATTCTCTTTCAGAAAACTCTATATCAATAGTTAATAAAGATGATAAATTTCATGAGTTAATGATAAATGATTGTGTTTCCAAAAAAATATTTTATGGTTTGAATAATAAATCTGACTATTTAGGTAAAGTAATTAGCTCCACTTTAAATGGTATTAAAATGAAAATCAATGAATTTTTTATAGACACCAAAATTGCGGGTCAGTTTAATGTTTACAATTTATTAGCAGTTTTTTCAGTTGCTAAAGAATTAACTAATCGCTCAATACATTTACATATAAAAAATCTTGAAAAAGTTCCTGGACGATTTAATATTATAAACGGCTCAAGTGGCAAAATAGGTATAATAGATTATGCACATTCTCCTGATGCTTTAGTGAAAATATTTGATACCATAAAATCATTAAGAAAAAAAAATCAGAAAATTATATCTGTACTTGGATGTGGGGGTAACAGAGATATAGGAAAGCGTCCTATTATGGGTAAAATAGCATATTTGAACAGTGATACATCAATTTTTACTTCAGATAATCCGAGGTATGAAAAAATAGAAAAAATAATTTTCGACATGAAATCCGATATAAAAGAAGATTCCAATAGAAAATTATTATGTATANATGATAGANATGAAGCAATATTACAAGCNTCCAGTATTGCCATTAGCGATGATATTATACTAATATTAGGTAAAGGGCATGAAGATTATCAAGAAATTGAAGGCAAAAGAAAACCTTTTAATGATTTAAAGTTATTAACCAAAATTTTAAAATAATATGTTAGAAAATATTATTCAATTATTAATTAGCGATAAATCTTCAAACACTATTGAAAGATTATTTAGTTTTATTTCCTTTAAAGCCGCNTTAGCTATAATTATTTCATTATTAGTTACTAATTATTTTGGAAAATATATAATCAAATTATTAAGAAAAAAGTCAGTAGGTGAAGATATTAGAGAATTAGGCTTACACAACCAATCACAAAAAAAGGGGACCCCAACAATGGGTGGNCTAATAATATTATTAGGAATTCTAATACCAACTTTATTATTGTGTGATTTATCTAATATATATGTCCAATTAATGATAATTACATCAATTTGGATGGGTCTAATTGGCTTTCTTGATGACTATATAAAAGTATTCAAAAATAATAAAAAGGGATTAGCTGCAAGGTTTAAAATTTTCGGTCAATTTTTTCTAGGATGTTTAGTTGCTGGAATACTATATTTTAATAATGATATTGTTACCTATGAATTAAATCAAAAGATTTATGTCGAATATAATCAGAATGATTTTGATGCTTCAAAAACTGTAGTAAAATGGGAAAAAGGTTTTCATCATGATTTTCAAAAAACAACTATTCCATTTAATAAAAACAACGAATTTACATATAATGATATTGCAAAATTATTTGGTTTAGATGATATAGGCTCTTTTGTTATTTATTTACTCATTATAGTTTTTATTATTACCGCAGTATCTAATGGCTCAAATTTGACTGACGGTATTGATGGATTAGCCGCAGGAACGTGTGCAATAATCGGAAGTGGTTTAGCAATATTTGCATATGTTTCCAGTAATGTGGAAACAGCGGGATATCTTAATATTATGTTTATACCTAATAGTGAAGAATTAGTTGTTTTTATGGCAGCTTTTGTNGGCTCATGTGTAGGCTTTTTATGGTATAATTCATTTCCAGCTCAAATTTTTATGGGAGATACTGGAAGNCTATCTCTAGGGGCAATTATTGCAGTTTGTGCAATTGCAATTAGAAAAGAATTAATGATACCAATTTTTTGTGGAATATTTTTCATTGAAACATTGTCAGTTGTATTACAAGTATCTTATTATAAGTACACTAAGAAAAGATTTGGAGTTGGTAAGAGAATATTCCTAATGAGTCCTATTCATCATCATTTTCAGAAAAAAGGTCTTCATGAAAGTAAAATAACAACGAGGTTTTGGATTGTATGTGTTTTTTTAATAATAATCGCATTTGTTACACTAAAAATTAGATAGAATGAATAATGTTTTAATATTAGGGTGTGGATTAAGTGGCATGGGTGCGTGTAAGTTGGCAATAAAGAAAAATTTAAACATTAGGGTTTCAGATAAAAATGAAATAATAGAAGAAAATAAAAATATATTTAAAAATCATGATATTTTCTGGGAAGAATACCAACATTCATTTTCAAATTTAGATTGGGCAGATTATATTGTAAAAAGTCCAGGAATACCTAGTGATATTGATATTCTTAGAGAAGCTTCTTTTAGAAATATACCGGTAATTTCTGAAATAGAATTTGCATATAAATATATTGATGATAGCAAAATAATTGCGGTTACAGGTAGNAATGGTAAAACAACTACATCTAAATTAATTTACTCTATTTTAGATAGAGCTGGATTTAATGTTGAATTGTGTGGCAATTCTTTTACCAGTTCATTTTCAGAAAAAATATCCTATAAAAAAAGTCAATATTACGTATTAGAGTTAAGTAGCTTTCAGTTAGATAATATTGACAAATTTAAACCTGATATATCAATNATATTAAATTTTTCACCTGACCATTTAGATCGTTATGGGTTTGATGAAAATAAGTACTATGACGCTAAAATGCGTATACAGTCTAATCAAAATGATAATAATGCTTTTATTTATTTTTCAGATGATAAAAATATAAGTAGAAGGCTACATCAATGTAGTGATGTNAAACTAATTCCTTTTGGANCGTCAAAAGATTCAGGAAAAAATNTTGCCTGGATTGAAGAAAATCAATTAATAATTAATCAAAAAAATTTATTTACTATGGTATTACATGAAATGGCCTTACAAGGCAGACATAATGTTTATAATTCTATGGCGGCTGGCATTGCTGCTAAAATATTAGGAGTTAACAATGATGTTTTAAGAGAATGTTTATCTGACTTTAAAGGAGTTGAGCATAGACTTGAGCCTGTTCTTAAGCTAGATGAAAAATTGTATATAAATGATTCTAAGGCGACAAATTGTAATTCAGTTTTTTTTGCTTTAGAATCTGTAAGGGGTCCCATTATTTGGATATGTGGGGGAATTGATAAAGGAAATGATTATTCTATTTTAAATGACTTNGTTAAAGAAAAGGTAGATTATATTTTGGTCTTAGGTGATTCATTTGATAAAATTCAAAAACATTTTAAAAAAATTGCTCCAAACATTGTTAATGTTGAAACAATGCAGGATGCTGTGCTTTTATCTACTAAATTATCTAAACCTGGGCATACTATATTACTGTCACCAGCATGTTCTAGTTTTGATATGTTTCAAGACTACCAAGAACGAGGAAGAATATTTAAGGAATGTGTATTTAATTTATAGTTAATGGTTTTTTTTAGTAATCTAAAGGGCGATAAAATAATTTGGATTATAGTTTTTATCTTATTTGCTATATCCTTTTTACTTGTATTTAGCTGTGCCATCTCAATCAAGAGCTTGGTTATGCATTCAATACATTTATTTTTAGGTTTCATTATTATTAAAATAACTTCTAAAATCCCCTACAAATATTTTACTAACTTTTCTTTTATTTTATTTGTAACCTCACTTTTGTTGTTGCTTTGGGCGATATTAACTCCTTCTTTTGTGTATGACGACTTCAATAATCCTATTGATGCAAGTAGGTGGATAACAATTTTTGGGTTTACTTTCCAACCCTCGGAGCTAGCTAAGTTTAGTTTAATATTATTATTATCTCGTAATTTATCGTTAAATAAAAAATATACATTTAAAAGTTCTATAGTTCCAATTTTCATTCCAATTTTGATAGTGATTTTTTTGACTGTTAAGTCTAATGCATCAACTGCTTTGATTATTTTTTTTATATCATCAATAATTTTATTTATTTCGAATTTGTCTTTAAAANTTTTATTGAAATTTTGGATAGTTGGTTTCGCNTCTTTTTTAATTTTACTTTTTTTAATTCTTCCTCTATCAAATAATAATAGAATTGAAACTTGGAAGAGTAGAATTTCAAGTTTTTTTAATTCAGAACAAAGTGAAAATTATCAAAATGAAATAGCACGAAAATTTATTTCATCTGCAGGTTGGTTTGGTGTAGGAGCTGGTAAAGGAAGTGATTTTTTGCCAGCTGCAGATTCAGATTTTATATACACATTTTCCATTTTAGAGTATGGNATGATTATGGGTGTATTTATATTATTACTATATCTTGTTTTCTATTTAAGAATTATCCTTATCGCAAGAAAAATAAATAGCAATTTTCCTTATTTAGTTGTACTTGGCTTAGGTACTTTAATTATTGTTCAAGCATTTATAAATATGGGTGTAAATCTTGGTTTGTTACCAACAACAGGACAAACCCTTCCACTNTTAAGTCGTGGTGGCAGCTCTATATGGATCGTNTGTCTATCTGTNGGTATAATATTAAATATTAGTTCATCTATTTATGAAAAAGAATTTTAAAAAAAGANTAAGAATTATTATAAGCGGAGGAGGAACAGCTGGACATATTTTTCCNGCGATCGCTATTGCTGATTACATAAAAAAAGAATGTANCGCTAATTTTTTATTTATCGGAGCAAGAAAAAAAATGGAAATGAAAAAAGTTAAAAAGGCGGGCTATAAAATTTCACCAATATGGATTGATGGATACCAAAGAAAGTTCTCTTTTAGAAACTTTATTTTACCATTAAAGATTTTAATAAGTTTTTTCCAATCATTATATTTTATACTTAAATATCGCCCACATGTGGTTATAGGAACAGGTGGATTTGTTAGTGGCCCAATTGTATTTTCCGCTTCCTTATTAGGAATTCCAACTTTAATTCATGAGCAAAATTCTTTTCCAGGNATAACAAATAAAATTNTATCAAGATTCGTTGATAAGGTTTGTGTATCCTACCCTAATTTAAATCATCTTTTTAAGAACAAAGACATTATTATTTCAGGAAATCCAGTTCGAGAAGAATTAAAAAAAATAGCATCAAAAAATGAGTCTATTAATTATTTTAATTTAAATATTAATTNCCCCACTATTTTAGTTGTAGGTGGTAGTTTAGGTGCAGANCCAATAAATAAAATAGTTTTAAAAAATTTAGAAAAAATTAAAACACAAGGATATCAATTAATATGGCAGACAGGTGCCAGTCATTATAAAAAATATAAACATCTACATTCTAAAAATGTAAAGGTTTTTGATTTTATAGATAATATGAATTTTGCTTATACTNCATCAGATTTAGTGATTTCTCGAGCAGGTGCAATCGCAATTGCAGAAATTTGTTTACTNAAAAANCCTTCAATATTAATTCCTTCTCCTTACGTTTCTGAAAATCATCAATATGAAAACGCTAGATCCTTAGAAGGACAAGTTGCTACATGTTTAATTAATCAAAATTCATTGAGCACTNAGTTCTGGGAGAAATTAAATNACATAATGTCAAATAAAAATTATAGACAAAATATTTCTAACAATGCTTATGCTTTAAGTAAAAAGAATGCTGAAAATATAATTTTTAAATCAATTATGGATTTAATATAAAATAATATTAGAGTATGAAAAAAATTCATTTTTTAGGAATTGGTGGTGTAGGGATGAGTGCTTTGGCACGTTGGTCTATGAGTAATGGTTATTTGATTTCAGGTTATGATCGGGAACCTAGTTTAGTTACTAAAAACTTAATTAAGGATGGTGCGAAAATATATTTTGAAAGCTCATATATTGATGGTGTAGAATCAAATGATTTTACAGATTTAGTAGTTTATTCATCAGCCTTTAAAGATGATCATCCAATATTATCTTTTTTTACAAATAAAAACTTTGACATAAAAAAAAGGTCTATTTTTCTTGCTGAAATTTCTGAAAAATATGATGTTATTGCAATAGCTGGAACACATGGAAAAACTACTATTAGCTGTATTTTATGTCATATATTTAAAGAATCAGGTATCGATTGCAGTGCATTTATTGGAGGATTTTCAAAGAACTATAATAGTAATATTTTAATTGGAGAAAGTAAATTTATGATTATTGAGGCAGATGAATATGATAGGTCTTTTTTATCATTAAAACCTTATTTAGGATTAATATCTGCTCTAGATAAAGATCATAGTGACACATATTTAACCTATAATGAAATGTTATCCGCATACATTGCATTTTCAGAAAAATGTCAAAATATTATAGTCAATAATAAAATCCCAGGGGAGATAGAGTTTTTTAAAAGTAGTAGTATGATATCATATTCAATATCAAATAATCATGAGGAAGGCTATAGTATAGCTTTATTTAAAAAAAGTGAAGAAGAATCCATCTATAATATATATAATGGAAATAATTTTTTATTTAATATTAATCTATTTAATATAGCTAAACACAATGTAGAAAATTATTTAGCTGCAATTTGCGTTTCACTTGAATTAGGAATAAAATCACAAGATATTATTAGCGCTATTAAATCCTTTAAAGGNNTAGAAAGGAGATTTGAATATCATGTAAATAATGAAAATTTAACTTTAATTGAGGATTACGCGCATCATCCAGTTGAATTAAGTGCTCTTATATATAGCGNNAGAGATTTACATCCATCAAAAAAAATCACATTAATATTTCAGCCTCACTTATTTTCGAGGACNAAAGATTTTTTAAATGAATTTGCAGAGATTTTATCTAAGGTTGATAGGTTAGTTCTTCTTGATATTTATGCCGCAAGAGAACAGCCAATAAGTGGATTTAGTATTAATAATTTATTTTCAATTATTGAATTAAAAGATAAAATTATCCTNGATAAAAAAGAGATATCTAATTACTTAAGTNATTTAGGTTGTGAGTTAATTTTGATAGTAGGAGCAGGAGATGTAAACTCTATCATTCCGGATTTAAAAAGTAGTTTTTCATGAGCTTATTTAAAATACATATAATTAAATTTTTCTTGGTAGCTAGTTTTTTTATGACTGCTCTTTTAGTGCCAGACTTAGCTAAAGTTTCTAAAATTAATTTAAGCATAAATACTGATGGAGAAAGAAAATATATTGACTCTCTTANTCTTATTAATGATTACTCTTTATTGTCCAAACATCTTCAATCAGAAAGTGATATAAACATGAAATTGTTAGAAGATTCTCTTACCAATATAAATTATGTTTATAATGCCGAAGTATATTTACAGGGAGAGGAATTAAATATANTGATTGATCAAAATAATCCTTTTTTAAGGGTTGGTTCATCATTTTATTTAAATAAAGATGGTGATAAAATATTTGCAAGTAGCATTAATTANTCAGATGTTTTATTTTTTAGTGGAGACATACCTGATGAGAAGTTTAATGAAATTTGTGAATTAAGTGATTATATATATAAAGATTCATTTATGAATGGTTTAATTAAAGGNNTTCATTATAAAAAAGATTTAGGTTATATTTTTTATCCTAGATTCTTAGATGTTAAAATAATTTTTGGTGATACGTTAAGTATGTTAGATAAGTTTATCAAAATAAAAACTTTTTACTCAGATATTTTAAAAAGTTCAACTATAATTGATCAAGATGGTAATATTAAAATAAAATCAATTAATGTTAATTATAATGATCAAATAATATGTAAAAAAATAGATAAATCTAATTAAGATGGTAGAAGAAGAACAAAAAGAAAATTCGCAGTTAATAAAAAAAGATTTTTTCGTTGGATTAGATATTGGTACAACTAAAATAGTGTGTTTAGTTGGCTCAAAAAATGAATATGGAAAATTAAAAATATTAGGTTATGGAAAAGCGCAGTCAATTGGTGTGAAAAGAGGGGTAGTAGTAAATATTGTACAAACCATAGAATCAATAAAGCATGCAGTTAAAATCGCAAAAGAAGATGCAAATATTGATATTCAAAATGTTTCGGTAGGTATTGCAGGTCAACATATAAGAAGCTTACAACATATAGATTATATTAATCGAGATGATGAGGAAAAAACAATTGATGAGTCAGATTTAAAAAAATTGGAACAAAATGTATCTAGACTTAGATTAGAGCCAGGTGAAGACATTTTGCATATTATTCCTCAAGAATATAAGATAGATCAACAGGCAAATATTTTAGAACCTATTGGTATGTGTGGAAGTAAATTGGAGGCAAACTTTCATGTGGTAGCAGGACAAACTGCCGCAATAAGAAATATACAAAGATGCGTAGTAGATGCTGATTTAAATATTTCATCCATTAACCTAGAGCCACTAGCCTCTTCAAGTGCAGTACTAAGTCAGGAAGAAAAAGATGCTGGTGTAGTATTAGTTGATATTGGGGGAGGTACAACAGATTTAGCAATATTTAAAGATGGTAGAATTAGACATACGGCAGTTATACCTTTTGGAGGAAATATAATAACTTCAGATATAAAAGAGGGTTGTTCAATTATTGAAAAACAAGCAGAACAACTTAAAATTAAGTTTGGGTCTGCTCTTCCCACAGAAAGTAGTGAAAACGAAATTGTGTCAATACCCGGTTTAAGAGGAAGGGACCCTAAGGAAATTTCAATTAAAAATTTATCTAAAATTATAAAAGCTAGGTTAGAAGAAATATTAAAAGATATTAATAGAGAGATTAGAATTTATAGCGACCAGAGTGAAAAAAATAAATTAATTGGGGGTATTGTTCTTACAGGCGGAGGTTCAAAACTAAAGCATATAAAACAATTAACTGAATTTATAACAGGAATGTCTGCTCGAATAGGTTATTCTGATGAGCACCTTTCTTCCGGATCCCCTGAAGAACTCTCTAGCCCAATATATGCTACTGCTGTTGGTCTTGTTTTAAGGAATATAGATGAAATGGACTCTAATTTTTTGAAAGAACAAGAAATTGATGAGAAGGGAACGTCATTTTTGGGTCAATTTAAAAATGATATACTTCGATGGTTAGCAA
>NHFO01000044.1 GCA_002170235.1 Flavobacteriales bacterium TMED113
AAGAAGTTTATCTATACCTATATAAAATCGCATTAAGTATCTTAACTCCTTTACTTATATTTGCAGTGGCAGGCGGTCTTTCCGCAATGTTTGCCGTTGGCTTTTCAGATAGAGATGAGATGATCACTTTTGGCTTTGTTACAATTGTATGTTTATATATATTCTTCATGTTACTTAAAAAACATGTATTCACTCAATGGCATGACAAGTAAAAATATTTGTACTATAAATAAAAAAAGCCTTTCATATGAAAGGCTTTTTTTTATGTTTAAGAATATCAATTAAATAGTTAATTTATTATTTATTGTTATAATCAATTCATCTATAGATATTCTTACCTGATCCATACTGTCCCTATATCTTAAAGTGACGGTATCGTTATCTAAAGTCTCATGATCAATAGTGACACAAAAAGGAGTGCCTAGTGCATCTTGTCTTCTGTATCTTTTTCCTATAGAATCCTTCTCTTCATAATAGCAACTGAAATTACTTTTTAATTTATTATAAATTTCTTTTGATTTATCTGGCAAATTGTCTTTTTTAACGAGCGGGAGTATTGCTATTTTGAATGGGGCTAAAATAGGTGGGAGATTTAAGACTGTTCTTATACCATCTTTTATAGGCTCTTCTTTGTATGAGTTACATAATACTGCTAAAAACATTCTATCTAAACCTATAGAAGTTTCAACAACGTATGGTGTGTAATGATCATTAATTTCTGAGTCAAAATATTGTAACTTTTTATTTGTGTGTCGTTCATGACTTCGCAGATCAAAATCTGTTCTTGAATGGATGCCCTCAAGCTCTTTAAATCCGAATGGGAATTTAAATTCAATATCAGTGGCTGCGTTGGCATAATGAGCTAAATTCTCATGGTCATGAAATTTTAAAACGTCATCATTAAATCCTATAGTGTTATGCCACTTTTTTCTTTCGGCTTTCCAATAATCAAACCAACTCATCTCTTGTCCTGGTTTAACAAAAAATTGCATTTCCATTTGCTCAAATTCTCTCATTCTAAAAATAAATTGCCTAGCTATAATTTCATTACGAAATGACTTGCCAATTTGCGCAATTCCAAAAGGAATTTTCATCCTTGCGGTTTTCTGAACGCTTAAAAAATTAACAAAAATACCCTGAGCCGTTTCAGGTCTAAGATATAATTGACTTGCCTGATCTGCAACAGAGCCTATTTTTGTGGAAAACATTAAATTAAACTTTCGAATATCTGTCCAATTACTTGTGCCAGAAACAGGGCAGACTACACCAATATCTTCAATTAACTTTTTGAGTGAACGAAAATCCTCATCTGCTAAATACTTATTGAGGAGCTCTTTAGTTTCATTAATTTTTTTTAAATTTTGTTGAACTCGATCAGAAGTTTTTATAAACTGATTTTTATTAAAATTGTCACCAAATCTCTTTTCAGCTTTTTTTATTTCTTTATCAACTTTTGCTACTATTTTATCAATATAATTTTCTACTATTTGATCGGCTCTATATCTTTTTTTAGAATCCTTGTTGTCAATAAGGGGGTCATTAAATGCATCAACGTGCCCTGAGGCCTTCCAAATATCTGGGTGCATAAAAATGGAAGAATCCAGCCCAACTACATCTAATCTTAACCTAACCATTGATCTCCACCAATAATCTTTTATATTATTTTTCAATTCAACACCAAAGGGTCCATAATCATAACAAGCTGAAAGACCATCATATATTTCACTAGATGGAAAAACATACCCATACTCTTTGCAATGAGAAATAATTTTTTTTAAATCAGTAGAATTATTAGACATATTCAAAATTAATGAAAAAAGAATTATTAACTTATCAATGATAAAATTTATTATATAAATATGATTGTGATAAAAAAAACAGTTATTGAAAAAGATATTATTTCAAATCACTTTTCATGTGACNTGATTTCATGTAAAGGAGCCTGCTGCGTTGAAGGGGATGGAGGAGCTCCATTAGAAAAAGAAGAAATTAAAGAAATTGAGAATANTTTTAATTACGTTAAAAAATATTTNCCAAAAAAAAATTTAAATGAAATAAAAAAACAAGGTTTTTTTATTGTTGGAGATGACGGTGGATTTGAAACCCCTCTAGTAAATGGNAGAGAGTGTGCTTTCTCNATAAAGGATGAGAGGGGAATAATTAAGTGTGGTTTTGAGCAAGCATATAGAGACAAAAAAACAAATTTTAAAAAACCTATTTCATGTGAATTATATCCAATAAGAGTTCATAAATTAAAAAATGGATTTGAAAAAATAAAATATCATAAATGGAGTATATGTCATTCTGGCTGCCAAAAAGGATTAAAACTAAAAATCCCTATATATAAATTTTTAAAAAATGCCTTGATCCGAAAATTCGGAACAGATTGGTACAATCTTTTAACAAAAATTGTGGAAAAATAATTTTATTGTTTTTCAACAATTAAAAAATTAAAAAAAAGGTATTTTTCTCGACCAAAAGCATTAAAGAAATTAACGATTGTTGATAAGTAAGTTGTAATTTTTTTTTTTCATTATTGGACTTTTTAATTTTAAATTAAATATTTGTTGCTGTTGTTTTATCAATCCCCCCCCTCCAATGAGGTAGTCTGATTTGATAATTACACACTANAGGGTTTACCCGATTTTTATTTAATACATACTCTAATTTGTTTGTTAACAAATATTGTTGAAAAGACAACNACACAGTATGAATTACAAATTGTGTTTAATTGTAAATTAGTTATTAAGCACTTAAAGAACCGAACTATGCAAATTGAAGAAATTTATAAAAGAAACCACNCAAAAAGACCCTTTGAGATTGAAAAAATTACAGACGCTATTCTAAAAGCGATGATATCNGTAAAAGAGGGNGAGTTAAAAGATGCTGAAAAAATTGCAGAAAACGTTTACANTAAATTAATTGAAAGAAAAACTGATATTCCTCACTACGTNCCAAACGTTGAGGANATTCAGGATCTCGTTGAAAAAAGTCTTATGCAAAGCGAGTTTTTTGATGTAGCAAAAGCATATATCTTATATAGAAATATACAAACAAAAAAACGNGAAAGAAATATATTTGAAAGACGAATTACANTAAAACCNTATGAATACCCAGAGCTGTACGAATACGTGCCAGCAATTAGACATTCATATTGGATACATACCGAATTTAATTTTACAAGCGATATTCAAGATTTCAAAACCCACCTTTCTGAAGTTGAGAAAAGTGCAATTAAAAATGCTATGCTTGCTATATCACAAATTGAGGTTGCTGTAAAAAGTTTTTGGGGTGACATTTATCATAANATCCCAAAACCTGAAATTGGTGCCGTAGGGTCAACATTTGCTGAGAGNGAAGTTAGACACACNGATGCNTATTCACACCTACTGGAAATTTTAGGTTTAAACACAGAGTTCAAAAATTTAAAAAAGAACCCTGTAATTATGAAAAGAGTTCGATATTTAGAAAGTGCGCTAATAAGCTCAAAAAGTGAAAATGAAAGAGAATANACAGAATCTGTTTTATTGTTCTCTCTTTTTATAGAACACGTTTCATTATTTTCACAATTTCTNATTATTATGGCTTTTAATAAACATAAAAATATGCTTAAAGGAATTTCAAATGTTGTCGAAGCAACATCAAAAGAAGAGCAGATTCANGGGGACTTTGGTATAGATTTGATTAAAATAATTAAAAAAGAGAACCCTGAATGGTTTGACTTAGTTTATGAAAATAGAATTCAAGAAATGTGCACNAATGCATTTGAAGCAGAAAGTGCTATTATTGATTGGATTTTTGAAAAAGGTGAAATAGANTTCTTGCCCAAAGCTCAAATTAAAGAATTTATAAAAGATAGATTCAATCGATCTCTTGAAAGCATAGGNGTTAGCAANGTTTTTCATACCGATGAAAAACTTTTAGAANANACAGAATGGTTTAATGATGAAATTATTGGAACAAAACACGGAGATTTTTTTGTTAAACGATCAATAAACTATAGTAAAAGAACTCAAAGTATAACCGGACACGATTTATTTTAATTATGAACAAAGTAGAAAAAGATCTAAATAAAGTCGAAANACAAATAGACCAGGATGAAAGATCAAAAAATAGAGATGCTATTTTAAAGGCACGTCAAAANTCAATGAATAAACAAAATAAAACTAAAGGAGGTTTTAATTGGCTTACTGAACACAGTAGAAATTTTCTTGCTGCAGGTTATGTGCCAAAAGGGACTACNCCAGAAAAAAGGATAAGAGAGATTGCCAACAGAGCTGAAGAAATTCTTGGNATTAAAGGCTATAGTGATAAATTTTACAACTATATGTCAGAGGGCTTTTACTCACTATCATCNCCTGTNTGGTCTAATTTTGGAAAGAAAAGAGGTCTTCCCATTAGCTGTTTTGGGTCAAATATAGCTGATGATATGGGTAATATATTATANACTCAATCCGAAGTTGGGATGATGTCAAAACTTGGNGGAGGAACTTCTGGATACTTTGGAAACATCCGCCATAGAGGTGCTTCAGTAAAAAATAATGGAAATGCATCCGGAGCCGTTCATATCATGCAACTTTTTGAAACAATGGTAGATGTTGTTAGCCAAGGTTCGGTCAGAAGAGGTCGATTCTCACCATACTTACCAATTGAACACAAAGATATTTTAGAGTTTTTAAATATCGGGACCGAAGGTAACCCAATTCAGGAACTAACACACGGTGTTTCAGTAACAAACGAATGGATGAAAGAAATGATTGATGGAGATATNGAAAAAAGAAACACATGGGCAAAAGTTCTGCAAAGAAGAGGAGAAATTGGGTACCCATATATATTTTTTAAAGATAANGCTAACAATGGAGCTCCTGAAGTATACAAAAAAAATAAATATAGCATTAACGCTAGCAATTTATGTACTGAAATAATGCTTCCAACAAATGATAAATGGTCATTTGTATGCTGTTTATCTTCTATTAACGTACTTCATTACGAAAAATGGAAAGATACAGATGCAATTGAGACAATGGTCTTCTTTTTAGATGCGGTAATTTCCGAATTTGTTGAAAAGCTTGAAGCGTACCAAAAGTCAGAAGATTTAGATGACGCACAAACATTTCTTTTCATGGAAAGAGCATATAGCTTNGCTAAACAACACAGAGCTCTAGGGNTGGGTGTACTTGGNTGGCATTCACTACTTCAATCTAAGATGTTAGCATTTAATAGTCAAGAAGCATTTAATCTTAATTCAAAGATATTTAAACTAATCAAAGAAAAATCATATTCNGCATCTGAAGATTTAGCTCAATTATTTGGNGAGCCAGAAGTNNTAAAAGGAACAGGCAGGCGGAATACAACGTTAAATGCAATTGCACCAACAACATCATCTGCATTTATTTTAGGTCAAGTNTCCCAAGGAATAGAACCAATTTGGTCAAATATTTATGTAAAAGATATAGCAAAAACAAAAACAACAATAAAAAACCCTTTTCTGATTTCATTACTAGAGAGAAAAGGCCAAAATAACAAAGATACNTGGAAAAGTATTAGAGATCGNGATGGCTCAGTACAACATTTAGATTTTTTATCACAAGATGAAAAAAATGTATTCAAGACTTATTCAGAAATTGATCAAATGGATATAATTTACCAAGCAGCAAATAGACAAAACCACATTGATCAAGGGCAATCAGTTAATCTAATGGTTCATCCTGACATGTCGGTAAAAGAAATAAATAAACTATATATTACAGCCTGGAAGCTAGGATTAAANTCACTATACTATCAACATAGTATGAACGCTGCTCAAAAATTTAAGCAAAAAAAGGATTGCGCAAGCTGTGANGCATAAAATTAAAATCTGATTTTAGAATGCGGGAATTCCCGTGATNTCCTTACCAGTAATTAACAAATGAATATCATGAGTTCCCTCATATGTAATGACTGACTCTAAATTCATCATGTGCCTCATAATTGGATATTCCCCTGAAATACCCATGGCGCCCAAAACTTGTCTTGATTCCCTAGCTATGTTTAATGCCATCTCAACATTATTTCTTTTAGCAAGTGAAATATGAGCAGTGCTAGCTTTATTATTATTTTTTAAATTTCCTAATCTCCAACATAACAATTGCGCTTTAGTAATTTCCGTTATCATTTCCGCTAGCTTTTTTTGTTGAAGCTGAAAAGATGCAATTGGTTTTCCAAATTGNTTTCTCTCCAAGGAATATAATAATGCTGTTTCATAGCAATCAATAGCTGCNCCAATAGTTCCCCAAGCAATTCCATACCGCGCNCTATCTAAACAACCTAGTGGTGCTCCTAAACCATCCTTGTTAGGAAGTATAGAGTCTTTTGATAATTTTACATTATCGAAAACTAGTTCTCCTGTGGAAGAAGCNCGTAAAGACCATTTATTATGTGTNTCTGGCGTAGAAACACCTGGTAGGTTTGTCTCNACAATAAANCCCTGAATTCTTCCTTTTTCATTTTTAGCCCAAACTATAGCAATATCAGCAAACGGAGAATTAGAAATCCATAATTTAGATCCATTTAGTAAGAAGTGGTCTCCCATATCCTTAACATTTGTCTCCATAGATCCAGGATCTGAACCGTGATTAGGTTCCGTAAGCCCAAAGCATCCCATTAATTGACCTTTTGCTAATTTTGGTAAATATTTTATTCGTTGATTTTCAGAGCCATACTTGTAAATTGGAAACATTACTANTGAAGACTGAACTGAAGCTGTTGATCTAATTCCAGAATCACCTCGCTCAAGTTCTTGCATAATCAATCCATACGAAATTTGATCTAGACCAGCGCCCCCATATTTCTCAGGAATATATGGNCCAAAACATCCTGCAGAAGCTAATTTAGAAATTAAATGGTTAGGAAATGTAGCATCCTGTGCTGACTTTTCAATTATGGGGTTAACTTCTCTTTTAACAAATTCCCTAATTGATGATCTTATTAGTTTGTGTTCATCACTAAGTAAATCGTCCACTAAATAATAATCAAGATTTGGTTTAAATTGCGACATATTTTATTGATATATTAATAATTTTTAACATTTGATTTTTATTAAATTTACATAAAAAATAATATAAAAATTATACTTTTTAGTTATTTAAATACGGATATATATTCAATAATACTTATGATAATATTAAGTATTATAGGTTCATTATTTTTTATTGACAAAAACAAAATGCTTCTTTTGACAAAGTCAATGGTTCAAAATGACTATTACTCTCTTTATATAAAAAGAAATTTACAGCTTACATATATTAGATTACTGTTTTTGATTTGCTCTATTATTACAATTTCAGCTTGGATAAGTTTAATGCTAGAAAATCAAGAATTAGAAATGTTTGTAAAAATTATTTTGAAATTTACGGTCATTATAATAAGTAAAAAAATTATACTTCTATTTATTGCTTTCCTAAAAAAAAACTTGAATATTTTTAAAAAATTAATTCTAATTACTATTGATTTTGAGTTTTTAGTTTGCATGATATGGTTTCCATTATTATTTTCGATAAACTACATTAAGTTTTTAGAGGTTGAATTTAAAGTTATTTTAGGTTTAATATTTTACTTTTTTCTCATAATGGTAAAATACTTTCAAATCAAAAAGTTCAATCATCTAAAACATTTGTCATTATTCAACATAATTTTATACCTTTGCATCATAGATTTAATACCCTTAATCGCATTATATAAAATATTTAGTTAAAAAATGGCTACAAAAAAACCTTTTTTAATAAAAAAAATTTTGGTATCTCAACCTGAACCAACTGACAGGATAAGTCCGTACAGTGAATTAGAGAAAAAATTTAAAATAAAAGTAAAGCTCCAGCCATTCATCGAAATTGAGGGTCTTTCTGTTAGAGATATTCGACTACAGAAAATAAATATAATGTCATTCACTGCAATTATTTTTAATAGTAGATTGGCAATAGACCATTTTTTTAGAATTTGTGAACAAATGAGAATTACTATACCAAATACTATGAAGTATTTTTGTGTTTCTGAAGCTGTCTCATTTTATTTACAGAAGTATACAACCTATAGAAAAAGAAAAATATATGTTGCTTCAAAAACATTCTCTGATTTAGTGGAAATTATGAAAAAACATGAAAACGAAAAATTTCTATTTCCAGGAGCAGAAAAAATTAATTCTAAATTTACAACTCTTCTAGATGATACAGATATAAATTACACTAGAGGGATTTTTTTCAAAACTATTCCTAAAAAATTAAACAAAAAAACTCTTCCATACGACATGCTAGTGTTTTTCAGTCCAATAGGGCTAGAATCATTGCTATTTAATTTTCCAGACTTTGAGCAAAATAAAATTAAAATTGCAGTATTTGGGGAAACTACAAATAAGATGGCCGAAAAATTAAACTTAAATGTGGACCTAAAAGTTCCAACTGAAAAACATTTATCAATGATTAGCGCATTAAAAGAATTCATACAAAACACAAAAAAATAATCCTTTTGTAAAATGTATGGGAAAAAACCTGAAATTAAATCTATTCGAAATAGAAAGAAAATTAGAGATATATTAGTAAATGGTAAGTTTTATAAAACAAAAAGCCTAAAGTTTTACTTCTTAAAAAATGATAATTTAGGTTCAGATTTAGAATTTTTAATATCTGTTCCAAAAAAAAAAATTAAACTTGCTGTGACTAGAAATTATTTAAAACGAATAATTCGAGAAGTAATTTGTAATAATAATCAGATATTAAATAAGTTATATACTAAAACAATGTTTATTGTCGTTTTCAATAAAAATTGTAAAATAAAATACGTTAAATTAGAGAAAGAAATATTAACTTTTACTAGAAAAATTGAACAATGAAAATTTTTGTGTTTATAATCACCAAATTAATAAGATTATATCAGCTTACAATTTCCCCTCTAATTGGTCAAAACTGTAGATATCATCCAAGTTGTTCAAATTATTCCATAGAAGCATTGAGAAAACATGGATTATTTAAAGGTCTAAAATTCTCAATCAAGAGAATTTTATCCTGTCATCCATACGGAAAATCAGGGCACGACCCAGTACCTTAAACAAAAATATAATGAAATATTTAATATTAATATTAATTACAATATCCTCTTCTTTTGCCAAATTAAAGGCTCAACCTAACTATTTTGAAGTCAGTAAAGGGCTAGAAATATTTAACGGCGTCTTTAAAGAGATAAATTTATACTATGTAGATGACACAAAACCAGGAGAATTAATGGAAGAGGCAATAAAATCAATGCTAAAGACACTTGATCCATATACCACTTTTATTCCTGAATCAGATATTGAGGATTTTAGATTTCAAACAACAGGTCAATATGGCGGAATAGGTTCACTAATAACAAAGCATGATAATGATATTTACATAGCTGAACCATATAAAAATTTCCCTGCAGATAATTCTGGATTAAAAATAGGAGATAAAATAATAACTATTGGTGAAACCTCAATAATTGACAAAAGCGTAGAAGACGTAAGTAATTTGCTGAAGGGAGAACCTGGAACAAAAGTTGAATTAACAATTAAAAGAAAATCTTACTCCAACGAAGAAATATCTGAAATTGTATTACCAATAGAAATTACAAGAGAAAAAATTACTATTTCAAGTGTACCTTATTATGGAATTATTAACCTAGATTATTTTTTAGAAGATGAAATTAAAAATAGCGAAAATAAATGCGCATATGTAAAACTAAGTAGGTTCACTAGGGGGTGTGCAGAGGAAGTGAAAAAAGCACTTATTGATTTAGAAAATAAAGAAGAGTTTGATAATATAATCCTAGATTTGAGAGGAAATCCAGGGGGATTACTAAATGAATCTGTTGATTTGTGTAACTTATTTATTTCGAAAAATGAAACAGTTGTTTCAACAAAAGGTAGAAACAATGACTGGAACAAAGTCTACAAAACAAGAAAAGAAGCTTATGATACAGAAAAGCCTGTTATTATTTTAGTTGATCAAGGTTCCGCATCTGCATCTGAGATAGTAGCCGGAACCATTCAAGATTTAGACAGAGGAGTAGTAGTTGGCTATAAAACTTTTGGAAAAGGTCTAGTTCAACAAACTAGAAAACTAGATTATAATTCTCAACTTAAAGTGACCGTCGCAAAATATTACACTCCGTCAGGAAGATGTATTCAAAAAATAAATTACTCTGGAGAAGAAAACGAAACAGTTCCTGATTCTTTAAAAACTGAATTTAAAACTAAAAATGGAAGATCTGTTTTTGACGGGGGTGGGGTTGAGCCTGATATAAAAATAAATGATGATTCTATTCCAGCCATCTTATATGATATTGCAAGAAAAAGATTAGTTTTTGAATTTGGAAATAATTACTTTCCTAAAATGGATACAATAAATAGCACTTTTGAATTCCAAATTTCTGATGACATTTATTCTGAATTTGTTTCTTTTCTAGAAAATAGTGAATTTGAGTTTGAGACAGAATCTGAAAGACAATTAGAAATATTAAAAGAAGTTCTTAATACCGAAAATTATAACACAAAACTTGAAAATGAATTTTTGAAATTTGAAGAAATGTTAAGGGACATAAAAAAAGAAGATATTTTTAAGTTTAAAAAAGAAATTAGTGTTTTAATTTTAGATGACTTAGTTACAAGACAGCACTATAATAAAGGTAGAGTTGAAGCAATGTTAAAATATGATAAAACATTAATTGAAACATTAAAATTACTTTCAGATTTAGAAAAATATAATGAAATACTAAATCCAAATTAATCTTGAAAAAGATGATGAAAAAAATTTTATCTAATTTTTTTAACAACTTAAAAACTTCAAGCTTTCTATTTATTCTTTTTGGCTTTTTTTTACCAATTTCACCTAGCATATCTTCGATAATTATTTTTCTTTTATTTTTATTATTTTTTTTTTTCAAAGGACAAAATAACAAGAATTAAAAAAGTTCTTAAACAAGACATTTCTAAAGAAATAATATTATTTTTTTTATTTATAATTATAAGTAGTTTATGGTTTAAAAAATTCAATGATATTATTGATTTAAACTCTAGTTTTATTTATGAATTAAACAAAATCTGGCTTCTTTTAATATGTCCATTTTTGTTCTTATTTAATTTTGAAAATAAAATTAAAAAAAGAGCTAAAAATGCATTTATTCTAGGACTACTAACCACAGTGCTGTTCAGCTTTATTAACTATATTTTTCCATATCAAAATTTTTTATTTAAAACAGGTCATTATAATGATAAGTTTTATTTGCAAGGTTTTATAGATCATTCTGATCTCTCAATATTTTTCTGTTTTGGCATCTTTTTAGTTCTTAATGAAATGATAAAGAGAAATAAAATAAATTATAAATTATGCGCTTTAATAATGATTTTTATAACTTTTTTATTAAACTCATATGGTCGTACAGGAATAATTTGCTTTCTAATACTATTTCCCCTATTTATGTATTTGAAATATTCCTGGAATAAAAATTTATTGATAATTACGTTTTTTACTCTTTTAATCTTAATACTAAGTTTTATTTTTTCAGAATCATTATCAACAAGATTTTCTAACACTATAACAGAATTAAACGATATTATTTATGGGGTTTCAATTGAAGAAAAAATATATCGACACGCAATGTATATGGCTAAAAAAGACCCTTCTAAAAAATCCATTGAATTTTGGGAGGAAAGAATATTAAATGAAAAAAATAAAGATGGTGAACCTATTTGGTTAAATCATGTTAAGAATTCTAATAACCATAAAAAAACTAGTATTGGAAAACGAATATATTTATGGAAAAATTATGTACAAGAAATATCAAATCATAAAATTTTAGGGCATGGCTTAGGTTCAGTTAATGATTTAAAAAAACAAACATCTATTTCTTTAAACCCACATAACTACTATTTATTTATTTTAAAAGAGGGCGGTATTATTGGTTTACTATTGTTAGTAAATATATTTTATTCAATGATAAAAAAATATATAAATAATAGAGAAAAAGTTTTGAAAATTATTTTTCCTTTGCTTTTATTATTTGCTCTATTTATTAATGATTACCTATTTATATATAACACTTTGGCTTTCTTTGGTTTTTTTAGCTTTATTATATATTCTGACAGTTCTAGCTAAATAAATATTCTATGTATCCTTCTAGATAGGCCAGCAGTAATTTCATATGGAATTGTATGTAATTCTTTAGATAATTCAAAGATAGATCTGTTCTTGCCAAATAAAATTAGGCAATCTCCTTCTTTTGCATTTTGAATTTGTGTAACATCAACAATACAACTATCCATAGAGATCTGGCCAATTACAGGCACAAAAGTTTTATTATATAAAAACCTTAATTTACCATTACCCCAAGACCGCTGCAAGCCATCTGCATAACCAATTGGTAAAATTGCTATTTTCATTTCTTTAGTAGACACGAAGCCTAAATTGTATCCAACTGACTCATTGGGTTTAATGCATTTAATCTGAGCTATTTGCGTTGATAATTCGCCTATTTGACTACAGGTCTTTTTAAAAATTCCGTTATATAGACCAAATCCAATTCTTACAATTGTATCAGAATGATCAGGGAAGTTAAGGGCCCCAAAAGAACTTAAAATATGGGTATCAATTTTGTAATCTAAATTATCTGTGAGAAGTTTTTTGATACGATTAAAACAACTCATTTGTTGAATAGAGAAGTCTTGGTGTTCAGTTTTATTTGATGACATATGAGAAAAAATAGATCCGAGAATAATATTTTTTTCTTCTTTTANTTTACTAATTACTGTAAGTAATTCATTCTCCTTAATTCCATAACGATTCATTCCNGTATCAACCTTAATATGGATTTTGATTTTGGATTTTGAAATTTTAATAATTTCATCTAACATATTTTTACTGTAAATTGTTGGCTCTAAACAATGCTCAAGAATTATATTCAAATTATTTATTCCAGGNTATAAAATCATTATAGGNGACTTTATTCCATTTTTACGAAGATTAACACCTTCTTCAAAATCNGCTACNGCAAAATAATTAATCCCATTTTGGATTAATCTTTCAGCAATCTGAATATCACCATATCCGTAAGCATTTGCTTTAATAATTGCTAAAATTTGTGTGTTTTTTGAAATTTTAGATTTAAAGAATTCTACATTTTTCTTCAATGATTCACAACTCACAGTAAGTTTTGTCGAATAAAAATTATACATTTTTAGAATAACATTTTGCACAAAGCGGTTCATAAAAATCCTGATGTCCCACAAGTATTTTTGAGTTTTCAGAAACAATCCTATGAGAATGAGTTGCTGGTTGTGGGCATTTAACACATTGAGCAGTTAAATTTTTTACTGAATCTGCTATTTGCAATAAACCTGTCATTGAATCAAATCTTTTATGTAAATAATCATATTCTAAACCTGCCAAGATTATATTAATTCCCATATCTCTAATCTTTATACAGTGNTTTGTAATGNTAATATTAAAAAATTGAGCTTCATCAATAGCAACTAATTTAATATTAGATAATTTCGGAAATATCTCACTTATGGAATCTACAATAATAGCATTAGCTTTTTTTCCTGAATGAGTATTTATTTTACAATCATCATATCTAGAATCTATTCTAGGTTTGACAAAAAGTGTCTTCAAGCTATATTCTTCTACCTTATTTAGAAGCTCAGTAGATTTTCCCGAAAACATACAACCAGTAATAATTTCAATTTTACCTTTCATAAAAGAATAAATTAAAATACTAAAATAAATAAAACAAAAAGTTTTTCCATTAATGAATTAATTATATATTTCAAAAATAATATTTAATTTATGCTTTACATAGTACCAACTCCAATTGGAAATTTAGAGGATATTACAATAAGAGCTATAAAAGTATTAGAAAAATCAGATTTAATAATAGCTGAAAATTCTAATAAAACAAAAATTCTCTTAAATAAGTATAATATAAAATGTCAAATTCTATCATGCAATGTGTTTAACGAGAAGAAAAAAATACCTATAATTATTGAAAAGATAAAACAATTAAATTTTATTTCTTTAGTTTCTGATGCAGGAACCCCAGGGATTTCAGACCCAGGCTATTTGCTAATTCGCGAATGTATTAACCTAAATATTCCTATATCGTGCCTTCCAGGACCTACAGCATTTGTTCCTGCACTAATTCAGTCAGGTTTTTCATGTGAGAAATTTGTTTTTGAAGGCTTCCTTCCTAAAAGAAAAAGGAAAAAAAAACTAGAANATTTAGCACTGGAAAAAAGATCAATCATTATATATGAATCTCCCTATAGATTAATAAATACTTTAAAAGATTTAAAATTGTATTTTAAAGATAGAAGTATTGCTGTTGCTAAAGAATTAACAAAAATACATGAAAANGTTTTTAGAGGAAAAATAGAAAATGTTATTNATGAACTAGAAAAATCAAATATAAAAGGAGAGTATATTATTGTTTTAGATTCATCAAACANTAAAANANATGAATAGAGANAATAAATTAATTGTTGCAGGACCNTGTAGCGTTAATTCAGAGACAGAATTATATAATACTGCAAAGGAAATACATAAGAATATAGATATATTTAGGTGTGGTGTTTGGAAAGCCAGAACAAATCCTAAAAGCTACAAAGGATCTGGCGATATAACAATTAGTTGGCTAAATAGAATATCGAATGAGTTTAACCTACCAATTGCCATCGAAGTTGGTATTCCAAAACATGTAGAAATNGCACTTAAAAGTAACATCAANATATTTTGGATTGGAGCACGAACAACAGTAAATCCTTTTTATATAGATGAAATTTGCAAATCAATCAAAGGAGAAAATGTAGAGGTTTGGGTTAAAAATCCAATATATCCTGATATTAATCTTTGGTTTGGTGCAATTGAGAGGTTTAATCACTGTGGTATTAAAAAAATAAAGGCAATTCATAGAGGATTTTATTCATATTATCAATCNAAATATAGAAATAAACCTAGATGGCATTTAATTGATAAATTTAAAGATAGATTTCCAGAGATTGATATAATTTGTGACCCAAGCCATATTTGTGGCAACAAAGATTTAATAGAGTATATTTCCAAAAAAGCAATAAAAAAAGGGATGAGAGGACTAATGATTGAAACACACTGCCAACCAGATAATGCGTTAAGTGATAGAAATCAACAAATTAATCCAAATCAATTGAAAGAACTAATAAAAAAAATCACTTAACATTCTCTGCCTATTTTACTATAAAGATNTCTATANAGGTCATTTAATTTATTAAATTTAATTAATTCTAATTTTTTATTTTCTTCATCAATTCNTGGAATNTTTTTTAAAATNANCTTTTTCATTTCATCNAGTCTTTTAATTTTAAATCTAATTATTGCTTCCTGTACAAGCTCACTTAAAATATCTTCCTCCTTTTTTACTCTGATGTTTTTTTTGTCCCATCGGTCAATTTTATGTTTCTCTACCATTAGATCNGTAGTTATTTTAACAACTTTAGAATCACTATGTTGNATAAAATAATGGATTTCTGGTATTTTTCCCTGCTTCATNAATTTTTGGTACTCTTTTAGTATTTTTTTAAAAACTGGAAAAGAAAATGATATTCCATCAACACTTAATTCATTAATAATTAATTTAGCTACTGTAATTTTTTCCGATTCAATCTCTATAAACCTTTGACCATAATTTAAAAGTAATCTTGATAATGTGCTTTCCTCGATTGAAATATTAAATTTATTTTCACTTGGATTATCAATTTCTTTGTTAGAAGGACTACGAAATAAACTTCTTTTTTTATCTTTTTTAATTTTGGTTTGTAATTCACTAAAAAGCATGTTTTCATCAATACCTAACTTCTCTGAAAGAGATTGTACGTAAACAGCTTGAGTTGTTATATTTGGCACTTTAGAAATACTAGTTAAAAGAGATTGTATTAATTCTATTTTTACTTTTGGATTTATATCTTTCGAATCTTTTCTACATTTGAATGAAATAAAATCATTTTTATTAGAGTCTAAATAATTTTTAATCTCTTCTTCATTGTACTTTTGTGCAAGTGTATCAGGATCAAGCCCATTAGGCAAAGATATTATATTAATAAACATTTCTTCAGATAAGAAAATATTAATTGCTCTATTAACTGCATTTTGGCCTGCCTCATCAGAATCAAAAATAAATGATACATTTTTAGTAAATCTTTTAACTAATTTTACTTGTTCAATTGTAACCGCAGTTCCAGAAGTTGCAACTACATTTTTAATTCCCTTTTGATATAAAGAAATTAAATCTGTATAGCCTTCAACTATATAACACTCATCCTTTTTAATTATATCTGTCTTTGAAAAATTCAGACCATACAAAATTTTACTTTTTTGATATATTTTTGTCTCAGGGGAATTAATATATTTTGCTATTTTCTTTTCATTACTTAATGTTCTTCCACCAAACCCCACTTTCCTACCTAATAAATTATAGATTGGAAACATTAATCTACCTGAGAAACGATCAATTAGTGATGAATTATCTTTTACTAAAAAAAGTCCTGATTCCTCAATTATTTCTTTTTTAAAACCTTTTTGTAAAACTAAATTTGATAATTCTTTATTAAAATTTGGAGAAAAACCTAAATCAAATTTCTTAATAGTTTCCTCGTTAAAACCACGTTTTTCTAAATATGTTAAAACATTTTTTTTCCCATGTTCTGAATTAATTAATTTGTCTGCAAAAAATTTAGAGGAAAATTCAACTAATAACATTATAGACTCTTTTTGCTCATTATCTATTTCGAAAGATGAATCCTTTTGAGTTTCTTCAATTTCAATATTATACTTTTTAGCTAAATATTTAATTGCTTCTGGGTAAGAGTATTTTTCATGCTCCATTAAAAAAGTAACTACATTTCCTCCTTTTCCTGAACTAAAATCTTTCCAAATTCTTTTGCTTGGAGAAACCATAAAAGAGGGTGTTTTTTCATTTGAAAAGGGGCTTAAACCCTTGAAGTTAGCTCCGGATTTTTTTAAAGCCACAAACTCTGAAATTACATCCTCAATAATAGCAACTTCAAATACTTCTTCTATGGTTTTTGATGATATCATTTATTTCTTTGAGTAATAAAATCTAATAAATAATTAATTGAATTTTTATACCTAGATTCAGGGAATTTATTTAAAATTTTAAGGGCATCGTTTTTAAACATATCTAAAATTTCTTCAGCATTTCTTATACCATTATTTTTCTTTACAAATGATATAATATAACTAATATCAGCCTTTTTCTTTACAGGATGATGTAATAAATTTAAAATTTTTATTTTTTCATTATTTGAGCAGTTTTTCAATGCTAAAAGCAATGGTAGGTTCATTTTTCTTTCTTTTATATCATTTGCCTGAACCTTACCCGTTAATTTACTTGAATTATAATCTAATAAATCATCTTTTATTTGAAATGCCATTCCTAATTTAATTCCTAAATCATATACTGTCTTTTTTTTGTGTGAATTTATATTATTTGAGAACGCTGCTAACTCACAACAACAGCCAAATAATGATGCAGTTTTATACTCAATAATTTTATAATATTCTTCTTCTATTAATGTTAATTTTCGACTTTTCTCTAATTGCATTATTTCGCCCATAGCCATTTTCTGAACAGCATTTGATGTATATAAAAGCATTTGCTCTGTATTTTCTTTTAAAGCAATTTTTAATCCTTGAGCTAGAAAGAAATCTCCCATCAAAACAGCTAATTTATTTTTCCATAAACTATTTATAGCAAAATTTTTTCTTCTAAAATTAGCATCATCAACTACATCATCATGAATTAAAGTTGCTACATGTAATAATTCTACTAAGGTTGCCGCAACATATGTTTTTTTGTTAATGCCCCCTAATAAACCTGAAGTTAAAAAAACTAAAATTGGCCTTAACTTTTTACCTGAATGAGCAAATATATAATTACTTATCTTTAAGAATAACTTAGTGTCACTTGAAAATGAATTATTATATATCTTTTCAAATTCTTTTAATTCTTTGATTATTGGTTTTGTAATTTTATTCATTAGTTTTATTTAATGCTAATTGACCGCAAGCTGCATTTACATCCTCTCCTCTACTTTTTCTTAAATTTACTATAACCCCACTATCTTTTAAAATTTTCATAAATCTATCAACTCTTTCTGGTGGAGATTTTTTAAATGAAATGCCCTGAACTAAATTATACTCAATTAAATTAATTTTTGATGGGACTATCCTGGAAAATTTTACAAGATTATTAGCGTCTTCATCTGAATCATTTACTTCACTCAGCATAACATATTCATATGTTACTTTCTGATTTGTTTTCATAAAATAATATCGTAGTGAATTTTGTAAAAGTTCTAAATTATTTGTCTCATTAATTGACATAATTTTAT
>NHFO01000045.1 GCA_002170235.1 Flavobacteriales bacterium TMED113
CATTTATAGCCTAATTTTTTCAATATTTTAAATAAAATAGAAAAATGATAATCTTGTTCATTCCCAACAACATAAATCATATTATTTAATTTAAAATCATTATATCTTTCAATAGCTGTTCCAATATCCTGAGTAATATATACTGCAGTGCCATCAGATCTTAATAATAATTTTTGATCTAAACCATAATCACTTAAATCAACCCAAACCGAAGAATCTTCTTTTTTGAAAAATATATTTTCTTGTAAAGCTTTCTCAATAATGTTTTTACCCAATAAATAGGTTTCACTCTCATAATAATTTTTATCAAATGAAATGCCTAAATCTAGGTATGTTTTTGCAAAACCACTATAAACCCAATTGTTCATTTTTTTCCAAAGATTTCTAACTTCTTTATCGTCATTCTCCCATTTAATTAGCATTTCTTTTGCTTCTAGAAGAAGTTTTGATTTATTTACTATATCTTCTTCACTTACACCATTAATTATCAAATCTTTTTTTTCTTCTTGAAATTTTTGCTCAAATAATATGTAGTATTTTCCAACAAAAAAATCACCTTTGAGATTTGTATCTTCAGGTGTCTCCCCATTACCAAATTTAAGCCAAGCAAGCATTGATTTACAAATATGAATACCACGGTCATTAATAACTTGAACTTTTGTAACATTATGACCTATTTTTTTTAAAATATTTGACATTGAATTACCTAACAAAATATTTCTAATATGACCGAGATGAAGAGGCTTATTAGTATTTGGGGATGAGAATTCTACTAGAGTAGTTTCTGAAAAATTATTATCATTAGCTTTTATACCAAAATTAATGTCATCATAAATTGAAGAAAATAAATTATTAATATAATTATCAGATAAAACTAAATTTAAAAATCCACTAACTATATTAAAAGACTCAATCTCATCATTTTTAAGTAATTTCTCTCCAATAAGATTTCCTATTTCAATTGGAGACTTTTTAATATATGATAATAATGGAAACAAAATTAAAGTTATATCTCCAGTAAACTCTTTTTTAGTTAAGACAATTTGTATTTTACTAACAGGAATTTCATGTGTGGAAAATAAATTTTCTACACAAGAAATAATTTTATTATTTAAGCTATATATTATCAATTAATTATTTTTTTTAAGAACATTTCAGTAATCATACATCTAGCACCACCACCACCATATTTTTCTATTGTATCTAATGGAGAATGAACAATTTTACAAAAATTATTTATAATTTTCTTTTGTTTATTAGTAAATGATTTATAAGCTTTTGTACTCATAACTAAAATGTTTTCATTATTACTATTTTTTAATTCTATAACATTTCCACAAAAGTTTTTAACTTGATCAAATGAAATATTAATTACTATTTTAGTGTGTTTTTTAAATGAATTTAATAATTCTTTTCGTTCATATTCATTTTTTATTGACTCTAAACAAATAATAACAAAATAATCACATAAACTCATCATTACATTAGTATGATAAATTAATTGTTCTTTATTTCTAAANTTTTGACTTGATGANAATGATATANATTCAAAATTTATTTTCTCACAAAAAAAATTTAAAGGATTTATATTAGTTCTATCAGATAATGCAGCATANACAATTTTATTTTTTCTATCTAAAACCATACTGCCAGTTCCCTCTAAAAATTCATTTTTATATTCGTANAATGAAGCAATNTCAATTAATTCNGAAAATTTAAAATTATCCATAAAATATTGAATTATATCCTTTCTCCTTTCTCTTCTTCTATTCTCAGCGTACATAGGGTATGTAAAAATCGACCCATCTTTATGAAAACTAATCCAATTATTAGAAAAAATACTATCCGGCGTATTTAATTCGGGNAAATCTGAAAAACAAAAAACTTCAATCCCTACTTTTTCAATTTCATTTTTGAAAGAATCAAATTCATGAGTAACATTTTTTGANATTGAAAGAAAGTCATCGTTATTATCAAAGTTTTGATAGAAGTTATTAACTGCAGTTTCTTTGTTAAATGAAAATGATTTTGGTCNTATCATTAATACTTTATTAGTAATACTCATATATTTCTCTTTAAAGTTAATGTTGAGCATCTAAATAGCCTACACTTTTTNNATATTTAATAATAATTAATTCCCTNAAAATTATAACCATTTTTAAATGACATATTTAATAACAAATGGCGTAAAACACAAATTAANAAAACGTTATAAATATAGTTTATATATTCTAAATAAATAATTCATAGATTTCACGAATTATTGATTATTTCTGAAAGAAAAAAATTTTAAGTCTTTCAAAAAATCACTAAATTCAAATCATTATACATTATGAATTCAATAAAAATCTTAATTAATATGTCAGAGCTTGGTGCTGGCACCAGAGGATCTAGCTTGTCTTACAGCTCAATTGTAACGGCATCTCATAATTTAAACAGTGACTTTTTTTTAAAAAACAAGGTTGAAGAAATCCCTAATGAAAATAGCATTTTATTTAGTCCTGGTTTACCCGAAAATGCAAAATATATTGACGAGATTATTGTGATTTACAAAAGAATATCTGACAAAATAAAATCTACTTGTTTAGATAATAAAATTCCTCTAATTATTTCCGGCGATCATTCAAATGCAGGTGGAACAATCACAGGACTTCGTGAAGCATTTCCTGATAAAAAAATAGGCATTTTTTGGATTGATGCCCATGCGGATTTACACTCACCATATACTACACCTTCAGGTAATATACATGGCATGCCCTTAGCTACTGCTCTAAAAGAGGATAATATCATTTCAAAAGTTAATGAGGTTGATGCTAATACAGCTAAAAAATGGAATAAGCTCAAAGGAATGAAAGCTAAAATAATGCCTGAACATATTATTTTTTTAGGAGTTCGTGATACAGAAATACAGGAAGACGAAATGATTAGTAGGCTTAATATTAAGAAATATTCTGTTAACGATTTAAGAAAAAAAAGTTTAGAAAGTTGTATTAATGAATCACTAGAATCCTTATCAGACTGTGAAATTATTTATGTTTCTCTTGATGTAGATAGTTTAGATCCAAGTATTTCTAATGGTACAGGAACTAGTGTTGACAATGGTTTTACAGTTGATGAAGTAAAAAAAATACTAAACTTAATTGCTGATAGTAAAAAAATTGGTTGTTTAGAGATAACTGAAGTCAATCCAACACTTGATACCAAAGGCAATGCAATGGCTGAAGCGGCTTTTGAGATTTTACAAGACATTACTAATAAACTGATAAGCAAATAAAAAATAAATATATATAAGTATCTTTGAAAGATGAATAACTCATTTAAGACTATAAAAATCGAAAATAACAATGAGTATATATATTCTATTATACTTAATAGACCAACAAAAAAAAATGCTCTAAATAATTTACTAATATTTGAACTTACACAGGTTTTTAATGAGTTAGATAAAAATGATAATTGTAGAGTAATTACTTTATCTTCTTCATCCGACGCCTTTTGTTCAGGAGCAGATTTAGATAGTTTAAAAAAAATGCAGAATCAAGATGAAAATGCTAATCTTGAAGATTCAGAAAAATTAATGAATCTATTTAAATCTATTTTATATAATTCCAAGCTTACTATAGCAAAGGTAGATGGTGCAGCAATAGCTGGTGGATGCGGTCTTGCTACAGCATGCGATATAATATTTGCTAGCAATAAAGCAAGATTTGGATATAGTGAAGTTAAAATAGGCTTTGTTCCTGCTTTAGTAAGTGTATTTATTAATCAAAGAATTAGTTACACTAACGCTAAAGAGTTATTTTTAACTGGGTCTATTATTGACGCCAAAAAAGCAAAAAATATTAATTTAGTTAACTATCTAGTTAATAGTGAAAATTTAGAAATGGAAGTTAATCATTTTTGCTCAAAATTTATTAAAAAATCATCACCAGAATCTGTCATGACTACCAAGAAACTTTTATTAAAATTCATGGATTTAGAAAATAAATTTGAAATAGCAAAAGAAATTAACGCTAAGTCAAGGAAAAGTAAAGATTGTATTAAAGGAATTGATTCATTTTTAAATAAAACAAAAATTAACTGGACAAATAATAATTGAAATTTTGAGAAAATTTAATTTTAAAATATCTAATTTAAATAAGAGGCAAAAATTAATTTTAACTATAATTATTTTTTCTATTAGTACTTTTCTCTTCCTTGCTTTTAATTCACATTGGAGTAATTGGAAAATAGATCAAGTAAAAGGTGACTATAAAGACATCAAAAATATTCTTGGTCCAGTTGGCGCTTTTTTTTCTAAAAAACTAATTTCATCTTTTGGTATAAGTGCTTATGTAATAAATATAATTTTATTTTCTTTATGTTTTAAATTAATAGGAAAAATTAAGACTAGTTATATAGATTTTTTAACTAACATATCCCTTTTCATGTTTTGGCTTATGTTATTTTCGAGCTTTTTGTTTCCAGGTAAACTTTCAGGTACATTAGGTGATAATATTATACTATTCTTACACAAGAATATTGCAAACACAGGTGTGTGGATAGTTATAATTTCATATTTAATCATTTTAATAGTTATTTTTTCTAATAATTTTCATCAAATTAAATTTAATCGATTTAAAAAAATTTTTAAAATCATTAAAAATTTCAAAAAAAAATCTATTGATGAAAATTATCCTTTTATTGAAAAAAAAGAAATAAAAATTGATTCTAAATCTGAAGAAAAAAAATCAATTGAAGATAAAGATATTATTGAAAAATCTAAAGAAAAAAAAGATTTAGAGTTTATAAAAATCAAAAGCTCTAACGAAGAGAAAATTGTAAAAGAAAATAATCAAAAAACAGTTTTACAAAAATATGGAGAATATAACCCAAGAATGGAACTTGAGAACTATACTTTTCCAAAATTAGATTTACTAAAAAAATACGACAATAAAATTTCTATTAATAAAGAAGAATTAAATGAAAATAAACAAAACATAATTGATACGTTAAGAAATTTTGGAATTGAAGTAACACAAATGAGTGCTGAAGTAGGACCAACAATTACATTATATGAAATTGTCCCTAAAGAAGGTATAAAAATTTCTAAAATAAAGAGTTTAGAGGATGATATTGCTCTTCGAATCAAAGCAACAGGTGTAAGGATAATTGCTCCATTACCAGGAAAAGGTACTATTGGAATAGAAGTACCTAATCAAAACCCTAGCATGGTTTCAATGAGATCGGTTCTATCTTCTGAAAAATTTCAAAAATCTGAATTTGAATTGCCAATAGCTATAGGAAAAACAATATCAAACAATACATATGTAACTGATTTAACAAAAATGCCACATTTACTTATGGCAGGTGCAACAGGTCAAGGTAAATCTGTTGGTTTAAATGCTGTTATATGTTCTATTTTATTTAAAAAACATCCATCAGAAGTTAAATTAGTTTTGGTTGATCCAAAAAAAGTTGAACTTACACTTTATAATAAACTAAAAAGACATTTTTTAGCTAAACTCCCAAATAATGCTGAACCAATAACTACAGATACAAAACAAGTTATCAAAACACTTAAAAGTTTATGCCTTGAAATGGATAACAGATACAATTTACTTAAGAATGCACAAACTAGAAATATTGTTGAATATAATGAGAAATTTAAACTAAGGAAATTAAACCCTAAAAACGGTCATAAATATCTTCCATATATTGTATTAATTATTGATGAATTTGCTGATCTAATAATGACTGCAGGTAGAGAAATAGAAACACCTATTGCAAGACTTGCTCAGCTTGCAAGGGCAATTGGAATACATTTAATTATTGCAACACAAAGACCTACAACAAATATTATAACAGGAACAATAAAAGCTAATTTCCCTACAAGAGTTGCATTCAGAGTCTCTCAGGGAATTGATAGTAAAACTATTCTAGATTCAATGGGAGCTAATCAACTTATAGGTAGGGGAGATATGCTTATTTCTACTGGAAATGAATTGATACGGCTACAGTGTGCCTTTATAGATACTCCAGAAGTAGAGAGCCTAACATCATTTATAGAAGAACAAAAAAACTATCCAAAACCCTATGAATTACCAGAAATAATTGATGAAAACATTGAAAAAGAAAGTAAAATAAAATCTAATGAAAGAGATGTATTATTTATCGAAGCTGCAAAACTTGTTTTACGTCAACAGAAAGGATCAATTGGTATGATTCAACGCAAAATGAGTATTGGGTTTAATAGAGCTGGAAGGATAATGGATGAATTAGAAGATGCAGGTATTGTTAGCGCAGGAGCAGGAAGTAAACCAAGAGAAGTATTAATTAATAGTGAAGAGGAATTATTTTTAATACTAAAGTCTAAAAATGAATAAGATTTTTTTTTATTTTATAATTAGCATTTTTTCATCATATTCTCAATCTGACAATATTAATGTTAATGATACTAAGAATAAAATTCTCAATAAAGCATGCTATGAACCATTTGTTATATTGGGACAATATTTTAATAGTGAAATAAACATATTGAAATTTCAAAGTAATTTTTATTTTAGGCAAACTAGTGATGATCAAATATTATTTGAAATAATATGTGATGGTAAAAATATTTGCAATATAAATTATGAATATGAAGAAATAAGTATTTATTCACTCACTGAAAAAGAAAAAGAAAATTGTTATTTTATTGATCAAATATTTAATAGAATTGAAAATTGGGAAATACAAGAAAATATTAACTTAATTAAATCAATGGATAATTGGTTTATAATGAATGAGTTTTTTAATGAAAAAGTTGAAAAAGGTGCATACAATAATGAAAACCTTAATGAAAAATATAAAATCTCAGGAAATATAAATTTAATTTGGATAGAAGAAAATCCAGATTTTTTTTCACAGTACCTTCCAAATGGGTATATTTTAAATATAAATACAAAGCAACTTTTAAAAGAAAATTCAAGCTTTGAATTAATTGACTTACGCTAATTAATCATTTGCTCTTTTTATATTAAAACTATTATAATACCAAATATCAAAAATATTATTTCTATAAAAATTATTTTGCTCTAATAAGAATTTATATTTAAAGCCTAAAATATTAACTTCTCTATCAATTAATCTAGAGTCATATATTAAATATTCTAAAAAATATTTTCCTGTATGATAACCTTTTATTAAATGTTTATTTCTTGGGTCGGTGCTAAATATTTTGTGAAAATCAATTATGAAATCACTATAATTATAACTATAGTTTTTATTACTTGCAAAATGAACATTTAAATTATTTAATTCATATGNAGGTATTTGATTAAAACTACCTTCATTTATTTTATCTAAACAAAAAACAATCAAAGCACTATCTCTTTTAAAAGCATGAAGTTTAGATATTAAATCAATAACAAAGACAGGGTCCGTTTCAGGGATTAAAACTAAATTATTAAAATCTATAGTATCTAATTCATGATGAATTGAATCAAGTGTTGGATTCACTGTCATTATATTCTTGAATCTCATGTTAGAGTCAAAATTAAATTTAACGGCATCTCTTCTTTTATCGTCCTTCAATGACAAAGTATCAATCTTAGAAAAAATTGATATATTATGATCATAATAATTTTCAAAAATATATTTAGATATATATTTTAATTGATCTATTTCATTACACTCAGTAAAAAAAATATTATCAGAATAAATATTAGAATTTATATTATTAATATAAGGTGAAACCACAACAGTTTTAGTNTCATAAAAAAAGTCTTTTACTATATTAAAGTTTTTCTGATACATTGGCCCAACAACTAAATCCATTCCTTTTAAGTTCTCTAATATTATTTTTACAGAATCAGTATTTTGATAAGTATCAAAAACATATAAATCAATTTGATTTCCTTTCTCAGTAAATTCATTAATTGAAAATAAAAAACCTTTGTAAAAGTCGAGGGATTTATATTGTTTATAATGAATATNATTTATAGATGAATTATCATCTTCATAAAATAATGAATCGAGAAAATTTGTGTGAAAAGGCAATAATAAAGCTACTTTTACATCAGAGGATTTATTATTGTATAGTTCTTTAATTGGAATAATAATTTCACTTCCATGAAAATTATGAAGATAAATAGAACCTTTAAGGAATGGATTATGAAAAACTAATTCTCTTCTAGTAACATTGTATTGAGACTTTAATGTATAGTAAGAATCATGTAATTCTACAGTATGTTTAATAAAACTTTTACCCTCATCTTCATTTAACTGACAAAGAGATATAAAAGGAACTAACAAAAAAATTAATAGATTTTTCATTTTTAAATTTATTCCCATTCAATTGTTGCTGGCGGCTTTGAACTTATATCATAAACTACTCTATTAACTCCAGAAACTTTATTAATTATTTCATTGGAAATTTTAGATAAAAAATCATATGGNAAATGAGCCCAATCTGCTGTCATACCATCAGTTGATGTTACAGCCCTTAAAGCAACAACGTTTTCATACGTTCTTTCGTCACCCATTACTCCAACACTTTTAACAGCTAACAACATAGCTCCAGCTTGCCAAACATCNTCATATAAACCACTTTTCTTTAGTCCNTTAANAAAAATAAAATCNACTTCNCGCAATATATTGACTCGTNTTTTATTTATTTCACCAATAATCCTTATTGCAAGACCAGGACCTGGAAATGGATGTCGTTGTAATATTTCTTTCTTAACCCCTAATGAATATCCAATTTTTCTTACTTCATCTTTAAATATTTTTCTTAATGGCTCAATAACCTTTAAATTCATCTTTTCAGGTAAACCACCTACATTATGATGAGATTTAATAGTGGCAGAGGGCCCACCAGTAGCTGATATAGATTCAATAACATCAGGGTAAACAGTACCTTGACCCAGCCATTTAACATTACCTATTTTCTTACTTTCTCTTTCAAAAACATCAATAAATTTAGATCCAATTATTTTTCTTTTAATTTCAGGATCTGATATTCCATTTAAAGNATTTAAAAACTCTTCTTCTGCATCAATTCCATAAATATTTAAACCCATAGATTTATAAGAGTTTAAAACTTCAGAAAATTCATTTTTTCTTAAAAGACCATTATTAATAAATATGCAAAATAATTTATCTTCAATGGCACGACTTAATAAAGCTGCTGTTACAGTTGAATCAACCCCACCCGAAAGCCCTAAAATAACTTTATCATCACCTATCTTCTTTTTTATTGAATTAATTGTGCTGTCAATAAAAGAATCAACAGTCCAATCTTGTGACATGGAACATATTTTATAAATAAAATTTTCTAATAACTTCGAACCATATTGAGTATGATAAACTTCAGGATGAAATTGCAAAGCATATATATTATCAAAACAAAAACCAGCTATTTTAACATCTTCAGTACTAGTAATGATTTCTGCCTGATTAGGTAATTTAAAAATTGTATCACCGTGAGACATCCACACTTGAGAATTCAATTGTACATCTTGCATTAAGATACTATTTTTAGATACAAAATTTAATTTTGCTCTACCATATTCTCTATTCTTAGATCTAATAACTTCTCCTCCATAATTCTTAGCAATTAATTGAGCGCCATAACATAAACCCAAAATTGGCACACTTTTATGTAGACTAGATAAATCAATTGAAGGGGAGTCATTTTCATTTACTGAACAAGGTCCTCCNGATAATATAATTCCTTTTACATTATCATCAATACTACTAAACTTGTTACAAGGAATAATTTCAGAATAAACACTTAATTCCCTTACCCTTCTTGCTATCAGTTGAGTATATTGGGAACCAAAGTCAATAATTATTATTTTTTCCATATTACTTATCAAATCTATTTAAAATCCTTCTAAAATAATATAATCTTTTTCTAAAGGTTCAAGTTTTTTAATTAATATTTTAAAAAATTCGCATCCATATNGCATATAGTAAGGAATATAGCTTAAAGATCTTTCTTGAATTAAACCATTAAAATATATATTATCATATAAATCATTTATTTTACTAAGTGCTAAAGAATGCTCACTTTTTTGCCCCTTAATAATTTTTTTCTCTAATTTCAATAAATCCTTTTTTATTTTTTTAGAAACCACTTCAGAATGTATATTTAAATTTGAATTAATGAGTTTAGATTTACTTTTTATTGAGTTTAATATTGAATCAATTTTATGTAATTCATCTTCTATATTTAATTTAGCATTTTCTTTTAAATATTTTTTTTTAAGTAACTCTTTAGTATTAAATAAATCTGAAATTTTGATATTATATTTTTTAAGTATTTTAATATTTTTTCTATTAAGATTTAAAACAAAACTTCTTAAAATTAATATAGGGAATTCAATACCTTGAGATTCAAACAAGTTTTTTAATTGCAACCAATATGATATTTCCGAAGGACCTCCAATGTATGCTATATTTGGTAATATTTTTTCTTGATACAAAGTTCTTAAAATTACATTAGGGCTAAATTTTTCTGGATAATTATTTATTTCACAAATTAATTCATCAAGAGACCATTCCTTTGATTTATCTTTAAGAAAAAATTTATTTTCATCTCTTATAATTTTAATTCTTAATGAATCTTTAAAATAAAATACATTACTATCCATTGGATTCAAGGTTGGCTTATAATTTTTTGATAAATGAGCGTTAGTTTGTTTAACTGATAAGTATGTTTGATTTTTTTTAAATTCAAATTCAAAATTTGATATAAAATTTTTTTTAAGCATCGCATCATTAGCATCAAGAATTACTAATCCATAATCAGCAAAAAAATATGTTAACAACGCACGATGGGCATTTACATAATTTGTATTATTATTATATATATGTTTATAAGCATCAATTAATTCCTTTTTAAAAAAATAATCTTTAGTTTCTGTATTTATCTTTTCGATTAAAACATTTATTCCTCTTGTTGAAAACTCACTTACAGGTTTGTTATTATAATTTACTCCCCATTTATAAGATTTATCTTCAATGTTACAGGTCTTAATTTCATTAAAATCATGATCTTCTGTCGCCATCCAGAAAATTGGAATAATTTTTTTTTTAAGTTTATTAGAAAGTTGATTAGATAAAGTAATAACGTTAATAATTTTATAAATTAAAAAAAGAGGAGATGCTAATATATTTAACTGATGGCCTGTTGTAACTGTTTGTGAATTATGTAATAATAATGAAGATATATTAGAGTTAACTTTATTTAAGTCTGATTTATAAAAATTAGTTTTTTTATATTGATTTTTAATAACTAAAACTAATTCTTCTCTGTTTCCCTTATCTAATTTTTTTTTAAAATTAAAGCTTGAAGAGTCAACAGGGAACACTCTAGTAAACTTTTTAAATTTTTCATCAAAATTCGAGTAATCTTTAACGAGTTTTGATAATATATCAACTTTTTCTAATTCTATTATTTTTTTTCTTATCATTTAATAAATAATGAATCTACAAATTGCTGTTTATCAAATAATTGTAAGTCATCCACCCCTTCTCCAACACCTATATATTTAATTGGTATATTAAGTTGATCACATATACTAATTACAACACCTCCTTTAGCCGTTCCATCTAACTTTGTTAAAGCTAAGTGATTTATATCAATAACTTTAACAAAATTTTTAGCTTGTTCAAGAGCATTTTGACCAGTTGAGGCATCTAAAGCAAGAACTAATTCATGTGGAGAGTCGGGAATTAATTTACTACAAACATTTTTTATTTTTAAAAGCTCATTCATTAAATTAACTTTATTATGTAACCTTCCAGCCGTATCAATTAAAACATAATCAATATCTTTAGATAATGCTGATTGAATAGTATCATAAACTACTGATGCTGGATCAGAGCCAATTTTTTGCTTAACAATAGGAACATCGATTCTATCTGCCCAAGAAGACATTTGCTCAATAGCAGCAGCTCTAAAGGTATCTGCGGCACCAATTAAAACTTTTTTATTTTCATTTTTCAAAACTTTAGCTAACTTACCTATAGTTGTCGTCTTACCAACTCCATTTACTCCAACAAACATAATAACATAAGGTTTTTGAGACTGCATTTGCTCTATGTTTAATTTATTATCAACTGAAACAAGCTCTACAATCTTTGATTTTAAAATAGTCATTAACTCATCTTCATTCAAATAACCTTTTTTTGCAACATACTCTTCCAATGAGTCAATGATTTTAACAGTAGATGAAACACCCATATCAGATGATATAAGTAATTCCTCTAATTCTTCTAAAAGAGTTACGTCAATTTTATTTTTACTTGCAAAAAATCTATTTAACTTTCCCCAAAAACTAGATTTTGTTTTTGATAGACTTTCATCTAGTTTTTTCTTTTTATTTTCTGATGAAAAGTCAAAAAAACTTGTTTTAGGTTTGGTCTCTATTTCATTTTCTTCTTTAGAGATGTCAACTACTTCACCTTCTTCTTGTGGCGTTTCATCCTGCTCTACAACTTCTTCTTCTTGTAGAGTTTCTTCTTGATCTAAAACTTCTTCTTCTTGTAGAGTTTCTTCTTGATCTACAACTTCTTCTTCTACTTGTAGAGTTTCTTCTTGA
>NHFO01000046.1 GCA_002170235.1 Flavobacteriales bacterium TMED113
CACTGTAATCGATTTATCTTGAGACTTGAGCCAATGCATGGCGTTAAACATTTGTGTGATTTAGTTTCATATGCAATTTGAGATGTAATTGTTTTTACTCTACTAGTATTCGATGTTATTAAAAATCTCCCATTATTCTTTTCAAAAATATTTACAATTAATTTAGAGAGTTGTGTGTTTGTGTAATTTTCAAGTTCAGTATTATTTACTGTTAAAACTTTATTAGCTCCATATTTACCTAAAATATTCAAATCTTCACATTTACCTACAACAATTGCAATTGTAAGTAAATTCATTTTTTTTGCTATTTCAGATCCGTAAGAGACAGCTTCCAATGAAGATTTTTTAAATTTATTGTTCCATGTTTCTGCAAAAACTATAACACTCATATTCTATTAATTTTAAATTACTTTGGCTTCATTTTGTAGTAAATCAATCAACTCTTTTACATTTTCAGAATCAACCATTTTACATGAGCTTCGTTGCTCAGGTAATTCAAATGATAATGTTTCAATATCATTATCAGTATTTTGATCATATTTTAAAACTTCTAATGGTTTTGTTCTTGCTGTCATGATACCACGCATTGATGGAATCTTGAGATCTTTTTCTTCTACTAGTCCTTTTTGACCAGCAATTATTATATTTTTTTTGCATTTAGAAATTTGTATACCATCATCTACTTCAGTNTGAATGATTAAAGATTCATTTTCTATTTCTAATCCTATACAGGCATTCATAAAAGGTATTTGTAAAATTGCTGACAAATATCCTGGNACTTTCCCTCCGTTATAGTCGATTGANTCTTTGCCGCAAAATATAATATCAAAGTTTTCATNTGAAATATATTTTGCAATTGATTTAGCAANTGATAAGCTATTTTCAGAAGATGATTCAATTCGGATAGCTTTATCAGCTCCAATTGCTAATGCTTTTCTTAAAACTGCATCATTTTCATTTGCACCAACATTTAGTACAGTAATATTGGCACCCATAGATTCTTTGATGAATATGGCTTTAGTTAAACAAAATTCATCTAATGGATTAATTATATATGTAATTCCATTTTTATCAAATTTTTTATCAGAATCTGTAAAGTTAATTTTTGATGTTGTATCTGGCACGATACTTATGCAAACAAGAATATTCATTGTAATAAAATTATACCTCAAATTTATGACATTTTATCTTTATGTTATTCAATTTGATTAAATAATTTTATATTTATTTTATATTTAAATTTTAACTACTTAACATAATGAGAGAAATTCAATTTAGAGAGGCTATTGCTGAGGCAATTTCTGAGGAAATGAGTTTAGATGAAAAAGTTTTTTTAATGGGTGAGGAAGTCGCTGAATATAATGGTGCGTATAAAGCATCTAAGGGTCTTTTAGATAAATTTGGATCTAAAAGAGTAATTGANACCCCTATATCTGAGCTTGGATTTAGTGGAATAGGTGTAGGCGCAGCTATGAATGGCTTAAGGCCAATTATTGAATTTATGACATTTAATTTTTCATTGGTTGGTATAGATCAAATTATTAATAATGCAGCAAAAATGATGCAGATGTCTGGAGGGCAATTTAATATACCTATTGTATTTCGAGGCCCTACTGGATCGGCTGGTCAATTAGGGGCTACTCATTCTCAATCTTTTGATAGTTGGTATGCAAATTGTCCTGGTTTAAAAGTAATAGTACCTTCAAATCCTTATGATGCCAAAGGTTTACTTAAAAGTTCAATTAGAGATAATGATCCAGTTATTTTCATGGAATCTGAACTGATGTATGGAGATAAAGGTATTGTACCTGAAGATGAGTTTACTATTCCAATTGGAAAGGCAAATATTGTCAAGGAAGGCTCAGATGTTACAATTGTTTCATACGGTAAAATGATGAAAGTTGTANTAGAAGCATGGTCTCATTTAAAAGAAAAAAATATNTCTGTAGAAGTTATTGATTTGCGAACAATTCGTCCATTGGATTGCAGTACCATTATACAATCGGTTAAGAAAAATAATAGATTGGTTATTGTTGAAGAAAGTTGGCCTTTTGGTTCTATTTCATCAGAGATTTCTTACAGAGTCCAGCAAGATGCTTTTGATTATTTAGATGCACCAATATGTAGAATTTGTTCGGCGGATACTCCTATGGCNTATGCTCCTAATTTAGTTACTGAGTTTCTACCTAGTGTTGATAAAATAGTAAATAAAGTGAAAAAAGTTATGTATACAGATTAGCTTAAGAGTTCTTTTTTAAATTTGCATCTATTTTTGCAATCATANCATCTAACTCATTAGAATTTTCTACAAAATTAATATTATCACAATTAAATACAATAAAGTTATGTTTATAGTTAGCAAAGAAAGCTTCATAGCGTTCATTNAGCCTATTTAAATAATCAATTCTTATACTTTCCTCATAATTTCTTCCTCTTTTTTGAATCTTATTTACCAGATGAGGAATAGATGACTTTAGATATATTAGTAGAGTCGGTGGAGANACAAAAGATTCCATTAAAGCAAATAGAGATAAATAATTCTCATAGTCTCTAGANGACATTAGACCCATTGCGTGTAAATTTGGTGCAAAAACATATGCGTCCTCATAAATAGTTCTGTCTTGAATAATAGTTTTTTTTGATTTCAATATTTCTTTAACCTGTCTAAATCTGCTGTTCAAAAAAAATACTTGAAGGTTAAAAGACCATCTTTGCATATCTAAGTAAAAATCATTTAGATAAGGGTTGTTATCAACAGATTCAAATGATGGGCTCCAATTATANTGTTTTGCAAGAAGTTTACAAAAGGTTGTTTTTCCTACCCCAATATTTCCAGCTATTCCAATATGCATTTTTTGTTTTTTTCTTGAATATAAAAAATACTTTTAAATAATTACTAATTATTTATAGGATGTTGTTCTAAAATCCCCTTATTTATAGTTATTATCATATTTTTTCTAATATTAAAAATAGAATCATTGATGCTTTTTATTTTAGATTTTTTAAAACTATCGTCTAATTTAAAAATTGTTGTTTTCCCTTCATCTTTAGAGCATTCATAAATTTTATTTTCATCGAAAATTAATTTATTCACATTCTTATCCCCTTGATTTTTTTCATCGAAAATATAATTTAATTCATGGTTTAAAATTTTTTTAAATGAATTTCCAACTATAAATATTTTATTGTTGTTTGAAAAAATTTTGATGGATCTAGATTGATTAATAAGTGATAGTTTTTTTGAATTAATTATTTCATTCCTTGTAATGTCATAAATAAAAATCTCATTAATTTCTGATAAGAAAAATAATAAATTTGAATAATTAGAAATGTCAACAATTTTTTCATCAAATAAATTATTTAGATTAATTATATAATTTAATTCATTTAAATTTTTGTCTAAAAAAACAATGTTTTGATTGTCCTTGAAAAAGATAATTACTCTAAATGGATTTTCAGTAATAATCTTAGTAATTTCTCCGTATTCAAGATTTGTATACTCTAAAATATTATTTGAGTCGTTTATGTATTTCTTTATATTGTTTTTGCTTGATAATATATAGATGTTATCAAAAATGTCAACTTCAATAGAGTTAACTTTTTCGGGATTAAGGATATTTTGAGAAAAAGATGAAAATACAATAAAGGTTAATAATAAAATTAATTTCATAAGTATTTTAATAAATCTTCTAATTTATCTCTTGAGTTTGATAATCTAGGCACTTTATTTTGCCCACCTATTTTTTTATTTTTTTTAAGCCATTCATAAAAAAAATTATTATCACAAAAGTGAATAATAGGTTTTTTTAATAATATATCCTTGTATCTTTTTGCGTCATAATCTGAGTTTATAGCTCTAATCTCTTTATCTAATAAATCAGTGAATAATTCTTTGTTTTCTGGAATTTTCTCAAAGTCAATAATCCATTCATGACAACCAGATGAGTTTTTCAAGAACTTAGGAGCTGCAGTATAATCCTTTATTTTACATTTCATTTTTTCGCATGCTATTTGAATTGCCAGATCGGTATTGCTTACCATTAATTCCTCCCCAAATGCATTAATAAAATGTTTTGTTCTTCCTGATATTTTAATTTTATATGGTTTTAATGATGTGAATATAATTGTGTCGCCTATATTATATCTCCATAACCCGCCATTTGTTGATATTACCATTGCATAATTTACATTTAATTTGACTCCTTCAATAGATGTAATTTTATCAACTTTTTGCTCATTATTAACTATTGGAATAAATTCATAAAATATTCCATAATCTAACATTAGAAGTAAACTGCTATCATCTAAATAATTTTGAATTCCAAAAAAACCTTCAGATGCGTTATATATTTCTAGATAATTTATTTTTTTTCCAATAACTTCATCAAATTCCTTTTTATAAGGTTGCATACTTATGCCGCCATGCATATATAATTCTAAATTGGGCCAAACTTCGCAAATTTTTGATTTACCAGTTTTTTGTAAAACTTTTCTTAATAGCACCATTGTCCATGATGGAACACCTGACATGGAAGATATATTTTGATCAATTGCTTCATCAGCTATTTTTTCCATCTTTTTTTCCCAATCACTCATTAATGCAGTTTCAATTGATGGTGTCCTCATAAATGTAGTCCAAATGGGTAAATTACTTATTAATATTGATGATAAATCCCCAACAATATAATTCCTTTCTTTTCCTAGAGATTTACTCCCTCCTACCATTAAGCTCTTTCCATTAAATATTTTACTATCTGGAAATAAATTTATATAAATCGACAACATATCTTTACCAGCTCTTAAATGAGAATGATTTAATGACTCATTAGTTATAGGAATATACTTGCTTCTATCATTTGTAGTACCAGATGATTTTGCGAAAAAAGAAATATTTCCTGGCCAAAGGACATCTGGTTTTCCTTCTTTCATTTTCTGAATATAGTTGGTGATATTTTCATATTTTACAATTGGAACGATTGATTTAAATTCTTCATAATTTTTAATCGATTTAAATCTATGTTTTTTGCCCCATTCAGTGTCCTTTGCTTTTTCTATGAGTTTCTTTAAAACATTATTTTGAATATTCACAGGGTCTTTAAAGAAAGAGTTAATTCTAGTAATTCTTTTTTTCAACGACCATGTTGTAATTGAATTAAAAATATTATATTTCATTTATTCAAAAAGTATTTAATTTTGTAAAATTACAAAATCAAAATGTATAAATTATTAATAGATAAAATGAAAACAAAATATAATAATCCGATAGATTATTATATTATGATTAATAATGAGTGGTGTTCTGTTAACAATTTAATTGGAAAAAGTATTTCTATTAGCTGGGAGAATATTGTTATATGTTCGTGTGGTAGAAAAATGAAGAAATTCTATAGACAGAATTTTTGTTATGATTGTTTTTGGAACTCACCAGAAGCATCTCCTAGTATATTTAAACCTGAATTATGTACCGCTCATTTAAATATCGAAGAAAGAAATTTAGAATGGGAGAAAAAGTTTCAATTACAACCTCATATAGTTTACTTAAGCATTTCTAGTGGATTAAAAGTTGGTGTAACAAGAAAAAATAGTTTAGTATCCAGATGGATTGATCAGGGTGCTGTTGAGGGAATAGCTTTTGCAGAAACCCCAAATAGATATTTAGCTGGTAAAATAGAGGTTTTTTTAAAAAATTATGTTTCTGATAGGACATCTTGGATAAAAATGTTAAAAGGAGATGTTACTAGGGTTGATTTAATTATAAAAAAAAATGAATTATCCTCCTATTTAAATCCTGAATTAAAAAAGTATCTATTAAAAAATTCATCAATCAATAATATAAATTTTCCTGTAAAAAAATTCCCTGAAAAAGTAAAAAGTATTGTTTTAGATAAAAATAATCAGTTTAAACTTAAACTTATCGGAATAAAAGGTCAATATTTAATTTTTGATAATAATAAAGTTTTTAATGTTAGAAGACACAAAGGATATTTAGTGGATTTTTCTATAACTTAATTTCCTCTCCCTCTTTTAGGTTGAAGTGAGATCTCATTTTTTTTACTATTATATATAAAGGAATTGTATCAATTGCTGCTATTGATATTTTAAATAAAAATCCATTTTTAAACAACTTCAATACATCATTTATGTTTTCTAGTCCCTCTGAGGGAGTTAGTATCATTAGTAGAAATAGTATTAAAAAAGTGTCAACTAATTGAGAAGAAATTGTTGAAAAGTTATTTCTTAACCATAAGTATTTTCCTTTAGTTTTTTTCTTTAAATAATGGAATATTTTAATGTCAATGAGTTGACATATTAAGTATGTAAATAATGATGCGGCCATCGCTACTCCAAATTGACCAAATACGAGGTTAAATGTTTGGTTATCTACTTTGTTATTTGACGGATTTGAAAAGTCGGCTGCAGGTAAAATATCTGCAACGTAAATTAAACCTAAAATAATGATACTAGAAATAATTCCAGAAATAACTAAATAGTTTGCTTTTTTACGCCCATATAATTCAGAGACTACGTCTGTAATTAAAAAAGTTATTGGATATGCTATTAAGCCAACAGATTGAGTAAAAGTAATATTTAAATAGTTAATTTTAACACTAAAAAATTTTAAGAATATTAAATTACAAGCTATTAGACAAGCAATAAAAATACCAGAAAAAATAATATAAACTAATAAAGCTTGTTCGTTTATATTAAGTTTTTTAAATATTAGTTTTTCGGGATAAAGTAATTTTTTTAAAATAGTTTTCATAATCTTATTGTATGATTTACACTGTTTATATTTCTATTGGTACCAATAAGGGTAACAAAGTTAATAATTGTCTTTTAGCAATAAAAAAAATTAAATCTATTTCAAATTTATTTGAAAAATCGTCCTTTTATAAAACTTCCTCATGGGGTTATGTTGATGATTATTTTATAAATTTTGTAGTAAAAATAACTACTATATATGCTCCACAAGAACTTTTAGGTAAATTATTATTCATAGAAAAAGAAATGGGTAGAGTAAGAGAAAAATCTGGTTATTCATCTAGAATAATTGATTTTGACATAATATTTTTTGATAATTTAATAATGAATAAACCTAATTTACTTATACCTCATCCGAAATTTCATTTACGAAAATTTGTACTAATTCCTCTATTAGAATTGGCCCCTAATTTCATATGTCCAAAACATGAAATGACAATAATGGAGCTAAATAACAATTCAAAAGATAAAAGTACTGTTGAAAAATTATTATTCTAACTTAATTTATAAGTAATATTAGTCATATATTTGAATCATAAATTAATTTAAATATTAAAAATATACATTTTATGAGAAATTTTTTTTCAATTTATTTAGTAGTGTTTCTTTTTTCTGTAACATCTTTTGCTCAAAAATATAACTCCTTTAGTGTTTCAACATCTATAGGTATGTTAACTGAACTAGGTGATATTAATAGTGATGGGACTAATCTAAGCTATGGATTTAGTTTAGATAAACAAATAACTCCTGCCTTTGGTATTTCTGGAAACTTTTTAGCTGGTGGCTTAGCTAATAATGAAGGTAACTATAATTATGAATCTACTTTCTCTCTTTTTTCCTTTGAAGGTTCATTTAACATATTAAATGCTTTTGATTTACCTAAGGATTATAGAAAATTTTCATTTTATTTAGGTGGAGGTATTGGTTTTTTAACCTATAACGGAGAAGGAAATAATATTGATTATGATGACAATTCACTTGCTATTCCTCTTGGAATGGGATTAAAGTATAGAATATCAGAAAAAATCCAAACTTCATTAGATTTTTCTTGCATTGCTCCGTTTGGTGGTGGAGTTGATAATATATCTGAAAGTGATTTTCCTATAACAGAGGGCTTCACTAACCTAAGTATAGGATTTTCTTATCTGTTTGGTAAAAATGAAAAGAGTATGGAGTGGGTAAATCCAGTAGATGTAATTTCTAATCAAGTTAATAAAAATACTCAAGAAATTGAAGGTCTAAGTATAGATTCTGATGGTGATGGGGTTTCAGATAAGTTTGATTTGGATAAAAATACTCCAAAAGGTGTTTCTGTTGATGGTAGTGGTCGTCCTCTTGATGTTGATAATGATGGGATAGCAGATTACAAAGACTTAGATCCATTTTCATCTCCTGGTGTTAATGTAGACTCTAATGGTAGGGAGTTAGATGATGATCAGGATGGTGTTCCTAATAGTCAGGATTTTGAACCAAACACTAAATCAGGCGCTACAGTAAATTTCCAAGGTCAAGAAATAGCAGGTAAAGGAGCATATTTACCAAGTATATATTTTGATTTTAATAGTAGCAAGGTTCAGTATGCAAATTATGAAAGATTAGCTATTATTGCTTCTATCATGAAAAATAATCCAACTTTTAAATTAAGAGTTATAGGATTTGCTGACTCAGTTGGTTCAGAAAATAATAACTATAAACTTGCACTAAAAAGAGCAAATGCAGTGATTGATAATTTGTCCAGCATATTTGGGATTTCAAAAAGTAGAATGATTGCTGACTCTAAGGGTGAGGATCAACCATTAGTTGATGAAAATAAAAGTATTGTTATTGATGGAGGAGATGGCACCCANGTTTCTAAAAATCTCAGTAATATAAATAGAAGAGTNGAATTTGTTTTAGAGTAAAAAAATAAATAATTTTTTAAAAAGGGCCTTTTTTAGGCCCTTTTTTTATAGTAAAATCCCATAAAACAATTCCTGTACAAACTGTAACATTCATTGATTTTTTATTTCCGTATTGAGGGATTTCTATGTGAAAATTAGATAAATCTAAAGTTTTATCTGAAATTCCTTTTACTTCATTACCAAAAATATATGCTACTTTATTTTTTGGTTTATATTTTTTTAAATCTATGCTTTTATTTGTTTGTTCAACAGAAATAATTTCATAACCTTTTGAAATTAATTTTGTTATAGGCGTTTTAATATCACTATAATAACACCACTTTACAAAATCAGTAGCTCCTAGTGCTGTTTTATTAATCTCTCTGTGAGGAGGTTTTCCGCATATTCCACATAAAATAATTTTATCAACATTAAAAGCGTCGCTTGTTCTAAAAATAGATCCAATATTATTTAAACTTCTAATATTATCAAGGACAATTATAATACTTATATCATTTTTATTTAAAATGTTAGACATTATATGCTAATTTTTTTAATTTAACTATAGATAAATATATACCTTAACTATTTTAATATCCATCTTTTTGGTAAATAATAATTCAAATATTAATGAAACACCTTTAATGAGGCAATATTCTTCAATTAAGAGTAAGCATCCTGATGCTTTACTTTTATTTAGAGTAGGTGATTTTTACGAGACCTTTGGTCAGGATGCAATTGATAGTTCTAAAATTTTAGATATTATTTTAACAAAAAGAGCTAATGGATCTTCAAATATAGAGCTTGCTGGTTTTCCTTACCATTCTTTAAATACTTATTTACCAAAATTAGTCAAAGCAGGTAAAAGAGTTGCTATATGTGAACAGTTAGAAGANCCTAAAAAGACAAAGAAAATTGTTAAAAGAGGTGTTACGGAATTAATTACACCAGGTGTTTCTTATAATGACCAAATTCTAGAAAACACCAAGAATAATTTTCTTGCATCTATTTATTTTGGTAAAAATTTAACAGGAATTTCTTTTCTTGATATNTCAACTGGTGAATTTTATGTTGCTGAGGGCTCTAATAATTATATTGATAAAATATTAGCTGATTTTTCACCAAATGAAGTTTTGATTCAAAAAAAATATAAAAATGATATAGAAACTAAAGTATCTAATAAGTTCTACTTTTACAGTTTAGATGACTGGATTTATAGTTTAGATTATTCAGAGCAAAAACTTTCAACAGTTTTTAACTCAAAATCCTTGAAAGGATTTGGCGTTGCCGACATGAAAGAGGCTTTAATTGCTGCAGGAACTATATTGCACTATNTAGAACAAACTCANCATAATAAATTAAGTCATATTTTAGGTCTTAAAAGAATAGATAGTGATGATTATGTTTGGTTAGATAGATTTACTATTAATAATTTAGAAATNTTTAATTCATCAAATGATAGTGGTATAAGTTTGTATTCAGTAATTAATAAAACACTTACCCCTATAGGAGCTAGAATGCTTAGGCGTTGGATGTCATTTCCTTTAGTTAGTGAAGAGAAAATAAATAATCGTTTAGAAATTGTAAATTATTTAAAATCAAATGATTCAATCCTAAAAAAACTGACATCTATTTTTTCTGAAATTGGNGACATAGAACGTTTATCTGCTAAGATTGCAACAGGTAGAATTGGGCCTAGGGAACTAATATATTTTAAAAATTATCTATCTAAAATATNATTAATAAAAAACCAACTAAAGAATGAGAATATACCAAAGTATTTAAAGTCTTGTCTAAATCAATTAAATGATTGTACTGAAATAGTTAATTCCATAGAGNTAAAAATTAATGAGGATGCACCTGTATTAATAACCAAAGGTGGTGCAATCAAAGATAATTATTCAAATGAATTAGATTCTTACAGAGAGATAGCAAATCATTCTGAAAAAGTTCTTAAAGAAATATGTGATAGAGAAATTAAAATAACAGGAATATCATCATTAAAAATATCATATAATAATGTGTTTGGTTATTATCTAGAAGTAAGAAACAAATATAAAGATCAGGTTCCAGATCAATGGATTCGAAAGCAAACACTAGTAAGTGCAGAGAGATATATTACTGAAGAACTAAAAGAATTAGAAGTAAAAATTATTAATGCTAAAAGCAATATAATTCAATTAGAATGTGANTTATATCAAAATATAATTCAAGGTTTAATAAAGCATTTAAATGTTTTTCAAAATAATGCAAATATTCTAGCCAAGATTGATTGTTTAATTTCTTTTGCAATATCATCTAATGAAAATAATTATGTAGCACCAATAGTAAATAATGGTTTGTCTCTTAATATTAAAAATGGAAGGCACCCTGTTATAGAGTCTATTTTTTCAGANGATGAGACTTATGTGCCAAATGATTTATTTTTAGATGATAAAAAACAACAAATAATTATAATTACTGGCCCAAATATGTCTGGTAAATCTGCCATATTAAGACAAACTGCTTTAATTGTTTTATTGGCCCAAATAGGATCNCATGTTCCTTGTGATAAAGCTGAGATTGGTTTGGTAGATAAAATATTTACTAGGGTCGGTGCGACTGATAATTTATCAGAAGGAGAATCTACTTTTATGGTTGAAATGAATGAAACATCAAGCATATTAAATAATTTATCTAAAAGAAGCTTAGTTTTACTTGATGAGATCGGTAGGGGAACAAGTACATTTGATGGAGTGTCAATTGCATGGGCTATAGCTGAATATCTTCATGATTCAGGTTTTAACTCAAAAACCTTATTTGCAACTCATTATCATGAATTGAATGAGTTAGCTCAAAAATTTGATAGAATTCATAATTATAATGTCTCTGTTAAAGAATTAGAAAACAATGTTCTTTTTTTAAGGAAATTAAAAAAAGGTGGGTGTCATCATAGTTTTGGAATTCATGTTGCTAATATGGCTGGCATGCCTAAAAAAATTATTAATAGGTCTAGTGAAGTTTTAAAATGGTTAGAAAGTCAACGTAGTTCAACTAACAATAATCAAAGTAAAATAAAGAATAATGACTTTCAACTTAGCTTTATTCAACTAGATGATCCAATTTTAGAAGAAATTAAACAAGAATTAATAAGTACTGATATTAATAGCCTTACCCCTGTTGAGGCTTTGTTGAAACTAAATAATATTAAGAATAAAGTTAGTAAAAAAAAGAAATAATTTATGTTCTTAAAAAAAGTGATTATATTTGATGCACTAAATTTATAAGCGAGTGTAGCTCAGGGGTAGAGCACGACCTTGCCAAGGTCGGGGTCGAGGGTTCAAATCCCTTCACTCGCTCAACAAAAATCTGGATGCCNAGGTGGTGGAATTGGTAGACACGCAGGACTTAAAATCCTGTGGGCAGTAATGTCCGTGCGGGTTCAAGTCCCGCCCTGGGTACTGAAAACCCTGAAACTATTAAGTTTCAGGGTTTTTTTGTGTAAAGTTCTCTTATGATAATTAAATTAATTTTTTATTTTTTTTGTGCCTATTGATGTCTCTTTTTGTTTTTTTGTCAATTGATTCAATAAGGCTGTTTTTTAAATTAATTCCCATTTGATTGCAAAGACATAATAGTACAAAAAAAACATCTCCCATTTCTTCTTTAATTAGCTTAGTGCTGTCACATTCTTTTTTATAGTTTTGTTCTCCATATTTTCTTGCAATATGTCTTGATAATTCACCAATTTCCTCCATTAATAGAGCAGTATTTGTAAGTTCATTGAAATATCTAACACCATTTAATTTTATCCAATCATCTACTTTTTTTTGAGCTTCTTCAATTTTCATAATAATTATTTTTAACTTAAATCTATGAATATTATATTAATCTAAATAATTAATAATGCTCCGTTTAAAGTTGCCAACAGACCCAAGATGGGTTAATTTAGCTGAAAAAAGTATTGAAGAGATTTTAGTAGATCATGCTTTTTGTGAACAAAAAGCTGCAACTTCCTGTATATCATTAATTGTGACATATTCATATTTAAAACCTATAGTTGAAAGAATTACACCAGTTGTGAGAGAGGAATGGGATCACTTCTCTCTTGTTTTAGAGGAATTAAATAAAAGAGGTTTTGAGCTTGGTAGACCACGAAAAGATGAGTATGTATCACAGTTGTTTTCTTTTCAAAAAAAAGGAACTAAAACAGAAATTGTATTAGTTGATAAGCTACTAACCAATGCCTTAATCGAGGCTAGAAGCTGTGAAAGATTTCGTTTACTTTCCGAGGGTTTAAATGATAAATATTTAAAAAAATTTTATTATAATTTCATGGTTTCAGAAGCAGGTCATTATAAGCTATTTATGGATTTAGCTAAAATTTATAATTCAGAGCAATATGTTAAAGATCGTTGGAATGAATTTTTAGATTTTGAAAAAGATATTTTAAAAAAAATTGAACTAAGGGGAGATAGAATGCATTAAAAAAGGCTCTCAATTGAGAGCCTTTTTTTTAGGATTTAAAAATAAATTTTATTCAATGACTATTGGTAACTGAACATTTTTTTCGTCATTCAATATATTAACAATATAAGTTCCCTCAGTCAATTTAATGTCAATTTTCTTTGTAGAATTTATTATGTAATTTTCCACTATTTCTTTATGTACCACTTGTCCTAATACATTAATAACTTCAACTTCAAATTCTTTTAAATTTTCATTTAGAATTATATTAAATAACCCTTTACTTGGATTAGGGAAAATGTTAATTTCTAAATTCACACTTTCTTCAATGTCTGAAGTATCATATATACATGACCCATCATCAATTGTTGCATTTGGATTATAATTTATAGCTGTTGGGTCAGTACAACCGAATACTTCAACTTTAAAGTCTCCACATAATTCTAGGTTATCGTAGTATGCAAGACCGGTGCAACCTGCTCCTCCGCAAAATCCAAAAAAGTTTATTGCATCTAAAATATTTAATTGTTGTTCTCCGCCAGCATCTTGACTAAATTGCCACGAATACAGTTCTTGACCATTATAGTACAAAGTAGAGTAATCGTTATCTAAGTCAATTTCTTGTCTTACTTCAACCCAAGTATCATAGATTGCATCAAATGAAGCAGCAGCATATCCTGCAGCATCAACAACAGATTGTTCACCACTCTCTGCTGAGGCAAATGTTATTTGATGAGCCCATACGCTATTTGTACCGTTATATTCATGTAATATATTGTAATAAGCTCCTGCTCCTCCAGTAGATGGTATATACATCCAAAATATAATTTCACCACTCCCTGCGTTTATACCGTCAAAAACATGAACTAAGTCATCATCTTGATCAACTAAAATTGATTGGTCACTACTAAATGCGAAATTATTTGTTACATCCACACCTGAATTAGCATTTTCCCATCCAACCCATTCATTTGATTGTGGGTCAATGTTACTTGCATTATAATTTTCAAATGTTTCAGACCACTGTACTATATCACATGGTTCCCATGGGTAAATACATGAGCCATCATCTTGAATAGCATTAGGGTCATAATTATCTGCATTTGGATCTGTACAACCCTCTGGATATTCACATGAGTCATCATCGGAATTTGCATTTAAATCATAATTTAAGGCTTCTGGATCTGTACAGCCTAAAATTATAAGAGTTTGGCAACTTCCATCATCAATAGTTGCATTTGAATCATATTCTAAATAGTCATCGTCTGTACATCCCGCACATGATGTATATTCACAAGAATTGTCATCTATAATTGCAGAGGAGTCATAATTACATGCATTTTGATCGGTGCATCCCTCATAAATACACGATCCATCATCTGTATTTGCTTCAATGTTAAAGTTTGAAGCCTCTGGATCTGTACAGCCATAAATAGGTTCACCTATGCTAATACAGAAAGAGTATGATGCTGAACATGGTCCATCTTCTCCTCCTACCTCACAATCTCCAAACGCAGGATCTGTCTCAATAAACAAGACTTCACCATTTTCATCTGTTATTGAAAAGGGAGCCCCATCAAGGCCACATGACCATTCTGATCCACTTAAACCATCTCCGTAACTATCGGTAATAGTAAAAGTATAACAACCCACACTTAAGCATATTTCTTGTTCTTGTATACTACCACCATCTTCCATAGTATCACCTGTGCTTCCCCCTGGATATGTTTCCTCATCAATAGAATCTATAACATTTCCATTGTCATTAACTAATTCCCAGCTGATCTCTTCACCATAACAATCTAAAACCATATATAATGATACAGTATTGTCACATGCATATTGACATGTTCCATCATCTGCAGTGGCATTAGAATTATAATTTTCCGCAGTAGAATCTGTACATCCATAAATATATTGGCAAGTTCCATCATTTATTTCAGCTTCAGGATTATAATTTTCTGCAATTGGATCCGTACAACCATATACTGCATTAGAATTACAAAAAGTTTGTTCATTTGCACAAACTGCACCGCCTGTATTTGTACATATCCAGTCTATAAAGTAAGATACTCTTGCGTATACTCCAGGATATCCAGCTTCTGCACATCCATATCCCCAACTTACTACTCCTACCTGAAGCCATTCAGTGTCATTTACATCCCTAACTACCATTGGTCCACCACTGTCCCCCTGACATGAATCATATCCACCTGAACTGTAACCTGCCATTATCATATCTGCATCAATTTGGTTACCTCCATAATTTGATTGAGTTGTAATTGGGACGCTAACAACTTGAAGTTGATTTGGATTGTTTGCAGTTCCTTCATCTTCTCCCCAACCAGTTATCCATGACATTTCACCAGGATCTTCTGCACCTAATTCAACTTGCTGATCGCAAATTAGAAGAACAGGTTGTACATTATTATCAAATTGAATAGGACTTGATACTCTAATTAATGCAATATCGTTATTATAAGTATTAGAGTTATAATTAGGATGTTGGATTATTTCTGCAGCTTGATATATATCTCCTCCTGATGCGTAGCTATTCGTAGCTCCAACTCTAATTGATGTATTATTAGCGCTTTCTCCTTGAACGCAGTGTGCCGCTGTTAAAACCCAATATTCATTAATTACAGATCCTCCACAATATGCACTAAAAAAGCTACCCGCATTTGATTGATAGCCTACTGCAGTTTGCCATGGATAATCAGATATATTAGCATCGTCTCCCCCTACAATATCTGTTTGAGCTACTAAATTAAAGTTTGAAAATAAAATTGAAAAAAAGATTAGTAAAGTAAATTGTCTCATATATAAAAATTTTGTTCAGTTCGTAGTATATTATTGTATACAAAAATCATTCCCAAATATAATAATTATGTAACTATTTATG
>NHFO01000047.1 GCA_002170235.1 Flavobacteriales bacterium TMED113
TGAATTTTTATATCTAAATCTTTGAGCCTTACATAAACGTATTCCATCAATAATAGATGCGTGATTTAATTCATCAGAAATTATTGCATCCTCTACAGTTAGAAGAGGCTCAAAAAAACCACCATTAGCATCAAATGCCGCAGCATATAAAATAGAGTCTTCTTTAGATAAGAACCTAGAAAGATTACTTTCTAATTGTTTATGTAGATCCTGCGTTCCACAAATAAACCTTACTGATGACATTCCAAAACCATACTTATCTAAACCGAACTTTGCCGCCTCAATTATCTGAGGATGTGACGATAAACCAAGATAATTATTTGAGCAAAAATTTAAAACTTGCTTATTTTTAACATTAATCTCTGTAGATTGCGGAGATAAAATTAATCTCTCATCTTTATATAATCCTGATTTTTTAATTTCCTCTAAGGAGCTTTCTAAATGTTTTTTAAATGATAACATAGTCATATTAATTTATACAGAACCTTGATCTAACATTCCATCAGCTACTTTAATAAAAGATGAAATATTCGCTCCTTTAAAGTAATTAATATAATCTTTTTCTTTACCATACTCAACACAAGTTGTGTGAATGTTTTTCATTATGTTTTGTAATTTAATATCAACTTCATCGAATGACCAACTTAAGCGCAAACTATTTTGAGACATCTCTAATCCAGAAGTAGCCACTCCTCCTGCATTTGAAGCTTTTCCTGGGGCATGTAAAATTTTTGCCATTTTAAATGTTGATATAGCATCCGCATCACATGGCATATTAGCTCCTTCAGAAACACAAAAACAACCATTTTTCACAAGTTGCTCTGCATCACTTTGATTTATTTCATTTTGAGTAGCACATGGCAAAGCGACATCACAAGGGACTTTCCAAGGTTTTTCCTCATGAAAAGAACAATTAAATTTATCAGCATATTCTTTTATTCTCCCTCTTCTTACATTTTTCAATTGCAAAATAAAATCTAATTTCTCTAAGTCTATTCCATTTTGGTCATAAATGTAACCAGATGAATCAGATAGAGTTACAACTTTCCCACCTAGCTCAATAACTTTCTTACAGGCATATTGTGCAACATTACCTGATCCAGATATAACAACATTTTTATTTTTAATTGATTCTCCTCTTGTGTTCAGCATATGTTCAGCAAAATATACAGTACCATAACCTGTAGCCTCAGTTCTAGCCTGAGAACCTCCCCAATTAATTTTTTTACCAGTTAAAGTGCCATCAAAAACATTTTTCAATCTTTTGTACTGTCCAAATAAAAAGCCAATCTCTCTTGAACCAACTCCAATATCACCAGCAGGCACATCAGTACTATATCCGATGTATTTAGATAGTTCAATCATAAATGACTGACAAAAGCTCATAACTTCATTATTCGATTTTCCTCTAGGATCGAAATCAGAACCTCCCTTTCCACCTCCAATGGGAAGACCAGTTAAGGCATTTTTAAAAATTTGCTCAAATCCTAAAAACTTTAATACAGATAAATTTACTGTCGGATGAAAACGAAGTCCTCCTTTGTATGGTCCTAGAGCAGAGTTAAATTGTACTCTATATCCTCTATTAACGTTTAATTTACCATTATCGTCTAACCAAGGTACTCTAAAAATAAATACGCGTTCAGGTTCTACAATTCTCTCAATTAGGTTTGCATCCTTATACTTAATATCCGATTTTATAATTGGACTAATATCTTCTAAAACTTCTTGAACAGCCTGAAGAAACTCAGGTTGATTGGGGTTTTTTTTTATTATTTCATTCATTAAAGTATCAACTGCACTACTCATTTGTTATGATTTTTTATAATTATTCATCAATAATAATCATAAGCANCAATAAATAAAAATATTTGGATTTTTATTTTAAATCATTTAATTGTTAAAAACTATTTTATATATATTTGATCGAAACGTACTAATATCTAATCTTATTTATCATATTTGATTGAAACATACTAATAACTAATCTTATTTATCAATATGAAAAATCCATTTAAATTTTTCTTTGCAATATTATTTATTTCTGTTTTTTCCTTTTCTCAAGAATATACAATTAAGGGGTCTGTTTCGGATAAAAACTCTAAAGAAACAATACCCATGGTTAATATCGTCTTGAAATCTAATAATACTATTATAAAAGGAACTGTCTCAAATATGAATGGCGANTATTCAATGACATTTATCAAAGAGCAAAATGAAAATTATGTTATAGAATTTTCNTTTATTGGATANAGCACTGAAGAAAAAGAAGTTTTACTAAAAAAAAATAAGATNATAAATCTGGATATTCAACTCGCAGAAGAGTCTNGTATAATTGATGTCGTTGTTATTTCTGCAGGTAAATTTGAGCAAAAGCTAGAGGAAGTCACTGTTTCTATGGATGTTATAAANCCTACTCTCTTAGAAAGNAAAAACTCTGTTAANATGGAAAACTTAATGAACCAAGCTCCCGGCGTATCTGTGGTAGATGGGCAAGCAAATATCAGAGGAGGTAGTGGCTGGAGCTATAATACCGGCTCAAGAGTCCTAGTTATGATTGATGATATGCCATTTTTAAGCGGTGAAAGAGGAACTGTAGAATGGGATATGATTCCTATGGAAAATATTTCTCAAATTGAAGTAATTAAAGGTGCCTCCTCCGCTTTATTTGGATCCTCTGCACTAAATGGGGTAATAAATATCCGAACAGAATACCCCAAAGATAAACCGAAGACTGTTGTGTCAATCTTCCAAGGATTTTATGATGAACCAAGAAGAGAAAGTCTTCATTGGTGGGGAAATAAACCACAATACTTTAGTGGAATATCTTTTAGTCATGCTCAAAATTTAGATAATGTAGGTTTAGTATTTGGTGGGAATATTTATAATGACTTTGGTTATCAAAAAGGTGTAGAAAATAGAAGAGGGAGATTTAATTTTAATACTGTTTGTAATTGGAAAAAAGTCCAAGGGCTAACCCACGGAATAAATGCAAACTTTATGTACAGCCATAATGACGATGCTTTAATGTATACTAATGATTCTCTAGGCTACATTCCACTTGATGAAGACCCAGCAAATTATACACAAATGATGATTAATATTGACCCATACGTTACATATATTAATCCGTTAAATGACACAAAACATGCATTAAAAATGAGGGTTTTTAGAGACGATTATAACCCTAACGGAGGAAGACCTGCGTACTCAAATGTTTTATATTCAGACTATCAATTTCAAAAAACATGGGAGAATTTAAATATAGACTTTTTACCATTTGAAATAAATCGTTTAGTTTCTACTTCAGGTGGGACAAGAAATAAAGTTTATGCACATGATGATGATGTTTACGGAGAACACACTTTATTTAATTATAGTTTATACTCTCAAGCAGACGCAAAAATAGAAGACAAACTAAATCTTTCAGCGGGGATAAGATGGGAATATTTTAATTTTAGTGGAGAAACTATGTCTACCCCTCTTTTAAGAACTGGTATTAATTATCAATTGTTTGAAGGAACATTTCTAAGATCTTCCTATGGGTCTGGATTTAGATATCCATCAATTGTAGAAAGATATGTAACAACTAGTAGTGGGCCTGTTTATGTCTACCCAAATCCTGACCTAAAACCTGAAGGGGGATGGAGTGGGGAAATTGGAATAAAACAAGGGATAATGATTGATAATTGGAAAGGCTTTATTGATTTAGCTGGATTTATTATGGAATACGATGATATGATTGAATTTACTTTTGGAAGATGGGATCCTGGAAACACTAATCCTGACTCACTTTTAGGATTAGGATTTAAGTGCGTAAATATTGGTGAAGCTAGAGTCAGTGGAGTAGAGTTTTCAGTAGGAGGTAATGGTAAAATGGGGAAAATGGAACTATCTATTCTTGGAAGTTACACATATATTAACCCTATTATTTTAAATCCTAATGATGTTTATTATTCTTATGAAAATGATGGGATAATTCAGGAAATAAATTATACAGACATTGAATCTGAAGGAGGCGCCAGCTCTGACACAGGACCTAATGGTAATTTATTAAAATACAGAAATCAACATTTACTAAAACTTGATATTCAAGCTGACACTGAACATATGTCCTTTGGAGTTAGTGCTAGATATAATAGCTTCATGAGGAACGTAGATGGTATTTTTGAATCAGATGTTTTTAATGGATCAGGTGCTTTAATTGACTTTGGAATTACTGATGCTAGAGAACGATTTACAGATGGAGACTTGATATTTGACACAAGGTTTTCTGTAAAAATTAATCCACAAATAACATTATCAGTAATTATTGATAATTTTTATAATACTGAATATCAAATCAGGCCTGCTTATATTGGACCTCCAAGAACCTTTTCATTTAAACTAACAGCAAAAATTTAATTCCATGAAAATGTATGGAATTATTCCCGCAAGACTTAATTCAACAAGACTACCCGAAAAAGCTCTATTAGATTTAAATAATAAAACTCTTATTCAGAGAGTTTATGAAAATATAAAAAAAAATAAAAAACTGGAAAAGTTATTTGTCGCTACAAATGATAAAAAAATTAAAGATAATGTACTCTCTTTTGGCGGAAATGTTATTGATACTAAAAAAAATCATTTAAACGGCACTGAGAGATGTTTTGAGGCAAGCAATAAAGTCAATATTAAAGATGAAGATATTATTTTAAACATACAATGTGATGAACCAACAATTGATTGTGAGGCCATTGATTTAATTTATAATAATTTCAAAGATAATTCTAAATTGAATATTGTTACATTAGTTTCATCCAATCTTAAACCCAATGATTTAAATGACAGATCAATTGTCAAAACTCAATTAAATGAAAATAATTTTGCTTTAGAGTTTAGCCGAAAATATAAAGAAAACCTAAAGTATAAACACATAGGCATTTATGCTTATAAAAAACACACACTAAATAAACTTATAAATTTGAAACCAACCGTTAATGAAAAAATACAAAAACTAGAGCAACTTAGATGGTTAGAAAATGATTTTAAAATAAAATGTGTTATTACGAATAAAAACTATATATCTATTAACACAAAAGAAGATATAAAAATATATAAAGAAAATTATATTTTGTAAATTCATCTTTTATGAAGATACCTATTAGTAATTATATTAATGATTTATTGTTTCACCACGACTGCGTAGTAGTAAGTGGTCTAGGTGCATTTATATTAAATGCACGATCATCACTAATTAATGAAAAAGGTGAAATTGATCCACCAAAAAAAACAATTTCTTTTAATGCTCTAATAATTCAAAATGATGGCTTACTAGCAAATTATATTTCTGAAAAAAATAATATAAGCTATGAAGAAGCATGTTTAGAAATTGCCAGATTTAGTAAAAAGATAATCTTTAGGATTAAAAGTAATAAAAGAGTTTTATTAGAAAATTTAGGGGAACTTGAATATATAGAAGATAAAATTAATTTTATACCCATTCAAAAATCTAACTTTGATAAAAATAGCTTTGGATTAAAATCTTTTTACTTTCCTAAAAAGGAAAAGAAAGTATACAAACTTTATCAAAAGGAATTACAATTAGCTGCTACATTAATTTTATTTATTGGATTAAGCTTCTTTTTTTTCTCAAAGTATAGTACACCAAAACATGTGAATTTATCTAATGTATCTCCATTTATGCCCGATAAAAATCCTATCGGAGAATTTACTGAAAAAGATACATTATTTGAAAAAGCTGGAATTTATAATTTACAAGTATCACAAGTAGACTACGATCTATATAATATTGTTGGAACCAAATACCATATAATAACAAAAAAATGTTTTAAAATTGGCTTTGCAATAAATTCCCAAATAAAAATATATGATCAAGGTAAAAAAAGGAAACGAGTAATTTGCTTTGCTAACTCTATTCAAGATGATTACTCAGATTGCTATGACATTAAAAATGTTTATAATAAAATTGAAACTAATTCAGAAAAAATAGTTGTTATGGATAAAAAAGGGCGTATGAGATCAGCCGTTCTTGTTTTTGAAGAAACAATTTTAGACTACAATACTTTACTAGAAAGTAAACCTATAAAGTTATCAGAAGAAGANTCTGATTTAACTTCAAGATTTATAGAAGCTGTAAATTCACTTTCAGNAAATAATAATTCTGAAATAGAAGATATTACTTTTTCNCCTATTGATGATGAACCTATTNCCATTACCCAAGATAAAAAGGTNGTTAAAGGAGATTATATGATTATTGTAGGGAGTTTTAGTGCGGAAAAAANTGCCNAAAACCTTGTNANTCAACTAATTAAAAAAGGTTATTATTCAGCCTCTCTTGCTGGCAAGAGCTCATCGAATTTATATAGAGTCTCTTGCTCAAGATTTGACTCAGAGAAGATAGCAAAAAAAGAACTAATCAAAATAAAACAAGAATTTAAAGGTGCTTGGGTTTTAGATAGTAGTTTATCTAATTAAATTCTTTTTTAATTGTCTTTGTAACCTCCTCTATGTTAATATAATTGATACAGCCTTCACTATTATATCTGCAACTACTTCCATGCTTAGAGCATGGCCGTTTATCTGGGTTCGATATAAACATAAAAGATTTATCTTTCGAAAGGTACGGATACATACCTAAAATTGGCTTAGTGCAACCCCAAAAAGAAATAATTTTTTTGGTAAATGCGGCAGAGATATGCATAAATCCAGTGTCATTTGTTAATACTAGCGAACTTTTTTTTATTAACCATGCAGACTCATCGTAATTTAATTTACCACAATAATTTAGTGACTCACCAGTTTTTCGATTTTTCACAATAGATTCTCCTGTATCATATTCATTGTCGCCACCAATAAGAATAATTGGAAAATTAATTTTATTACAAATTTTTAAAATATTTTTTTCTGATATTTTTTTCTGAGAATAAGTTCCACCCAAAACCCAAACAATAAATTTTTTTGATATTAAATTAATTTTACTGTTTAATTTTAAGCTAACTTTTGGATTGATAAAATAATCTAAACCTTGCCCATCATTTGAAATTGGTAACTTTTTAAATGATTTAAAGTATCTATCAACAACATGATTTTCTTTAATTAAATTGAATCCTGTTTTTATATACAACCATCTTTCAAAACTCTCTTTATAAATTGTATCATATTTGATACTTAATTTTTTTTTAATAATAAAAGAACGGAAATTGCTGTGTAAATCAATGATGTAATCATAATTTTCATTTTTTAAATCCCTAATAACTTCGTTAGTTTTTGATTTTATACTATAAATTTTTTCTATATAAGGATTGAATTCCATTAATTCTTTGTACTTAAATTTTGTTAAAAAATGTATTGTGCAATTATGTTGATTTTTCAAACAACGAATAACAGGAGCTGTGAGAACTATATCTCCGATTGAACTAAATCTTATAATTAATATTTTATTGAAAGACACCTTGCAAATTTATAAAAACAAAAAATGATTACTATTTTTATATATGTTTTTAATTGATACACATATACATTTATACCTAGATGATTATCATAAGGATAGAGATTTGCTAATTAAAAAAGCTTATAAGAAAAATATAAAAAAATTTTTTTTACCAAACATTGACACTGAAACTATTGACCCACTATTAGAGTTAACAAACTTATATCCGAAAAAGTGTTACCCAATGATTGGATTACACCCATGTAGTGTGGATGATAATTACATAAAAAAGTTAAAAGTCTTAGAGTCTAAAATTGAAAAACATAATTTTATTGCAATTGGCGAAATTGGAATTGACTTACATTGGGACAAAACCTTCAAGGAAGAGCAAAAAAAAGCATTTATAATTCAAATAGAATGGGCTGTAAAATATAGTTTGCCTATAGTAATTCATTCTAGAAATTCATTTAATGAAATTTATAACATTCTAAAAAATTATACTAATCTCACAGGAGTATTTCACTGCTTTGGGGGCGGGATAGATGAAGCTAAAAAAATAATTGACTTAGGTTTTTATTTAGGGATTGGAGGTGTATTGACATTTAAAAACTCTGATTTAAATAAAGTAATACAAAGAATTTCACTAAATCATTTACTTATTGAAACTGACGGGCCATACTTAGCGCCAAGCCCACACAGAGGCAGAAGAAATGAGCCTGAAAATTTATTAATTATTGCTAAAAAAATTTGTGAAATTAAAGATATTTCTATTTCTAAATTAACAAATAAATTATATTTGAATACTAACTCTCTATTTTGTCATGAAAAACCATAGCTCTGTTTTAATTATTTTTACTGGAGGCACAATAGGGATGATTAAAAAAGATAATCGATATATTCCTGTTAAATTTAAAGATTTAATATCTCATTTTCCTGAACTAAAAAAATTGAATTGTTATTTAGAGATTATTAGTTTTAATCCCCCAATTGACTCCGCTAATATTAATGAAAAAATATGGATTAAAATTGCAACTATTATTCAGGAAAATTATATGAAATTTGATGGTTTTGTTATTTTACATGGAACAGATACCATGGCATACAGTGCATCAGCTGTAAGCTTTATGTTTCAAAATTTAAATAAACCAATTATATTTACAGGCTCTCAACTTCCAATTGGAGTTCATAGAACAGACGCAAAAGAAAATCTCATAACTTCAATAGAGATAGCAAGTAAGCTTGATTTTGGAAAAGCGATTGTTCCTGAAGTTTGTATCTATTTTGAATATAAATTATTAAGAGGAAATAGAACACATAAATCTAACTCCCATGATTTTAATGCTTTTAGCTCACACAATTACCCCCCTTTAGCAAAAGCAGGTATAGACATAGATTATAATTTTAATTATATTAGAAAATCTGCAACAAAACCCCTAAAGATTTATACTGATATAAAAAATAATATCGGTGTAGCTAAAATATTTCCGGGAATATCTAAAGAATATTTAAAAAATGTGTTGAGTAATATGTATTTTGATGCTATTATTTTAGAAACCTACGGTTGTGGAAATATTCTAAATGATGAGTGGATTAAAAATGAACTTAAACAGTTTATTGATAAAGGAAAGATAATAATTAATAAAAGTCAATGTGAAGCAGGATCAATTAACCAAACTAGATACGAAACTGGTCAATTTCTAGAAGAACTTGGTGTTATTAGTGCTCTTGACATGACCTTTGAAGCTACAATTACAAAAGCTATGCTTCTACTTCATGATTATCCAGATAGACTTAGTTTTAAACAAAAGTTTCAAGAACCCTTTTGTGGTGAATTAACAATTAAAAATAACTCATTATAAAATTTATCTTTTTTTCCTTCGTACATATATTTTTTGTAATTTCGAGAAAAATAAAACCTTATTTCCTATAAAATAAACAATCTATAGGATAAGGAGAGGTGGCCGAGTGGCTTAAGGCGCATGCTTGGAAAGCATGTATATGCGCAAGCATATCAAGGGTTCGAATCCCTTTCTCTCCGCATTATGGTTTTAAATGTGTGAAAAATTAAGTTAAATAATATATAACTATGAATAGAATATTTTTTATTGCTTGTTTGTTTGTTTTTACAAATCAAGCTTTTACTCAAAATAGTAGCTGCGAACTAATAAATGGCGCAGAAGAAATTCAAAGAGAATTTGATAATAATGCTGGATGCAAAGATGAAACCGCATGCAACTATAATGAAGATAAACTATATGCAAACAATGATTTATGTACATATGAATGCTACGGTTGTATGGATAATGGAACTGATGTTATATATTCTAATAATGGCATGAGACCAGAATGGATGAAGGAGGGTGAATCTGCATGTAATTATGATCCTAATGCCACAAATGAGGATGATAGTTGCTTTTATCCAGAACAAGAATGGTTAAATTGTGAAGGATGCTGTAATTTTGATACTGATAAAGATGGAATATGCGATGAGGAAGAAGAAATGACAAAAGAAGATATGCAAGCATGGCTCGAAGAAGGAAATAATCCAGACGAATTTAAATGCGCTTTTGAACCAAAATGTTTAGATGACTGCGGTGTTGTAAATGGGGACAACTCCTCATGTACTGACTCATGTGGAGTTGTAAATGGAGATGGTAGTTCTTGTATAGAGCCGAAAGAAGAAAGTGCAATTGTTAAATTATTTAGAGAGGGTGGTACAGGATTTATGATGTGTGTACTAATTTGTTTGATTCTTGGATTAGCAATCTGTATAGAAAGAATTATTTATTTAATGATGTCATCATCAAACTCAAGTATTTTATTATCAAAAATTGAATCTGAATTGAAAAATGGTCAAATAGAAAATGCTAAAGAAGTTTGTAGAAACACATCAGGACCAACAGCAAGTATTTGCCTTCAAGGTTTAGAAAGATCTAATGAAAGTATTGAATCGATCGAAAAATCAATAATGGCTTATGGATCTGTTCAAATGGGTCTACTAGAGAAGGGTACATCTTGGATTTCACTCTTTATTGCCATCGCACCAATGCTAGGTTTCATGGGTACGGTAATTGGTATGATTGGAGCATTTAATTCAATTGAAGCTGCCGGTGATATTTCTCCATCTTTAGTTGCAGGTGGTATAAAACAAGCACTATTGACAACTGTTTTCGGTTTAATTGTTGCAATTATTCTTCAGATATTTTACAATTTTATTATATCAAAAATCGATGATATTGTTAACGATATGGAAGATACTTCGATAGCTCTTGTAGATTTAATTTCTTCAAATAAAAAATAATAACTATGGTAGAAATATTAGTTTATTTTGCAGTCTTTTTAGTAATTATACCAATATTATTGCTTCTATTTAGTTCAATAAAAGGCATGATAAATTCTAAAGGAAATATTAAAAAAACAATACTTATGACTTTTCCTCTTATAATCTGTATTTCTCCATGCATGATTATTTTGGGGGCATCACTATATAATATGCTTTTAATGATGTTTGGCGGAAAAGAGTTATTAACTATTGGCTCAAAATTAGAAGAACTTTGTTGCACAGCTGGAACATGGATATCAGTTAGCTTAATTGGTTTAGGTATTCTTGTTATAATCGGGGGAGCAATTCTGAAACTTATATCAAGAAGAAGAATAAATTAAAATGGCAAGAAGAGATTTACCTGAAATAAACGCTGGATCAATGGCAGACATTGCTTTTCTGCTTTTAATCTTTTTCCTAGTAACAACAACTATGGATATTGACACAGGTATTAAAAGAAAGTTACCTCCTCTACCTGATGAAAACAATCAACCTCAAGAAAGCCAGATGCTGAAAAATAATATTCTTGTAATTCAATTAGCCACTAATAAAGATGTAGTATTAATAGAAACGGGAGCACAAGAACCTGGACAGGGATTTCCTTTTGAAGTTATAAACCTTAAAAACTTTATTAAAGATTTTGTAGATAATAACGGTCGAGATCAAAACTTATCTGATAATCCAGATAAAGCGGTATTATCAATTAAAAGCGGAGCTAAAGCACACTGGGGAACATTTATTGCAGTACAAGATGCCATAAGTGCAGCATACAAAGAAATGAGGAATGAAGAATCAATAAAATTATTTGGCAAAAAATATGAAGATTTAAATGAAGAAGAAAACAAGGAAGTAAAAAAAGTTTATCCTCTTAAACTAACAGAAAGTGTTAAAGAAAATTAAATAATGAGCAGGTTTAAAAAGAAAAAAGGAAAAAAAATAGGAGCTATATCTACTGCATCTCTTCCCGATATAGTATTTATGCTACTATTCTTTTTTATGGTTGCAACTGTTCTAAGAGAAGTAGATTTAAAACTAACTAATGAGCTTCCAAAAGCATCAGAAATAAAAAAACTAAAAAGAAAAAGTTTAATTATGCATATTTATGTTGGTAGTGGAAAGTTTGGAGATTTAAAAAACGTGCCGAATTTAATTCAACTAGATGATGCCATCTCAGAAGTTAAAGATATAGGACCTTATCTTGAAATGAGAAGATCTAAAGTAACAGCTGAAAATGAAAAAAAACTATTAACCACTTCATTTAAAGCAGATGAAAATGCCCAAATGTATTTCATAAATGAAATAATGACTGAGCTCAGAAGGTATAGTCCTTTTGGCCACCCCATATCATATACAACTAAAAAACAAATATTAAAATAATATTTACTTACTCATCTATAAATAACAATGGTTAAAATTGGTAAAATTGAATTAGGCGAATTTCCTATTTTACTAGCACCAATGGAAGATGTTAGCGATCCTCCTTTTAGAAAAATCTGTAAACAATACGGGGCAGATTTAATGTTTACTGAATTTATATCATCTGAAGGCTTAATTCGAGATGCAACAAAAAGTGTTCAAAAACTAGATATNTTTGATTATGAAAGGCCTATAGGAATTCAAATTTTTGGTAGTGATATAGATTCAATGAAACTTGCTGTTGAAAAAGCATCAGTTGTTAAACCAGATATAATTGATATAAATTATGGATGCCCGGTAAAAAAAGTAACATGCAAAGGGGCAGGAGCTGGAATTTTAAAAGATATACCTAAAATGGTATACCTAACAAATGAAATTGTAAAATCTACAAATCTACCTGTAACAGTTAAGACAAGATTAGGGTGGGATGAAAACTCTAAATATATAGTTGATGTAGCAGAACGACTTCAAGATATTGGAATTAAAGCAATTTCAATCCACGGAAGAACAAGAAAACAAATGTATAAAGGTGAAGCAGATTGGACNCTAATTGGAGAAGTGAAAAATAACCCTAGAATTAAAATACCTGTTTTCGGAAATGGAGATCTTTTTTCGGCACAAATTGTAAAAGAGAAAAAAGATAAATATGGAGTTGATGGAGTTATGATTGGTAGAGGTGCAATTGGATATCCTTGGATATTCAAAGAAATTAAAGCATTCTTAAAAAATAATGAAATAATACCTGGACCTACAATACAAGAAAGGGTGAAAGTAGTTAAAAGTCATCTTGAAATGTCTATTAAATGGAAAGGAGAGAGATTAGGTATCCTAGANATGAGAAGGCACTATACTAATTACTTTAAAGGTTATTCAGGCATTAAAAATTACAGAAAAAAATTAGTATGCCAAGATTCTTTTTTTGAAATCAAAAAAATTTTAAATGAAATTGTGAATACAATTGAATAATTATATTATTTTTTTGAAAAAACTATTCTTGATAATATTACTGAAATAATAAAACCTATTGACAAAATNAAAAACATTATAATGATAATATCATTTAAATTTATTTGAACTGGATATGGTGTAATTCCTGCAGTAGTTTCTAATTTTAGATAACCCATATTTTTTTGAATTAAACATAAAATATAGCCNAAAAAGACTCCTAACACAAAACCAACAAAAACAATAAAGATACCTAAATAGGTAAATATGGCTCTTACAATTTTAATAGGGTANCCCAATGAGATTAATATACTCACATCCTCTCTTTTCTGATTAATTAATATAAGCATAGAGCCTATCAAAGTTACCATAGTAATAATTATAATTAAAACAAATATCATATAAATCACCAACTTTTCAGTTTGTATAATTTTAAAGATTAGGGGTGATTGCTGCATTCGATTTTTAACAATATAATTTGCACCTATTTTATTTTGAATTTTATTTTGAATTTTATTTATATCACTTTTATTTTTTATGCCTAACTCAACATAAGAAGATTCATAGAGATTAAATATTTTTTGAATTTTATTTATATCGGCAAAAACTATATTATCGATTGTGTTTTCACCCAATTTAAATATTGCAGTAGTTTTTAAATTTTCATTAAAATAAAGNTGAGGTTTANTATTATCATTATTTAAATACCATACTCTCAATTTTTGGTTAAAATTATTAGCATTATAAACTTTTAAATCAATTCTTGACGCTAAATTTTGACCAACAATAATTAAATTAGGATTATTCAAAAAACCATTAAAACCTCNATTAAAATCAGATTCNATTACNTTAATTTGATCTTGATTATTTGNATTTAAGTTAAAAGCAGGATAAATTCTTCCATNGTCCTTACTCACNCCTTTTATCACTGCATAGGATTTTTTATCAATTTTTGATTCGTAATCATGGTTTTTTTGAACATATTGAATTATAATTTCTCTCTCTAATACTTCAGAGTAAGTAATTATAGAATCTTTATAAAAAAAATCTAGNTTANTTATTAAATCCTCTGTNTTAAAAGTAGATAGATTTATATGCTCTATTTTTANATCTGGATAACTCTTTNTATTTATTTCTTGGTGATAATCGCTGAATCCATTAAAAGTAGATAAAACTAATACCATTGATGTAGTAATAAATANTACAGAAAATAATGTTATTAATGAAATTANATTAACTAGACTGAAAATTTGCCTTGAAAAAAAATATCTTANTGCAATCCAAAAACTCATAAAATTATTTTAAAAGATCATTAACTTCTTCATAATGATCTATAGAACTATCTATATAAAAAAATATTTCTGGAATTTTNCNTAATTGACTTCGAGTTTTTTTTGCTAATAAAAGCTTTATAGTTTTTTTTCTTGAATTNATTCTTTTTAAAAAAGACTCCTTGTTCTTAGTNGGAAATAAACTTAAATATACTTTAGCTGTAGAGAAATCTTTGGAAACAAATACATGAGTTACTGAAATTAAAAGGCCACTAAAGTGTGTTTTGCTTTCATTTAAAAAAATTTCTGATAAATCTTTTTGAATTAATCTTGAAACCTTATGACTTCTAGTAAACTCCACATATCAAATATACAATATTATAAATTGTTATGTTATATATGTAAATTGCATAAATTTATTTATCCATGAAAAAAAAAATTGATCATATTGGAATTGCTGTAANAAATTTGAAGGCTGCTAAAAAAAAATTTGAGATAATTTTTAATACCTCAGCATCAAAAGAAGAATTAGTAGAGTCCCAAAATGTGAAGACTTCTTTTTTAAAAATAGGTGAAACCAAAATTGAACTNCTAGAAGATTTAAATAATAACGGTTTTATAAATAATTTTATTAAAAAAAAGGGGGAAGGGGNTCATCATATGGCTATTGAAGTGAATGATATAAAAGCTGAAATTAATAGATTAAAAAAGCATGGATTTACTATNTTAAACTCTAGTACAGAGGAGGGGGCTAATGGAAAAATAATTGCATTTATGCATCCCAAAGAGACTGGTGGAGTTTTAATTGAAATATGTCAAAAAAAATAATATATGGAATTTAGAACAAGAAAATTAATTAAACCTGAAGATTTAAATGCTGGTGGAAGCTTATTNGGAGGGCAATTACTAAAATGGATTGATGAAGAAGCGGCAATCTATGCTATGTGTCAACTAGAGAACTCAAAAGTAACGACTAAATTTATGTCAGAAATTGATTTTATCTCTCCAGCTAAATTAGGAGACGTAGTTGAAATCGGAATCGAAACAATTGATTATGGAACTACATCAATTACTTTTAAATGTGAAGCTAGGGTAAAAAACTCAGAACAACCAATTATTAAAATTGAAAAAATAGTATTTGTTAATTTAAATGAAAAAGGAAAGCCAACTCCACATAAAAAAAAGAAAGTATAGTTTATATTTTTTGGAACATCACTAATGTTTAGTTAATATTGCAACTTAAACAGGGCCCATAGCTCAGCTGGTTAGAGCACTTGACTCATAATCAAGGGGTCGCTGGTTCAAGCCCAGCTGGGCCCACTTTAATAATTTAAATACAGTTTAAAATGAAAAAAATAATTTTAATAACCCTTTGTTCGATATTTAGTATTTCTGTAACTAATGCTCAAATGTCACCATGTGAATGTATGGATTTGTCAATAACTATAATGACAGAAGCTCTAGAAAAGGGCGAAGATATTGTTGATGACCTAGATGAGATTGAAAAGAAATATGCAAAGCAATCTGAAATGTGTGAAAAATTATACACAACTATGGGGGAAGAAAAAATGATGTCAGAGATGATGGCTTGTCCAAGATTTAATGAGATGATGGAGCTAACTATGGAAATGATGAAAATGGTTGATCCAGAAATGATGGAAAAAATGATGGAGATGGAATAATAATCTATTTCATTAATTTACTTGAATTATTATATAATTCTTTTTTCCTTTTTGGACTAATAAATATTTATTATTTAATAAATTATTTAAACCAATTATACTATCAACATTTATTTTTTGCTTATTTAAGCTAATGGCATTTGAAGATAACATTCTTCTAGCATCTCCNTTAGAAGAAAAAACTTGNGCNTTTTCAACAAATAAAGTTACGGGGTCAATATTATTTAAATCATTCCTTTCAATATTATACATTGGNACACCTTCAAAGATCATTAGAAAATCTTCTTCTGAGATATTTCTTAATTCTTCTTGAGTGTCTTTTCCAAATAATATTTGTGAAACCTTTAATGCNTTTTTATAAACTACAGATCCATGAACACGGGAGGTTATTTCACTCGCTAATTGTTTTTGAATTATCCTCATATGTGGTTCTTTTTCATGATTAATTATTAAGTTTTTAATTTCTTCTTCATTNAAAAGAGAAAAGATTTTAATATATTTTTTAGCATCCTCATCAGAAATATTCATCCAATATTGTAAAAATTTATATGGTGATGTTTTAGCTGGGTCAAGCCAAATATTACCCTCCTCAGTTTTACCAAATTTAGATCCATCTGACTTTGTGACTAAAGGACAGGTTAATGCATATGATTTTTCTGCACTTTGCTTTTTAATTAACTCAATGCCAGATGTAATATTTCCCCACTGATCTGAACCACCAATTTGAATTTTACAATTTTTATTTTTGTGAAGATGAAAAAAATCATATGCCTGAATTAGTTGATAAGAAAATTCTGTAAATGATATGCCTGTTTCAATTCTATTTTTTACAGAATCTTTAGCCATCATATAATTAACAGTCAAACTTTTGCCAAAATCTCTTAAAAAATCAATAATACTTAAATTTGAAATCCAATCTAAGTTATTTACAATCTCGGCAGAGTTTTTACCGCAATCAAAATCTAAAAATAGCTCTAATTGTTTTTTTACTGAAATCAAATTTGTATTAACCTCATCCNGAGTCAATAACTTTCTTTCAGATTTTTTGCCAGAAGGGTCACCTATCATTGCAGTAGCACCTCCAAGTAAAGCAATTGGTTTATGACCACATCTTTGTAAATGCATTAATAACATAATTGGGGCTAAACTGCCAATATGCAAAGAAGATGCTGTAGGGTCAAATCCAACATANCCAGCACTAAAATTTGACAACAACTCCTCCTCAATTCCTGGAGTATAATCATTGATCATATTTCTCCATTTCATTTCTGCAACAAAATTCATAACATTGTTTTTTTTTGTAAAAGTATAAATTATAGATTGTAATAACATAAATTTATACTTTTTTCAAAATGAGAAAANTANTTGTAACAGGNGGNACNGGNTTTNTAGGNTCCTATATTCTATATTATTTAATAAATAATAATGAAAAANCTATAGCTATAAAAAGAAAAAATAGTTCTTTTGAAACAATTAAAAATATTTTTCTAAGACAGGGTGACAAAAATTTAAAATTATTTAAAAANATAAAGTGGAAAGAGATTGATATCCTAGATTATTATAACGTAGGGNAAGCAATAAAAGGTGCAGATATTATATTTCANTGTGCAGCTTTAGTTTCATTTGACTCAAAAGAAAAAGAAAATCTTCTTAATACAAATTATCATGCTACTAAAAACTTGATTAATTTTTCTTTGATTCATAATATATCTAAGTTTTGCTATGTCAGTTCTGTAGCAACATTATCAAAAGAGATTAANCAAACAATTTATGATGAATCATCATGGTTCTCGTGGACAGATAAAAAATCTAATTATGCAATTTCAAAATATTTAGCTGAAATGGAAGTTTGGAGAGGATTTGCGGAAGGTTTAAATGGGTTCATTATTAATCCCTCACTTATTATTGGTCCTGGTGATAAAAATGGCTTATTTTCTAATTTAATTAAAAAAGTAGGGAATAAAACTTTATTCTTTCCTAAAGGTTCATCTGGTTTTGTTGATGTAAGAGACGTAGCACAAATTATGATAAAACTTGAAAAACTAAATGTTATAAATGAGCGATATATAATTAATGCTCATAATAAAAGTTTTAAAGACGTAATGAGCTTTTTTTCTAAAAAATTAAAAAACAAAAAACCATCTGTTCCTATAAATAGGAGAATTATCAAATTCTATTTAATGATTTCAAACTTATATAGTTTTATTTTCAGAAAAAAACCATTATTTACATCTGAAATGTTAGACTTTATAGATGGGAAGCTAAATTATTCAAATCAAAAAATAGTAAATAAATTAAAGTATAATTTTATAAAATTTGAAAAATCTTTGGATGATTCAATAGAAAAAAAATGATTTAATGATTATTAAATTCAATTAATAATCCCATTTTACTTTCATTAAAAGAACCATTATGGTAACATAAGTTGCCATTTACTATAGTATGAGAAATCTGGTAATCAAAATTTTTATTAATAAATGGGGACCATTTACAATGGTATAAAATATTTTCATTTGATACTGTCCATTTTTTTTCCTTAAATGAAACTAAATCTGCGAAATAACCTTCACGAATATATCCTCTTTTGGAAATTTTAAAACAATCTGCCGGAGCATGACACATTTTTTCAACAACTTTCTCAATACTAATCCTACCATTTTTCATGTGTTGCAACATCATTGGAAGAGCATGTTGAACTAAAGGGCCCCCAGAAGGACAACTTAAATAGGAATTATTTTTCTCATGCTTAGTATGTGGAGCATGATCTGTTGCTATCACGTCAATTCTATCATCTAATAAAGCATCCCAAATAGCATTCTGATCAGATAAATTCTTTACTGCTGGGTTCCATTTTATTAAACTACCTAGTTTATCATAGTCGTCATTTTTAAAAGTTAAATGATGAATGCAAGCTTCAGAAGTTATTCTTTTTGACTTTAAAGGAACTTTATTAGTAAATAAATCTAGCTCTTCAGCGGTTGAAATATGTAAAATATGCAACCTTGAGTTATGCTTTTTTGCTAATTCTATGGCTAACGAAGACGATTTATAACAAGCCTCTCTAGATCTAATTTTTGGATGCTCATTTATAGGGATATTATCTCCATATTTATTTTGTGCTAACTTCAAATTTTGTTTAATAATTTCTTCATCTTCACAATGAGTCGCAATCAATGATGAACATTTAGAAAAAATAGAATTTAATACAGAATAATTGTCAACCAACATATTTCCTGTTGAAGAGCCCATAAATATTTTCACTCCTGGTGTATATTTAAAGTCTACTTTTAAAACCTCTTCCAAATTTTCATTAGAAGCTCCAAAGAAAAAAGAAAAATTTGCTAAAGATGTTTTTTTTCCAATATCTATTTTTTCAGCAAGAAGATTTTGTGTTAACGTTTGAGGAATAGTATTTGGCATCTCCATGTAAGAGGTTATCCCACCAGCTATTGCTGCTCTTGATTCAGAAAAAATATTTGCTTTATGAGTAAGTCCTGGCTCTCTAAAATGAACTTGGTCGTCAATTACACCAGGAATTAAAAAATTACCATTAATATCAATTAAGTCATGATTATTAACCGAAATTGATGACGCAATTTTAGATATAAATTGATTTTCAATTAATATATCACCTTCAAAAATTTTATTTTCATTGATTATTTTCGCGTTCTTAATTAATGTACCCATTATTTTATTTTCCTTTTAAATTCTTTTCTAAAAATTAAACTTCTAAACAAAAGTCCAAAAACTCCAAATACACCCTCCCATATTATTCCACCATTTATTTTCGATTTTCCACGTTCTCTGTCCCTAAAAATAATTGGAATTTCTTTTATTTTAAATCCCATTTTCCAAACTCTGAATTTCATCTCAATTTGAAATCCATACCCACTAAATTTAATGTTATTAAAGTTTATATTTTCAAATACTTGNCTATTGTAACAATTAAAACCNGCAGTAGTATCTCTAATATTCATACATGTAAAAAATCTGACGTATTTCGATGCAAAATATGATAATANAATTCTTGACATCGGCCAATTGACTACATTAATTCCGCTAATATATCTAGATCCGATAACTAAATCATTTTTATCTTNACTACATGAGTNATACAAAAANATAAGATCATTTGGGTCGTGAGAAAAATCACAATCCATTTGAATAAAATACTTATAATCTTTTAATAAGCCCCAGTTAAATCCTGCAATATATGCTAAACCTAATCCTTCTTTTTTCTTTCTCTCAATTATAAATAAATTTTCATTATACTTTTTTTGTAATGATTTGACAACCAGGCCGGTCCCATCAGGGGAGTTATCATCAACAATTAAAATATGAAAATCTTTAGATAANGAAAAAACTTTCTCNATCATTAGAGAAACNTTATCTATTTCATTATAGGTNGGTATGACNACTAAAACATCTGACATTTANACAAAAATACAGAATTAACAATTAATCAAAAGAAAATTAACNCTATTGAATCACAAGTTTANTATCTTTGGTTTAATAATTTAAAAAAGTCATCATTATGAAAAAAGTATTACTCTTAATTTTTAGTATATCAACCTCTTTTTTATTTGGTCAAGATTGTTCTCAACTATTTTTCTCAGAATATGTGGAGGGATGGTCCAATAATAAAGCTTTAGAAATATATAACCCAACAGCAAATGAGATTGACTTATCAGCATATTCAGTTTCTAGATATTCAAACGGTGGAACAACACCTAGTACGACTCAACTAGAGGGTACAATTCAACCATTCGATGTTTTTGTATTATGTTTGGATAAACAAGATCCAAACGGAACTGGTTACGAAGCACCTGTATGGGATGGTTTTTTTACATACACTGACTCAATATCAGGCGAGGAAGTAACTTTATATGATGAAAATGATGACTTACAAAGTAAAGTAGATCTATTTTTAAACCCTATTTACTATTTTGGAACTGATGCAGATTCAGCTGCANCCTTTCCAACTACTATGTATTTTAACGGTAATGATGCTGTTACCTTAGAATTATTAGGNACNGGNATNGTNNTAGATTTAATTGGTAAAGTAGGTGAAGATCCAGGGGCATCTTGGACGGATTCAGACGGTAACTATTGGACTAAAGATCATACATTAATGAGAAAATCTAGTGTTCTTCAAGGGGTTTCTATGAACCCAACTATTTTCGATCCAACAGTAGAATGGGATTCACTTCCTGCTAACACATTTATGAACCTTGGATTTCATGATTGNGATTGTGGTNCAGTGTCAGATATAAAGGAATTTGATAGTAGTTTTAATATATATCCAAACCCTGCTCAAAATGAAAATATTTACATTCAAAGTAGTAATCCCATAAGAGAGTATCATCTTTATAACTCTGTAGGAAAGATTATTCTTCAAAACAATATTTACAACTTAAATGAAGTTAGCCTAAACACTACAAACCTGAAATCTGGTGTCTATTTTATTACAATTAAAAATGACTTTGGAAGACAAACTAAACCTATTTTTATTGAGTAATGAATAGTAAATTTTTAATTCTCTTTTGTTTTATAAATTTTTATAGCTTCTCCCAACATTCAATATCAGGAAAAGTTGTAGATAAAAATAGTGGCGAAACATTAATTGGTGCTAATGTTATTTTAGAGGAAGTAAATGGAACAACTGCAAATTTCAATGGAGAATTTCAATTTAATAATATTCAAAGCGGAGATTACATTATAACAACTTCTTATGCAGGATATGAGACAGAAAAAATTCCCATTAGTATTAAAAATACAGATATTGATATCATCATAAACTTAAANTCCACTACTTTAGATATTATTGAAATTGTTGGTGATGTAGCTGAATTTAGAAAAACTCCTGTTTCATTAAGTACAGTTAAAATTGATAAAATACAAAATGAGTTAGCTGGTCAAGAAATGCCTACTTTATTAAACTCAACACCTGGAGTATATACAACTCAACAAGGAGGAGGAGACGGAGATGTTAGAATAAACATAAGAGGTTTTAGTCAAAGAAATGTTGCTGTTATGATTGATGGTATCCCAATGAATGATATGGAAAATGGTTGGGTTTATTGGTCAAACTGGTTTGGGTTAGATGCAATTACNGCCTCAATGCAAGTTCAAAGAGGATTAGGGGCATCAAAATTAGCCCTTCCTTCAGTTGGTGGCACTATCAATATAATTACAAAAGGAGTTGGGGCAAAAGAGGGTGGAAAATTAAAACAAGAAATTGGCAGTGGAGGATATTTAAGAACAAGNTTTGGTTATACTACTAAAGACTTTAAAGTCGGTAAATTTAATATAGCAGGTTCATTTAAAAGATCAAACGGTATAATTGATGAAACTTTTTCAGAAGGTTTCTTTTATTATTTAAAATGGCAAAAACAAATAAATAACCATCTATTCTCTCTAACAGCATTTGGTGCTCCACAAGAACATGGACAAAGAAAGTACCAAACTGGCGCAAGTGTATATGACAAGAATTTTGCAACAGAACTAGGGATAGATACTGCTGGTTTAGAAGGAAACTATGGGTTAAATTATAATCCAAATTGGGGTTCCTATAATAATTATCAAGTAATCTTTGATGAGAACAATAACCCTTCTGATACAATTTGGGGAGGAAACTCCACTATTAATCAACATGTAAATTATTATCATAAACCTAATTTTAGTTTTCAACATCTTTGGGAAATTAATAATAAGACAACCGTAACTAATATTTTATATTATTCACAAGGTAGCGGAGGAGGAACATCCCTCAGCCCATCATTAAATCCTGCTAACTACACTCCAAATCATCAAATTGACTTTCAGGAAATTTATAATACTAATGCTGGAAACAACTGGAATACATTTATTAATCCTGGTGGTCCAGCAATTGATCTAGCATATAGTGAAAATGAAAAAAAATCTGTTCAAATTTTAGCATCTGCTATAAACAATCACTCATGGGCGGGACTATTATCAACATTCAATCACAAATTAACTGATAAGATAGATTTATCTACAGGTCTTGATATGAGAACATATAGGGGGGAACACTATAGAGAAGTTTATGATCTATTAGGTGGAGACTATTATGCTGGNTCTTTAGGGACAGGAAGTAAAAATTCTATTGGCGAAAACTCAGAAGNTCTTATGNTGAGAGAAGGGGATAAAATGTATTACCACAATGACGGTTTAGTTAGATGGATAGGAGGATTCAGCCAAGTTGAATATAATCACGGAAATATTTCTGCATTTTTAAATTTAACAGGATCTAACTCCGCTTATAAAAGAATTGATTATTTTAAAAAGATGGATTTAGTTTTAGGTGATACCATATTTACACAATCTATTGGTATTAACGATACTATAAATTATAACGGAAATAATTATACCATTGATTCTCCTGAAGCTAGGTATACAGAATCAAATTGGGTAAATTTCCCTGGTTTTACTCTAAAAATAGGAGCTAATTGGAATATAAGTGAGTATAGTAATGTTTTTTTTAATTCAGGTATTTTATCAAAAGCACCAAGGTTTAATAATGTATTTAATTATGATAATCAAACATATTACAATACAAAAAATGAAATTATAAAAGCTTTTGAATTAGGTTATGGTTATCGTTCAAAGAATTTTTCACTTAATCTAAATGCATACCATACTATTTGGGAAAATAAACCTCAATCTGGATCAACAGTTTTAGATGGTGGAGAAAATGCATCTTACAACATCAATGGTATTAATTCTTTACACCAAGGAATTGAATTGGATTTTGCTCTAAAAATAAATAAAAATATACAATACGAATTTTTAGCATCTATAGGTAATTGGAAATGGAATTCTGGGGATACNGTAAATTTATTTCTTAATCAGCAATTAGTCGCTACAGATTACTTCGATGCAAGAGGAGTTTATGTTGGGGATTCGCCTCAAACACAATTTGGATCTAGTATAAATTATAGACTAAAACTAAGCAAAAATAGTTCNGGCTATATTAAATTGAAAGGTGTCTATTTTGATAGACATTTCTCAGACTTTGAGCCTTTTACACTTAACGAAGAAAAAGAAGTTTGGCAAATTCCTGGTTATGCATTATTTAGTCTTCATATGGGTAACACAATATATTTAAAAAATAATAATAGCCTAAGCCTGAGATTTAACATTCTAAATTTACTAAATGAAACATATATTAGTGATGCTGAAAATAACTCTAGCTATGTTGAAGACTCACCTATGAATTCTGACGCATCATCAGCATCTGTTTTTTTTGGATTAGGAAGAAAATTAATTGCATCAATTGAATATAAATTTTAATAATTATGAAAAAAGTTTTTTATCTATTTACGATTATAAGTTCAACACTAATGGCTCAAACAACTAATTATTATGAAAGTTGTAATGGTTTATCTGGAGAANNTCTTAGAGCTGAACTTCATAATATAATTAAAGACCACCAATCCTTCTCATATACAACAACTAAAACAATACTAAGAGAAGCTGATGAAGATTATAATAACCCGGAAAATATCTTACTAGTATACACAGGAAATTCTATTGATAAATTTGATTTTGCTAGTAATTTTGAACCTGATTTTTGGAACAGGGAGCATGTTTGGCCTAAGTCNCATGGAGATTTTGATGCAGGAGATCCTTTTGAAGTACCTGCTTATACTGATGCTCATAATTTAAAACCAGTTGACCATAGCATGAATACTTTGAGGGGTGAAAAAGATTTCGAAAATGGTGGAGATTTAGTTTTTAATGGCAGCTCAGAAACAGATTGTTTTTCAACAAGCTCTACATTTGAACCTAGAGACGAAGTTAAAGGTGATATAGCTAGGATAATACTATATATGGATTTAAGATATGAGGGGGGTACTGGCGAACCTAATTTAGTAGTAGTTGATGGTTTAACCACNTATCCAAATCCGCAAATTGGAACACTTTCTACTTTNTTAGAATGGCATGTACAAGACCCACCAGATGCATTTGAAAAAAGAAGAAACGATATAATATTTAAGTGGCAAGGAAATAGAAATCCATTTATTGATTATCCTGAATTTGTAAATTATTTATATAATGATAATCCACAAATTAATCCAATAAATATTTCAAACGTAAATATAGACCCAATTTCTATTGAAGGNGAACAAANTTTTAATATTAGTGCTAATGTTTTAAGCGAAATAAACTGCCCAATAGAAACAGTTACTTTAAATTATGGAAATAGCTGGTGGGATGTCACAAATAACATTAATATGACATTAAATAATAATGGGGAATATGAATGCCCTGTTCCAGGACAGCCATATAATACTATGTTTTGCTACTCTATTACAGCAACAATATGCGATGGAACTCAACAAACATTTTTTGGTTCTGAAATAATACCTCCATACCCTTTTGAAGGAATAATTACTCCTATTAGTGAAATTCAGGGACAAACAGAATACTCTCCGTTTGAAGGACAATCCGTAAATACTACAGGAATAGTAACAGGTGCTTTTGCAAACAGTTTCTATTTACAGGATGGTTCTGAACCATGGTCAGGAATATATATTTACAGTGGATCTGCACTTCCTTCAATAGGAGATAGNGTTATAGTATCTGGAGAGATTAGTGAGTTTTGTTGGAATGGTAGTCCTTGTGACTGTTCCGATTGNGGGGGAGCAGGAGTAACAGAATTCTACCAACCTGATGANATCTATATTATTAGTAATAATAATGAACTTCCTGAGCCTATATTNGTCAATAGTGGTGAAGCATTATCTGAACAATATGAAGGGGTCTTAATAAAAATGANCAATGTAGAATGTGTTAGTGAAGCTAACGGATTTGGAGTTTGGGGAGTAAATGACGGAAGCGGNGTNTGTGGAATACACAATACTCCAGATGGATATGAACATGATTATCAAATAGGGGAAGTTTATAATATTACTGGAATAGTAACTTCAACCTTTGATGAGTGGAAGGTAGATCTTAGAATGCCTTCTGATGTGGAAACAGGACCGGATACTACCCCACCATATATTGTCAATCACGAATGCTACCAAGTTGGAGATAANTATTATTTATACTTATTTTTTAATGAAGAAATAAATACTGAGTACATAAATGACCCAAACAATTTTGCTGTTATAGGCGGAGAAATTCAAAGTATAAGTATGGATACTTTTGATCCAACAAAAGTCATTATTTCTCTTGAAAATGTATCTTCAAACTCTTTCATTGTTAATGTATTTGAAATGGCTGATCTTATAGGAAACTCAGCTGAAAATATATTTTATCAATTAAATTGTGATTTTAATTTAGATATTGAAGAAAATAAAAATATTTATAAGATTTTCCCAAATCCAAATCAAGGCACCTTTACTATTGAACTATATGAATTAGAAAATCAAATATCAATATATAGCATTCAAGGCAAACTAATTCTTGATAAGACTGTTCCAGCTGGATTAACGAAAATTAATTTAGAAAACTCCGGTTTTTATTTTATAAAAATTAACGATAGCTTTAATTCAATTATTATAAAATAATTAACTAGCAAATTGCATTAAAATACCACATAACCAAGCAGCATAAGTGCCCACTGCGTAACCTAGTACCGCAAGCAATACCCCTACAGGGGCAAGAGATGGGTGAAAAGCAGATGCTACGACTGGAGCAGATGCTGCACCACCAATGTTTGCTTGACTACCAACGGCTACAAAGAAAAAAGGTGCTCTTATAAATTTAGCAACAGATAATAATATAACTACATGTATTAACATCCATATCGCTCCTAATATAAATAAACCTGGATTATCTAAAATGGCTAAAGCATCCATCTTCATTCCAATTGTAGCTACCAATATATATAANAATACACTCCCTATNGTCGAAGCACCAGCTCCTTCATATTTTCTAAACTTAGTAAAAGAAAGAAAAAGNCCNCCAGTTGTNGCAATTACAATAAGCCAAAANAANGGAGAAGTTAAACTAAATTTNTGTANNGATGGNAANTTNNTTTCTATGNATGGNGTNATAATATCAGCACCAAAATGCGCAAATCCAGTAATTCCAAAGGCAATTCCTAAAATAACCATAAAATCAGTCAATGAAGGNATTCTTTGATTTTTCTTTTTATAATTAATTAATTTATTCTTCAAAGTAGTTATTGCAGAAGAATCCGCTTTTAACCAATTATCCATTTTTTTATTTATTCCAGCTCCAAATAATAAAAATGCCATCCATATATTAGCCACAATAACATCAACCGTAATCATCGAGCTAAAAATTGTATCATTAACATTAAACATTTCTTTCATTGCTGCTTGATTTGCTCCTCCTCCAATCCAACTACCTGCAACTGTAGTTAGACCTCTCCATAATTCATCAGGACTTATAGGNACTAAACCAAAGTATGATGCAATTAATAAACTTATTGGGCCCCCAATTACTATACCAATCGTCCCCGAAAGAAACATAATAATAGCTTTCGGGCCTAAATTAATTATACTTTTCAAATCAATACTTAAGGTCAACAATACTAAACTTGCTGGTAATAAGTATCTAGATGCAACATAATATAAGTTTGAATTTTCGGCTGAAATTATTCCAAGGCTATTAAAAATCGATGGGATAAAATAACAAAGTAAAAGNCCGGGCACATATTTAAAAAACTTTTTTAAATAAACATTTTGACTTTTTTCAGCATAAAAAATTCCTGCAAGAATAACAATTAATACACCTAAAATAGTAGCATCATTTGTAAATACAGCTGATGATTCCTTTAAATTATTATTAAAATTAATTGGAATTAAAATTATTATAAGTTGTATAAAAATAATCAGCTTAAGTAATTTAATGGATGAANTCATATTTATATATGTATTTTTTTAATTGTATCTATAATTTTTTTTCTTTGATCAAAATGAACCCAATGACCAGCTCCAAAAATATCTATTAAAGTTGAATTAGAAAATTTTTCTCTAATAAAAAGAACATCATTATCATTAATATAGTTCGAATTAGTTCCTCTAATAAAAAATGATTTTATTTTTATAGTTTCAAAATCTATTGGGAAGTCTAATAAGATATTAATAGATTTTTTTATAGCATTTAAATTAAATCTAAAAATTAAGTTTTCATTCTCATCCCAGTATAAGTTTTTTAATAAAAATTGTACTGTATTTTTAGGTATTGAAAAATTATTTAGAATCTGCTCAGCTTCCTTTCTGGAATTCAATTGAATAGAGGACACTTCAATTAGTGCATTTATTATTATTTCATGTTCATTTTTATATTTCTTGGGAGCTATATCAATGATAACTAAATTGTTAATTAAATGGCTATACTTAAAAGAAAAATACATAGCAACTTTACCNCCCATTGAATGCCCAATAAGTGAGGGGTTTTCTAAATTAAAATATTTAATATAATTCTTTAANTCTTCTGACATTATTTCATAACTGTGTTCATTTGCGTGATAAGATTTTCCATGATTTGTTAGGTCTAATAAATGAACTTGGAANTCTTTAGACAACTCTTTTCCAATTGTAAACCAATTGTCAAGAGAACCAAATAGTCCATGTAAAATAATTATGCTCTTTGAGGATTCTCCTAAAATTTTTGAATTTAATATCACAATAAATTTCTTTTATATAATTGAATAGTGTTTTCGAGACCAAAATANAGTGAATCACTTATTAAAGCATGACCAATAGATATCTCGTCTAAATATTTAATTTTCTTTTTAAAGAAANCTATATTTTCTAGATTTAAATCATGACCAGCATTAATNCCGATACCATGCTTNTGAGCAACATTAGCTGTTTCAATATATTTTTTAATTACCTCCTCTTTATTAAAGAAATAGTTTTTTGCATATTCACCAGTAAACATCTCAATAGAGTCAACTCCTGAACTAATAATATATTTAATGTAGTCAGGATTAGGATCAATAAATAGACATGTTCTATTACTATCTGATTTAATTTTTTTAATTGTGCNTATTAAGAAAGATAAGTTTTTTTTCATATCCCAACCTGNATTTGATGTTAAAACACCGGGGGGNTCAGGGACTAAAGTAATTTGATCTGGCTTGACAGCTTCAATTAGTGATAAAAATTTTTTTGAGGGATAACCCTCAACATTAAATTCAACTTTTGGAAATTTTTCTTTAAGCATTTTAGATATATCAATTGTATCTTGATATGTTATATGCCTTTCATCAGGTCTTGGGTGAACTGTAATGCCATCCGCCCCAAAAGTTACAATATCTTGTGTTACTTTTAATAAGTTTGGGACATCTCCTCCTCTTGAGTTTCGTAAAGTAGCTACTTTATTTACATTAACACTTAATCTTGTCATAAATATAATTTTTATGCATTATAACATTTATATCTTAAAAATAGTATGTTTGCTATATAATTATTATAATGATTCTAAAAAGTTTTATACAAAATCATATTCCAACAATCTCTAATAAAACAAGTGGAAATATGGCCATTTTAACCATGGAGGAATATAAAACTTCTGCACTAATTGTTCTAGAAAGCAGAAACTTGATTGGAATTTTAAGTGAGAAAGATATTTTGAACATGCCTGAATTAAATAAACCAATAGATTTATCCTTGGCTAAAAAAAATATTTATTTGAATCCATATAATCATTTTTGTGAGGCTTTTAAATTAATAGCTGAAACTAAAGTTCCGTTGATACCAATAATAGAACGCAATATATATTTAGGTTATATATCTGTTAAAGAATTAGTTAACGGTTTAGGTTCAATTTACAATTTAACTGAAATTGGTGTATTAAAAATTAATACTGATTTAAATAATTACTCACTATCTGAAATAAGTAGAATTATTGAGTTAAATAATGGATTAATTATATCTTCATTTATAGAAAATATTGATCATAAAAATAATATTAAAGTTCATATAGTAGTAAATAATAATAACTTGACTCAACTAATAAAAGCATTGAATAGGCATCAGTGGGAAGCGCAAGAAGTCTATTCAATTGAAAAAGATCAAGATGATTTTAATGATAGATTTGATTCTTTTATAAGATACTTAAATACTTAAATCATGCATATTTTAATATACAGTAAAGAAGAAAGTCTTGATAATTGGAAATTCATTAAAACATGTATAAGTGAACTTCATAAAAAAAATATTAATATCTATTTTTTAGGGGAATTTTATGAAAAAATTAAATCCAAACTGAAAAATATTAATGCAAGTATTTTAACAAAAAAACATAATATAGATTTTTTAATATCATTTGGTGGAGATGGAACAATGTTAAGTGCAGCAAATTTTATTAAAGACTATAATATTCCAATGATTGGTGTTAATACAGGAAGATTAGGCTTTTTGGCCAATGTAGCTAAAGAAAATATAACCAGTTTAATTTCAGATCTTGAAAATAAAAATTATACAATTAGTAAAAGAACACTAATTGATATAATTATTGAGCCAAAATTAAATAATGTACAAACATATTTTGCATTAAACGAGTTGTCTATTTGCGGAGATCAAAATACTATGATAAATATAGAGGCATATTTAAATGAAGAGTATCTTAATAATTATTGGGGAGATGGCTTAATAATTTCAACCCCAACTGGTTCAACAGGATACTCATTAAGTTGCGGTGGCCCAATTATTATGCCTGAAACTAATAATTTTATTATAACTCCAATAGCATCTCACAATTTAAATGTAAGGCCACTTATAATTTCAAATGAAAACGAAGTTAAGTTAAAAGTTGATAAAAGATTTAATTGTTTTAAACTATCTATTGATGGCAAACAATTAGATTTAACAAATAGACACACAATTAGAATAAAAAAATCTAAATCCGTGATAAATTTACTTATAACAAAAGAGACTGATTATTTAAATACCCTAAGAAACAAATTATTATGGGGACTAGATAAAAGAAATAATTAAAATCTCTTTCATTAATAACAATTGTTATATTTGTGTCATCTGATTTAGGTTTATTATATTTATCAAATGAAAAAAATAATTTTAATTTTATTTACCTTCTTTTCTACTAACCTAATATTTTCTCAACAAGAAATTAGTGCATTTTTTGGCACTGCAATTTTTCACGGAGATGTAGGTTATAATTCTTTAAAAATAGGTAATACAAATAAATTATTTGAAAACTCTGAATTTTCATGGGGGATTAGTTTTAGAAATAATTTTAATGAAAGATTTAGTGTAAATATTTCATTTAAAAAAGGTAAAGTATCATCCTTTGATAGTCAATCAGAAGATTTATTTATAGTAACTAGAAACTTAGACTTTCAGTCTAAAATATCTGAAATGTCAGCTAACATTGAATATAATTTTTCACACTATAAAATTGGTTCACAAAAATTCAATAAAGCTTTTTATGTTTTTTCAGGAATAAGTGGATTCAAATTTAATCCAAAAGGTCTATCTAATGAGGGAACCTGGGTTGATTTACAACCTCTAGGTACTGAGGGTCAAGGCAGTAGTATATTTCCTGACACTGAAAAATACTCTCTTTATGGAATAGGTATTCCTATAGGTCTTGGATACAAAATTAATTTAAATAAAAATATAGCATTAAATATGTCTTGGTCTTGGACATTAACATTTACCGATTATATTGATGATGTAAGTACTCAATATGTAAATCCTTCTATTTTAAGCCCAATAGCTCAAGAATTAGCAGATAAGTCTTTTAACGGTTTTGAAGAAGATTATCAAAGGGGAAATTCACAGAATAATGACAAATTTGGATTTGTAGGGCTAAGTATTGTTTATAAGATTCCAAGAAAATCATATTGTTCAGATATTTCATTCTTTTAAATGAAAATTTCCAATATAAATACTCCAAAACATGTAGCTATCATTATGGACGGAAATGGTAGATGGGCTAAGAAAAAAGGTGAAGCAAGATCATTTGGACACAACGAGGGTGTCAAGACTGTTCAAAAAGTTATAAAAGCTGCAATAAAATCAAAAGTTAGATTTCTTACTCTATTTACCTTCTCTAAAGAAAATTGGAAAAGACCTAAAATTGAAATATCTAATATTTTAAGTCTATTAACTAATAATATAATCAAGAGTGAAAAAGAAATTATTAAAAATAAAATTAAAATACAGACTATTGGGCATATTACTGATTTACCAAAAAAATCGCAATATTTAATTAAAAAACTAATTAAAAAAACAAATAAAAATAAAGAACTTACGTTGACACTAGCAATCAGTTATAGTGCAAGAACTGAGATTACAGATTGTATTCAAAAAATGCTAATAGATCAAAAAAATGGAAAATTTAATTGTGAAAATTTAACTGAAGAAACAGTTAATAATTATCTTTACACAAAAAATACTCCTTACCCTGATTTACTAATTCGCACAGGAGGTGAAAAAAGAATTAGTAACTTTTTGTTATGGCAACTGGCTTACACAGAGTTATATTTTAGTAATACTGACTGGCCAGATTTTAGTGAAAAAGAATTTTATAAAGCAATTATAGAATTTCAAAACAGAGAAA
>NHFO01000048.1 GCA_002170235.1 Flavobacteriales bacterium TMED113
CTCCCAAAGGAAATGCGAAAAATCCAAGGCCTAATAGAATTGTACCAATAGCAAATTTCATTGGCGCACTAGGTTCTCTTTTTTGTTGTTTTAAATACTTCCATATATAGTTGAATACTGGAACTAAAAGAATAATATAAAGTGGGTTTACGCCCATAAATTGTGATGATGATAGTTCCCCTAAATAGGGTACAGTTTTATTAACATTTGTTTCAGTATATACTGTTATTGCACTACCAGCTAGCTCAAAAAATGCCCAAAATAATGTTGAGTAGAAGAATAAAAACATTATTACTTTTAATTTATCATATCCTACTTTAGTAATACTTTTACCGTATCTACTGAGATAATATATCATATAAACTACCATGCTAAATAAAATGATATCTAAAAAGCTTAATTCTTTTCCCCACGGATAAAATAATGGTTTTGACCCAAAACTTAAAAGAAAGAAAATAACTGGAATAAGTAAAAATGTACCTACATATGTAGCAGTCTTTAAAGTCATTCCCCCTCCAACATATTCTCCTTTTTCATTTCTCAATGCAGCAATCTTAGCGTTTAGTAATTTGGGGTTAGGTGAGTGGCCATTATTTTTAAATACACCGGTTCTTAGTCCGTACATAAAAACTAAAAGTCCTAAAACCATACCTATTCCAGCTAATCCAAATCCATAGTGCCATGCATTTACACCTAAATTTGGATCTTGTCCTATCGCTCCACATGTTATTGGAGCTAGAAAAGCTCCAATGTTAATACCCATATAAAATAGATTAAATCCTCGATCTCTTAACTCACTATTTTGTTTATAAAAAGTACCTACAAAACTTGATATATTAGGTTTGAAAAATCCGTTACCAAGAATCAAAAGTCCTAATGCAATAAAAAACATTGGTTCAACAAGAGCATGAACTGATTCAGGGCTTCCAATTCCCAATTCTGTTATAAGTGGAAAAGCCATAGTAAAATGACCCAGTGCCATCAGTATACCTCCCCACATTATTGAGTTTCTGTACCCAAAAAACTTTTCAGCAATTAATCCTCCAAGAAGTGGAGTTGCATATACCATTGCTCCATATGCTCCATATATTGCATATGCCTGACTTTTCTCATAGCTTAGTTCAGCTCCAACGTCTATCATATATAGAACGAGTAGGGCTCTCATGCCATAGTAAGAAAATCTTTCCCATAATTCAGCAAAGAATAAAACAAATAAGGCTTTTGGGTGAATTTTTTTGTTAGTATAAATTACATAAGGCACCCAAATTAAAACAATAAGCCAACCAATAATTAACAGTTTATAAGCTAGAGATAGTGATTCCATGATAAGAAAATAATTTTATTATTAGTCGTACAAGATACTAATTTTTAATTTATTAGAGATTTTGTATGACAAAATCTGTTATTTTAGTAAATAAATGAATTCTAGTATTACCGCCATATATACTGTGATTTTTGTCAGGGTATACAAATAATTCAAATTGTTTATTACTTTTTACTAACGCAGAAATCATTTCCATAGTATTTTGATAGTGAACATTATCATCAGCTGAGCCATGAATTAATAAATAATTTCCTTTAAGTAAATCAACATAGTTAATAGGAGAATTAAGATCATATCCGTCAGGGTTTTCTTGTGGGGTTCTCATATATCTTTCAGTGTATATAGTATCGTAGTAACGCCAGTTTGTCACGGGGGCTACAGCAATTGCTGTACTAAAATATTCATTACCCTTTAATAGACATAAGCTTGACATATATCCACCATAGCTCCATCCCCAAATACCAATTCTTGTATTATCTACATATTTAAGAGAACTTAAATATTTTGCTCCAGCAATTTGATCTTCTGTTTCAAATTTACCAAGTTCTTTATATGTACATTTCTTAAATTCAGCGCCTCTTCCCCCAGTTCCTCTGTTATCAATACAAACTATAATAAATCCTTTTTGACATAGTAATTGATACCACATATAATGACCACTCCAGCTATCTAAAACTTGTTGGTTTCCTGGACCACCATATACATACATTAAAACTGGATATTTTTTATTTTCATCAAAATTAGTTGGCTTCATTATCCATCCGTTAAGTATTACATTATAATCTGTTTTGAAATTAAAAAACTCTTTTGATGATAGATTGTATTCAAATAAAGTATCGTTTAATTTTTTAGAATCTTTTAAAACTCTTATTACTTCTCCCTCATTGTTTTGAAGTGTTATGTAATTAGGGGAATTTGCACTTGAATGAGTATTGATAAAGTATTTATAAGTTTTACTAAAATCAGCATTATTTAATCCTACAGATTTAGATAATAATTTCTTGTTATTTCCTTTTAAGCTAATTGAATAAATTGATTTTGTTAACGGTGAATTTTCATTCGATTGGTAATAAATCACATTGTTTTCTTTGTCAAGTCCGTAAAAATTAGTTACCTCCCAATTTCCTTTTGTTATTTTTTTCATTTTATTTTTTTTATAATCAAAAAAATATAAATGGTTATAACCATCTTTTTCACTAGACCATAAGAAACCTTCATCAGTAAAAATTAAATTATCATGTATATCAATATAGTAATCATCAAACTCTTCATAGACAAGATTACCTTCTCCAGACTCTGGGTTTATAAAAATTAATTGGAGATGGTTTTGATATCTGTTTAATTTTTGAACACATAATTTTGAATCTTTAGACCATTTAATTCTTGGAATATAATCATCTTTTGATTTGTTTATTTGAGCTTGTATATGTTTATTTTTATTTAAATCATAAATAAAAATTTCAACAATAGAATTTTCTTCTCCTGCTTTTGGGTATTTAAATTTAGATTGTTCTGGATAAAGATTGGAATTAAAAATGTCCATAGAGAATTCTTTAACTTCAGATTCATTAAAAACATAATATGCTAAATATTTACTATTGCTTGACCACTCATAACCTTTTACAATTGCAAACTCTTCTTCATAAACCCAGTCTGTTGCTCCATTAATAATGTTGTTACTCTTTCCATTATTAGTGCATTGGATGGTTTGTTTATTTTTTACATTATATATGTATAAGTTATTTTGATATACATAACTAATCATTGTTCCATCAGGAGAAAACTCTGCTAATCTAATTTTATTTTCATTTATTTTTGTTAGTTTATCTTCACTAATATTATACTCATATACGAAACTTTCAGAAGAATATCGATATATTGATGAACTTTCAATTTCTAATAATAATTTTGTTTCATCAGCACTGAATTTATATGAATCAAACTCCAACCCTTCAATATCATTTGATGTAATAATATTTTCTGTAAATTCACCATTTTGATAGCTGAATTTTTCGAGAGCTAATGTATTATCTTCCTTGCGATTAATAATTGTATAATGAAGTCCATCATTCATTGAATTTAATCCCCATACCCAATCTTGAGAAAATTTTCTTTCAGTAAATATCTCTTCAAGTGAAATTTGTTTGTCATTTTGAGAAAAACTCACAACACTTATAAATAATAAAGTTATAATGTATAATTTTTGTTTCATGTTAAATCTTTTTTGAATTTGCTAAATTAATTAAATTTGAAGAAATTTTTTTTTGTTTTGTACACTAAAATAAAAACTACACATATAGATTTTTTTATAAAAATACTTGGAAAAGAAAATGTATTGTCTGGTAAAAGTGTTATAAATTATTCAAGAGACCACACAGAAAATTTAAGTTATCTTCCTGAAGTTGTTTTATTCCCTAAGTCTACAGACATGGTTTCCAAAATTGTATCATTTTGTAATACTAACTTAATTCCAATTACCCCGTCTGCAGCTTTAACCGGTTTAAGTGGAGGGGCATTGCCAGTTTTTAAAGGCGTAAGTATTTCAATGAAGAAATTAAATAAGATTCTTAAAATAGATTTACCTAATTTTCAGGCAGTTATTCAACCTGGCTTAATTAATGAGGAATTTCAAAATGAGTTAGAAAAAATAAATATGTTTTACCCACCTGATCCTGCTAGTAAAGGCTCTTGCACTTTAGGTGGAAATATTGCATTAAATGCAGGAGGGCCAAAAGCTCTTAAGTACGGTGTAACATCAAACTATATTCTTAATTTAGAGTTAGTTCTTCCAAATGGTCAGATAATATGGACAGGTTCAAATACCCTAAAAAATTCAACGGGCTATAATTTAACTCAATTATTAGTAGGAAGTGAAGGCACATTAGGAGTTATTACTAAAGCCGTAGTTAAATTCATACCTAAACCAAAAGAAAATTTATTATTATTGGTTCCTTTTCATAACATTGCGCAATCTTGTGAAGTAGTGTCAAAAATTTTTATTAACGGTATTTCTCCATCTTGTATTGAATTTATGGAACGTTCTGCAATAGAATTAGTAAGAGATATGTCTTTTTCTAATATTCCATTTTCAATAATGGAAAATGATAAAGCATATTTATTAATTGAAATAGACGGTAATAATAAAGATTATTTATTTGAAAGTGCAGAAAAGTTATTTTCTATATTTGAAAATTATAATTGCGGAGAAATTCTTTTAGCAGAGACATCAACGCAAAAAGAAAATTTATGGAAAATGAGACGAAATATTGGTTTAGCTGTTAAATCTTACTCTGTTTATAAAGAAGAAGATACAGTTGTTCCAAGAAATAATTTACCTGATTTAATAAAAGGAGTGAAATTAATTGGAAATAAATATGAGTTTAAATCAATTTGTTATGGTCACGCAGGAGATGGGAATTTGCATATTAATATTTTGAGAGAAAATATATCTGACTCAAAATGGGATTTAATATCTAAAAAAGCTATTAGGGAAATCTTTAAATTATGTATTAAACTTGGAGGAACTATTTCAGGAGAACATGGTATAGGTTTTGTGCAAAAAGATTATATGGACATCCCATTTTCAAATGAGGAGTTAAAAATTCAAAAACTTATAAAATCAATTTTTGATCCAAATAATATTATGAATCCAGGAAAGATTTTTCCTGATTAAAAATTATAGAATGAAAAAAAAAATATGGTTATTATTATCTTCTTTTGGGATTATGTTTGCTGTTTTTTCATGGCTACAAGAATCTAGTTTAATTGCAGGAGCTGATACTTTAAAATGGCATAAAGGATTGTATTCACTATTAACAGGAATTATTTTATATTATTTTATTGCAAGTAGAATTGATTAATTATTTTGTGGCGTATAAATTAATTAATTTAGTTTCTTTTAATGCTTTTTCCTTCTCTGTTTTAATATTTTTAAAGCCATGTTTTTTTAACAGCTTCACTGTGTTATTTAATCTATTTTCTACGTCATGAATTTCCATAACAATAGAGTGGATTTTTCTCCAATCAGATTGCTGGATTCCCATTAACACGTTCCATTCAAAACCTTCGCAGTCAATTTTAAGGAGATTAATTTCATTTATATTTTGTTCCTTGATTATCTTTGAAATTGTAGATATTTCGCATACAATTTTACGGCTGTTTTTAAGTAATCTTTTAGCTATAAATGGAATCAAGAAAGATGGAATTAGTTTTGCCCACCAAAATTTTTTAGGAGCATTTTTAATACTTCCTTTCACTGCTTTTATAAATGCTTTTGGGTTTTTTTTCCACATTTCTGGTTTAGCTGTTGATAATGCAGGACTATTAGGGAAATATGTAAATTTTTGTTTAGAAGATTTATGTCCAATGCCTTTTTGATATACTTTAAAGTTTTTGTTTTTACTAATCTGACTATTTTTTTTTAAAACGTTAAATATTTCTGGAATTGGTTCAAAAGAATGAATATAAATTGACTTAAATGACTTTGATAATCTTATACCTAAAACTCCAATATTAGCTCCTACATCAATTATTGTATCATTTTCTTTTACAAATATTCCGTGGTCTAAATACCCTTTAATGTGTTCATCTAGAATTAAAGCCTCTGTTGGTATTATGCAATAAATAGGCGTTTTGTCAGATAAGAATGTTTTTTTCATAATTTTGTTATATATCAACACAAAGATGGGAAAAAATGAACTTATACAATATACTATACTAATTATAGTTTCTTGTAATGTCATTGGATTAATATTTACCCTTGTATCAATACATGTCACTGCACTTAATAGATTCAAAATTCAAAAAAGAAGAATAAAGCCAATTACTTTCTATAAGAGACTTCCATTAATAATTTTTAATATTTCATTACTAATTTTAATCTCTTATTTAGGTTTATATTTTTTTTATGATTATGGGCTTTTTGTTGAGGGAGAATCTTTAAATAAAAGTTCTACATTTTCTATTATTACTGCACAATTATTTTTGATTTTAGTAATTGATGACTTATATTTTTATTTTCTACATGCGATGATGCATAAAAATAAATTTATTTTAAAAAAAATTCACTATTTACATCATCGATCAATTGCTCCTGTAGCACTCGAATATATTTATGTTCATCCTTTAGAATGGATGTCTGGTTATTTAGGTCCTTTTATTGGTATATTGATAATTAGTTTATTTGGACCTGTTAGTATTTTTTCTTTTTGGTTATATCAAATAATAAGAAATATTCATGAGCTTGATGTACATTCTGGTTTTAAATCAAAATTTTCTAAATGGATTCCTTTTTGGGGAGAAACAGAACATCATGACAAGCATCATGAATCTTTAAATGGGAATTATGCTACTACATTTACTTTTTGGGACGAAGTTTTTGGAACCAAGATTTAAACATTAATTTTAAACTTAATATGAAAAATATTATATATCTTTTTTTTGTAACTATTTATTGTTCTGCTCAAATTTATGTTCCCGAGCAGTTTTCAGNAATTCAAGAAGCAATTAATTTTGCTGAAGANGGAGACACAATTATTATATCAAGTCAGCTTAATAATTANCCTGGNTTAGTTGAAGTTAACAAGGAATTAAACATAATCTCTGATTCCAGTGATGTTATTATAGATGCATCAGGACAAGAATTTGGATTTAAAATAACTTCAAGTAATGTTATAATTGATGGTTTTAATATTATTGGAAATGACCTGACAAATGCTGGAATAATTATTACTCCAGGATCTCAAAATATAGAAATTAGTAACAATATTATTTCAGGTATGTCTTTNCCTAATCTTTCTAATGAATCTCCTTTAAGTTATGGGATTTTAGCTTATGGAAATGGAGAGTCTATAGATCCGCCTTTAAATATTATTATAACTAATAATTCTNTTTTTAATATTTCTGGATNTGCAATATCACTAGGAAGTTATTCAGATAATGTTTCAATTTTAAATAATAATATTTCAAATATNTTTCCTGTGCAATATATGGGTTTGCCAACTGCTATAGGAATTAATGCCGAATATTCTGAAGGCATATTAATTCAAAATAATTCATTTAATGAAGTGATTAATGCTTCTAATTTACTTTCTTCTAGTGGATCAGTTTTTGATAATAATTACTCTGATGTATCTATTTTATTGTCAAAATATATTGATGATAAAATATCTTTTTCAGCCGATATTTTTTGGATAGAATTTATTTCAGATAATTATATTTTTTTCTTATATCAAGATACTATTTTAGGATGTATAGATCCATTAGCTTGTAATTATAATTCTAGTGCAAACTCGGATGACAATTCTTGTATATATCCTGACGACTTATGTGATTCTTGTTCTGGTGAAACAGATGGGTCTGGTACTATTATTGATAATGATGCTGATAATGATGGTATTTGTGATGATGATGAAGTTTTAGGTTGTACTGATTTAGAAGCATGTAATTATAATATTCTTGCAACTGATGAAGATGATTCATGTATATACCCAAATGAAACATATTTAGATTGTGATGGAGAATGTATATCTGATTTAGATTTAGATGGAATATGTAATGAAATTGATGATGATATTGATGGAGATGGAATTGATAATAATTGGGAAAATGAAAATGGCTTGGACCCATATGATTCTCAAGATTCTTTAAGTGATCCAGATCAGGACGGTTTATCAAATATGGAGGAATACATATATTCAACTAATCCAAATAATATTGACACAGATGGAGATGGATTAAATGATTTCGATGAGATTAATAGTGGATTTGACCCTTTGTTGCCAAATACTGATTGTGATGAAGATGGTATTTTTGATTATTTTGATAATGACTCTTGTATAATATTTATCCCAGACGGTTTTTCACCAAATGGTGATGGTTTTAACGATTATTTTGAGATTATAGGATTAGAAAATTTATCACCTCAAAATGAACTTATTATTTTTAATAGATGGGGTCAAATTGTTTTTAAAGAAAATAATTATAGTAATGATTGGTCAGGAAATAATAACTCATCAAGTTCTTTGTTTTCAGATAAGCTTTCATCTGGAACTTATTACTATATTTTTAAAACAATCAATGCTGTACCTTCGATTGGAAATAGAGAATATAAAGGTTATATATATATAAATAGATAATGTTATGCTAAAGAATTATTTAATAATTTTATTTTTTTGTGGATTTAAATTGCTTTTTTCTCAACATTATCCATCTACTACACATTTGAATTTCAATCAATTTTTTATCAACCCATCTTACATTGGCGCTAGTGAAACAACTAATTTAATATTATCAAGTAATTCAAAATGGAAAGAAATTGATGGTGCTCCTCAAACAAGATTTTTTGGTGCTTACACTCCCTATAAAAAAGGGATCAGTTTTGGAGTTAGTTTTTTAAATGATGTTGTAGGTCCAACTAACACAAACGCCTTTTTTGCTTCTTCTGCTTACACTGTTTCTTTTGGAAATAACTCAACTTTGTCATTAGGGCTTAGATTAGGTTTTTCGCAATATGGGGGAAACTTATCAAGTCTTAATATTAATGACCCTGGTGACCCAGTTTTTTCCAGTGATATTTTAAATGAATATGTTCCTAATATGGGTTTTGGTTTATATTATAATTATTTTGACAATTATTTTATTGGCTTTTCTATACCTTATTTAGTGAATAATAGTTATTATCAAGGAACCGAAGAGAGAACATATTTTCTTTCTGCTGGAAAATCTTTTAAGTTTTTTCCAGATCATATTGTTAAAACAGCAGTTTTGGTTTCTGCAACAAATGCTGCTCGATTAAAATGGGAATATAATATTTCATATTTTTCTGAGTTTCCTTTGGGGGGAGGTGTTAATTATTCTTACAATGAAAGTATTTCTCCAATTTTATATGTCCAGATTTCGGAAATATTATCAGTAGGTTATTCATATTCTATACCTATTCAAGAAACCGTTAATATTACTAGCAATATTCATGAAATCATTCTAAAAATAAATTTTATAGAATAAAATGAGAACTAAAAGACCTTTTATATTATTAGTAAATGATGATGGATTATCTGCGCCGGGCTTAAAGTTTATGTCAGAGATATTAAATGATTTTGCAAACATTATTGTTGTAGCTCCAAACAAAGAGCAATCAGGTATGTCTCATGCTATTAGTGTTGATAAAAAAATTGAAGTTAAAAAAATTAAGGAATCTCAGGGTTATATAGAATATAGTTGTTCTGGCACACCTTCTGATTGTGTAAAGATAGCTCTTAATAATCTTTGTAAAATAAAACCTGATTTATGTATTTCCGGAATAAATCATGGTTCTAATTTTTCAATTAGCACTCTGTATTCAGGAACTGTTCATGCTGCCATTGAAGGAGCAATTCAAGGTATACCTTCAATTGCTATATCTCATGAAAATTATTCACATGACATTGACTTTTCTTGCTTTACAAATTTTATAATAAAATTTGTAAAGCAAGTACTAAATATAGGAATTAAAAAAGGTGTTACATTAAATATTAATCTTCCTGACTGTTCATATAAAAATTTAAAAGGCGCTAAATTTTGTAATCAAGGAAAGGGTTTTTGGAAAGAAAAATATGATAAAAAAGAAAATATTTATTTTTGGTTATGCGGTGATTTTGTTAGCACTGATACGAACAGTGAAAGTGATGTTTGTTCAATTAAAAATAAATATATTTCCATTGTTCCAGTT
>NHFO01000049.1 GCA_002170235.1 Flavobacteriales bacterium TMED113
AGATCCACCATTAGGTCATATAACAACTTTTGGAGGCCACCCCATAGGATGTGTGGCTGCATTAACTACTTTAAATGAATTAAAAAGATCTGGTATAATTAAAAATGTATTAAACAAAGAAAAAATTTTCAGAAATAACCTAAAGCATAAAGAAATAGTTAAAATAAATGGAAAAGGCTTAATGTTAGCAGTTAAATTTAGAACAAAAGAGTTTTGTGAGAAAGTCATTAAAGAGTGTCATAGAAATAAAATCCTAACATTCTATTTTCTAAAAGAAAAAAAGTCAATGAGAATCTCCCCTCCTTTAAATATTAAAAAAAATGATATTGTAAAATCATGCAAAATAATAATTAAAGCAATCGAAAATTGTATTAAATAATACTTAATATTTAGTTAATAAAGATTTAAGTTCATAAATCTCTTTATGAATTTCATCTATTTTTTTAGGAATTTGTTCTTTTTGTGATTTTTCTCTTTCTATTCTTTCATGATGATAATTTAATCTATTTGTTGCAAATACAATAATGGACATGACAAGTAAAAAAGTTGTCACCCAATGATCTTTATTCGAAAAAAAACTAACTATAAATAAAAATATTAGGGACCAAGTATACAATTCAAATAAAATATATTCAAAAAAAATTTTTATTTTTTTCATAATATTTTCTTTTAACATTTGAAAAAAGATACAAAATATATTTTTGTATTTTAATTGTATCTTTATAAACAAATTAAATATATATTATTATGTTAATAAGTGAAATCGAAAAAGTTTTAAATGAACAAATTAGTGCAGAAGCAAATTCCTCCCAATATTATCTTGCGATGGCATCATGGGCCGAAACAAAAGGCTTTGAAGGAGTTTCTTCATTTTTTTATAATCACTCAAATGAAGAAAGAGAACATATGCTGAAATTAATTAAATATGTTAATGAAAGAGGAGGACACGCGATTGTTCCTGAGCTAAAAAAACCACCAAAAGTATTTGATTGCTTAGCTCATGTATTTCAAAATTTATTAGATCATGAAATTGTGGTTTCTAAAAAAATTAATCTAGTTGTAGATTTATGCCTAAAACACAAAGACTATACTACTCATAATTTTATGCAATGGTACGTTGCTGAACAAATAGAGGAAGAAGCACTTGCTAGAATGATTTTAGATAAACTTAAGTTAATTGGAGATGATAAAGGAGGATTATATCTTTTTGATCGTGACATTCTTCAAATTAAGGTGTCGGAAAACTAATTTGATTTTATCGCATTAGTTATCTCTCTCTTACCAAAAGGACCTGAAGGATTTATTATATTGAAGCCAATATTTTTTAAATCTCTTTTAAAGGAGCCCTTAGCGCAATATGTCGTTAGTACGCCATTTTTATTTAAAATTTTAAATGTTTTTTTAAAATTAATTATATCCCACATATCTTTTTGTGCTCTAGGAGAAAATGCGTCATAATAAATTAAGTCAAAACCTTCAATATTAAAATTTAAAAATTCAATTTTATGTTTAATTAATTTAAATTTTAATGATAGAGCTAATGATTGATTAAATTGATAATTATGAATTTTATTAAATATTTTATTACAATTTAATATTTTACCATAATTTAAATTAGATGCAATATTATTTGGNAAAGGATAGGGCTCTAATGCATGATATTCAACTTCNATATTTAGTGAATTTAAATATGTTAAAATCACGTTTAGGCCTGTACCCATACCGACTTCAAGAATTTTAATTTTTTCTTTGTTTTTGAAATGGTTTAAACCATGTAAAATAAAAACATGTAAAGATTCTTGAATAGCTCCGTTTCTAGAGTGATATATTTCATTTTTATTTAAATTGTAAACTGAAGAAGAACCATCATTAGTTTTAATTATCTCTAAATTTTTATTATTATTTATTTTTTCAATCAAATTATTCACTATTTTCATCAAAGAAAAAAATATATCATGAAAAATAATAATATAATAACAAAAAAATCATTAACATTTCTTGAATCATACTTGAATAATGCTTCACCAACCGGTTTTGAGTCTAAAGGGCAAAAAATGTGGCTTGATTATATAAAACCATATATAGATACTCATATTGTGGATACATATGGNACAGTTGTTGGTGTAATTAACCCCGATGCAAAATATAAAGTTGTAATAGAAGCTCATGCCGATGAAATATCTTTTTTTGTTCATTATATTACTAAAGATGGATTTATTTATCTAAAAAGAAATGGAGGCTCTGATCATCAAATTGCACCTTCAAAAAGAGTAAATATACATACAGATAAGGGTTTTGTTAAAGCTGTATTTGGCTGGCCAGCAATTCATACAAGAAGACCAGGTAAAGAAAAAAACCCAACTCTTGATAATATATTTTTAGATTGTGGAGCAAAAAACAAAGAGGAAGTTTTAAAAATGGGTATTGACGTAGGTTGCGTAGTAACTTATGAAGATGAATTTATAACTCTGAACGAAAAACTTTTTGTTGGAAGAGCATTAGACAATAGGATGGGAGGATTTATGATTGCAGAAGTTGCACGATTACTTAATGAAAATAAACAGAAACTACCTTTTGGTTTATATATCACAAACTCTGTACAAGAAGAGGTAGGTTTGTATGGTGCAAAGATGATTGTTGAAACAATAAGACCAAATGTTGCGATAGTTACTGATGTTACGCATGACACAAATACGCCCATGATAAATAAGATTCAACAAGGTGANTGCTCACTAGGNAAAGGACCTTCCCTTACATATGGACCAGCTGTGCAAAATAATTTATTAAAATTAATTATTGATACAGCAAAAAAAAATAAAATTAATTTTCAAAAAGAAGTTGCTTCTAGAGCAACGGGTACTGATACAGATGCATTTGCTTTTAGTATAGGTGGTGTTTGTTCTGCTTTAATTTCATTACCATTAAGATATATGCATACCACAGTAGAAACTGTTCATAGGGACGATGTTGAAGGAGTTATAAAATTGATTTATAATACATTACTGGAAATCAAAGATGGGCAAGATTTTAGATATCTCAAATAATTATTTTTTTAAAATATTTAAAATATTTGGTTTAAAATAATTTGGACCCTTTAGTATTTTTCCATCTTCTCTAAGTATAGGCTTACCATTAACTCCTAGTTTTGACATATTACTTGATTGAATTTCTTCAAAAACTTCTTCTATTTTATGTTGTAAGCCATGAGATAAGATAGTGCCACATAAAATATACATCATATCTCCTAAAGCATCTGCAATTTCTACAATATCACCATCCTTACATGCATTAAGATATTCATCATTTTCTTCTTTCATTAATTTATAACGCAAATTAAATGATTCATTATTTAATGATGGGGAATCTAAATTTTTTATTCCAAAAGAATCGTGGAATGTTTTTACATCTTTAATTTGTTTTTTCATATTCATTATTTTCGTTAATTTGCATGTATTATATATTACTAACATAAATAAATTTTTTAATATGAAGCTCTATAATATTTTATTATTGTGTTTATTTTTCTCAGTATCTTATTGTCAGGAAAATATTCAGGAGAAAAAAGTTAATACTGAAAAAAGTAGATTGTTTTGGGTAGGTGAAAAAACAGGAGGCTCACATGAAGGTTATGTCAATTTATTGTCTGGAGAAATCACTCTTTCTAATGACAATGAAGAAAGAGGGTGGAAAATTATCAATGGAAACTTTATTATTGACATGAAAAGCATAGAATGTATAGATCTTCAAGGTGGTTCAAAAAAAAGTATTGAAGGGCACTTAAAAGATGAAGATTTTTTTGATATAAATAATTATCCTGAAAGTAAATTTGAGATAACTTCAGATGATGGAAGTTCTATTGAAGGAAATATGACAATTAAAGGAATTACAAAACCAATAAAATTTGATTACAAAGGATATTTAAATAATGATAAACTAACCATTGTNGCTAACATTATAATTGATCGAACAGATTTTGGTATTAATTATAAATCTAAATCAGTTTTCTCAGAATTTGCTGATAACTTTATTTACGACGACTTCACCATCACATTAGAACCAATTATTTTCGAATAGTATGGATGCAATTACAAAAGGGCACTGGATATATGCTGTTGTTGCAACTGGAATTTANATATTATATCTAGCCTGGGCCTATAGAAAAGAAGCTGAAGTTTATAAAAAATTTAATTTTAATTCAATTAAAGTATTTATTTATACAGTTTTAATTATTCTTTTCATATACTTTACCTCATAGTTTATTTAATTTTCTTCCAATATTCTTCAAATTCATTGATTTTTAAATTTTGTATTTCCTTTCCTTCAGCAATAATAATTTTTTCCATTTTAGAAAATCTATTAATAAACTTTTGGTTAGCCTTCTCTAATGAGTCAATTGGATTAAGATTTAAAAAATGTGAATAACTTATAATAGAAAATAAAAAATCACCTAACTCCTCATCCATATTATTTTTATTGGAATCACCAATTTCTTTTTTTAATTCAGTTAACTCTTCTTCCATTTTTTTTATATAACCATCTTGATTTTTCCACTGAAAGCCNATTCCTCTTACTTTCTCCTGAATTCTCCAGGACTTTAACATAGTTGGGAGGGATTTAGNNACACCACTTAGAACNGAATTTCCACTANCTTTTTCTTTTAATTTAATTGCTTCCCAGTTTTTTTTTACCTCAATTTCACTCAATTTTTTTTTGTTATTATATATATGAGGATGTCTATTAATTAACTTTGATTTTTGACTAGAAATAACATCATTTAATGAAAATATTTTCTTTTCATTTGCTAGAATTGAGTAAAAAATAATGTGAGTTAAAATATCTCCTAGTTCTTTTTTTATTGATTCCTGATCATTATTTAATATTGCATCAGATAATTCATAACATTCTTCAATAGTTAATGTCCTTAATGTTTTATTTGTTTGTTTTTTATCCCAAGGACATTTTACTCTTAATTCATTAACAATTTTAACTAAATTATCAAATTCATTTATTTCACTCATATTAATTACTTTTTAAATAATTTTATAGGATATATTTTTTCAAATTTCCCCTTAATTATATTATTTATTTTTCTATTAATAATATTTTTTCTTTGTCCAGACAGATAATCAATAAATAATTTACCTTTCAGATGATCGTATTCATGTTGAATAACTCTAGACTCAATTCCATCAATGATTTCTTTATGGGGTTTAAATTTTTGATCATAATATTTAATATTAATTTTATTTTTTCTGCTTACATCTTCTCTTATTTCAGGTATACTTAAACATCCCTCATTAAAATCCCATTCCTTACCAGATTCAGCCTCAATAACTGGATTAATAAAAACTTTTTTAGTTGTAATTAAATCTGGATAATCTGTTTTAAAAGGAGACATATCAATAATAAATAAATTTAANGACAAACCTACTTGAGGAGCAGCTAAACCAACACCATTAGCATTGTACATNGTATCATACATGTTTTTAACTAAAACATCTAAATCTTGATNGTTTTNACTAACATCATTACACTTTTCTCTTAATACTGGATGATTATATATGTAAATAGGTAAAATCATTTATTTATTTTTTTATTTAAATTTAAGTAAGTTTCTAAAATCAAAGAAGCACTTACCTTATCAACAATGTATTTATTTCTTCGTTTCATTTTCTTTAAATGAGAATTTGAAATAATAGTAGAAGCAATTTTAGATGTATATCTTTCATCAACATAATGTATGGGAATCTTAAATTTACTTTCAAGTTTTTGTGNAAATTTCTGGATATCCTTAAAAATTATATTNTAAGTATTATCTAGCCTCATTGGCAAACCAATAACAATAATTTCAATTTTTTCNTTTTTAAAATAATTATTTAAAAATTCGAATAGATCTTTTGTCTCTACTGTAATAAGTGGTGAGGAAATTATTTTATCATCATCAGTAATAGAAATACCTGTTCTTTTTTTTCCGTAATCAATACCTATATACTTACCCACAAATAACTTTTTTATCAAAAATAAAAATAAAATACATTATTGATGTATGTTATAAAAATTTTGTTTTTTACCTATATTTATTGATTAACAATAAAAGATGTTTGAAAAAGAAAAAAAAATAATTAATAATTTGTGGCTAAACAAGAACTTATCCAATCAAATTGATAATATTAACCTAATTGAAAAAATAATTCATTTAATAGATAATGGAGTAATTCGTGTAGCAGAAAAAAAAGGNGAAAATTGGCANACAAATAGTTGGATAAAAAAAGCAATCTTACTTTACTTTTCAATTAAAAAAAACAAGAGAATAGAGTGTGGTGANATTGAATTTTTTGATAAAATTCCACTAAAAAAAGATTTTAAAGAAAAAGGCATACGTTCTGTTCCATCTTCAATTTCAAGATATGGCTCATTTATACAAAAAAATGTAATTCTAATGCCATCNTATGTTAATATAGGAGCCTACATTGATTCAGGGACAATGATTGATACTTGGGCAACAGTTGGCTCATGTGCTCAAATAGGAAAAAATGTACATATAAGTGGAGGAGTTGGGATAGGAGGTGTACTTGAACCTATACAAAATAACCCTGTAATTATAGAAGATAATTGTTTTATAGGATCAAGATCAATTTTAGTTGAAGGAGTAATTATTAAGAAAGAAGCAGTGTTAGGGGCTGGAGTAATTATAACAGCTTCTACAAAGATAATTGATGTTAGTAACAAAAAAGAAATTATATACAAAGGAGAAGTCCCAGAAAGATCTGTAGTTATCCCTGGAACTATCCAAAAGAAATTTAAAAGTGGAACATATAACGTTCCATGTTGCTTAATAATTGGGAAAAGAAAAAAAAGTACAGATAAAAAAACATCATTAAATAATGCACTAAGAGACTTTAATGTTTCACTATAAAAATCAAAAAATTGAAAATTGGATTAGACGCAAAGCGGGCATTTACGAATAAATCTGGATTAGGAAATTATAGTAGGGAGATAATTAACTATATTAATAAAAACTATCCGGAAATAGATTTGCAATTATTTACAACAGNTAANAATAATGATATTTATAATCCTAAAAATATTAAAATCCACACACCTAAAATAAAACTATTTAAAAATTATTGGAGACAGTATCAAATATCAAAAACTTTAAAAAAAGAAAAAATTAATATTTATCATGGACTAAGCAATGAAATTCCTAAAAAAATAAATAATAATATTAAAACAATTGTTACTATTCATGATTTAATACATATTAAATATCCAGAATTTTATAATCTAATTGATAGAAAAATTTACTATCATAAAAGTAAATATGCTTGTGAAAATGCAGATTTAATTATAGCAATAAGTAAACAAACAAAAAATGATATAATAAAATATTTTAATGTTGATGAAAGAAAAATAAAAATCATTTATCAAGGATGTGATAATTCATTTTTAAATATAAAGAAAGAAAAAAATGTTTTAAATAAATACGGAATAAACAAACCATATATAATTAATGTTGGCACAATAGAAAAAAGAAAAAACTTACTTTTAATTGCTAAAGCAATTAAAGATTTGAAAAATGTGAATATGGTTTGTATAGGAAAAAAAACAAATTACTATAATGAAGTCATTAAATATCTTAAAAAAGAAAAAATTGAAAATAGATTTTTATTTCCAAAAGTTAATAACATGCAAGATCTAGCTTCCATTTACAAGGAAAGTAAAGGTTTAGTTTATTCATCTACATATGAAGGCTTTGGTAAACCAATTGTTGAAGCAATGTATAGTGAAATTCCTGTTATATTACCTGAAACAGATGTTTTTAAAGAAGTGGGAGGACCACATTCCTATTATTTTGAAAAAAATAATAAGGATCAATTAAATAAACTAATTCAGAAGATATGGAATCCGGATGATGAATTGAAATTAAAAATAAAAAAATCTAGAGCATATACTGAGAAATTTAGCACCAAAATTCAATGTGAAGAAATAATTAAAATTTATAAGGAACTAATATGACTACTATAAATAAAGAATGTGAAATAATTAGTAGAGGTGGTATCTTATTACATAAAACCGACACTATATGGGGTTTAGCTTGCGATGCACTAAATTTAAATAGTATTCATAAGATATACAGAATTAAAAAAAGACCATCGAATAAACCTTTAATTATTTTAGTAAATAGTTTAGAAATGCTACAAAAATATGTATA
>NHFO01000050.1 GCA_002170235.1 Flavobacteriales bacterium TMED113
TTCTTTTATTACTATTAATTCTAAATCTTCCATTTTTAAGTGAGATTGAATCCCTATCAACAATTGTGTTCTCTGATGTTTCTAGTAGAATTGTTTTTTTAATTTTATTTTGAATGGTATCAATTGAACTTACATATCTAGTTCTAATTTTCTGTATGTTATTGACAATAGGGTGTTTTTCGGTTGGCTCTAAAAGCGGATAATAGTCCCAATCATACAATCTTTCATCCCAATACTCAACAGGGCAATTTATATAGTCACGAACTACATCATTATTAATAACAACACCATAATTTAATAAAAGTGAGTCTAGATTGTTATTATTTGATGTTTTTATGTATGACGATTGTGTTGTCCAAAACATTTTCATATTGAGTACAGAATTATTACTTAGTAAAGATAGGCTATCAGTAAAATCACTATTATATAAGGTATATTTATTTGTTTCAATCTGATTATTTTGTAATCCATCAATTAACCAAATTGTTTTTCCACCGTTCATAATAAATTGATCAATAATTAGTTTTTCTTTTTCGTCAAAACTGTTATATGGATTATTAATGATTAAACAATGATATTTTTCCCCTAGCGGATTTAATATTAATTCTCCACTTTGATTATTAATTTTTTGTGCAGCACTTTCAATCATTTTCTCATCAATTATACAATCTTCAACATTATATCCTTCTTTTTGTAAAGCATTTTTTAGGTCATCAGTTCTATTTTTACCTACTAAGTGTTTTTCATTGCTGTTTTTAGATACTTCATCAAGAATATCTAGGTAGCTATATAATAATCCAATATTTTTCTGCTCACTAAATTTTAGTGCCTTTTTAATTGAGTTTACTAATGTATATTCAGCGTTCTTTATTGATTCATTTAATTGATAGTTAATATTACAATCTTTTCTAGTTATATCAGATTGCATTTGACTGCAATCCAAGGTTTCAAATAGATCTATTTTATCTAATAAAATAACCGGTTTTTCATAGTTGTATTTTCCATATGTCATATATCCTCCCCAAAATATTTTTGCATTTGTAAGATTAGGGTGACTTGTAATTTGAACCCCTTTATCATTTAAATCTTCTTCAAGATTTTTCTTATTTTCTTCATCTAATTTATTAATATCAATGAAGCTAAATTCTATAAGTGGGCAGTGATATTGGAAAGAAGAAAGTATTCTCTCTAAATTGCTTCTATAATCTTTCATTTTTTTGGTAAATGACTTTCCTTCAAAATATATTTTGAAATATATTTTATCATCTATTTTATTTAAAATATTTTTTGTTTCGTTTGAAATTGTATGTTTTTTTTCTTTAGTGCAATCAAATCTATTGTTTGGTAGAAAACTTATTATACAATTAATAAATATTGTAAAAAAAATAATAGATAAAATTTTTAATATTTTCTTAGATAAAAAATTTGTCATCTTCTCTCTTTTATATTTTCTATACTAATTAACAAAAACATTATTCCTATTGAAAATAAATAAAACACACTTTTAAAATCAATTATCCCTATTGAAAATGGCTTATAATTTTCTGTAATACTTATTCTTGTTAAAAAATTTTTAAGGAAATCTAGAATAGGAAAGGAATTTGTATAATTATCTTCACTTAAATTATTTTCAATATTAGAAAGTATTCTTACTAAGAAATCAATAAGATAAGTCATTGATGCAATTATTAGTATACTCAAAATAAATGCAATCAATTGTCTTTTAGTTAAGGATGAACAAAAAATCCCAATTGATGCATAAACAAAAGTTAAAATAACCAGCCCTATATACCCACAAAAAATAGCATTAGTGTCAATTTTCCCATTACTTAAATCAATAATACTATATGAGTAAAATATTGTTGGTAATATCATAATCACCACTAAAGTAATTGTAGAAATTAATTTACCAAGAATTATTGAAGAAGGATTTATTGGCTTTGTAATTAACAGCTCTAATGTATTCATTCTTCTTTCTTCTGAAATCATACTCATTGTAATAGCAGGAATTATAATTAAAAAAACAGTTAAATTAAGTTCAAAAAAATTATCAAGTGAGGCAAAGCCTGAGTCCAAAATATTAGGGGATGGATACGGAAAAACCCATAATGCTAATCCATTAATTAATAAAAACACAATTATTATTAAATAACCCTCTATTGAATTGAAAAATCGTTTTAACTCTTTAATTATTATGTTATTCATCTATTTCAAAAAAATCAATTATTATATTATCTCTATGTCTTATTCCTAAAAGGGAATTTGCGCCACCTTCATTAGTATCAAGTCTGTTAATTGATATTTCTAAAAAGCCAGCAGAATTAAATAAAGCTAAGAGTGTTCCTTCTGGAACATCACTGTAGTACTTGCAAATTTTTTCAATTTTATATGCTCTAGGTAAAGAAATAGAAAAATTCCTATTTTTTTGAATTGATTGAAAAAATGTTTTAGAAATATTTGTAACAGAGTTGCCAAATCTGTCAATATAAATTATTTTAGCATGAATAGATTTATTATTATTAGTAACTGTAGGTAGAAAATGCTTTTTTAAAACAAAATTTTCAATTTGAGTTCCTAATGAATCTATCCTTACCCCCTTTAAAAACATACAAGCAGTTTTTGCAAATATATCTTTCATCAGGAAAGTTGATTCGTCTTGATGACTATTATTAATTTCAAAAATATATTCTGCTTTTTTATTTTGAAAAATTAAAGAAAAAATGCCACTATCAGAACCAATAAAATAATGTCCATCTACTTTTGTGAGTATATTTTTTCTATCATTTTTTTTGCCTGCATCAATGCCAATAATATGTACAGTGCCTTTTGGGAAATGATGGTATGCATTTCTGATGGTATATGCACATTCACCTAAATGGAATGGGGTTATTTCGTGAGATATATCAACGATATTAATGGATTCTATTTCTTTATATATAAATGCTTTAATAGCGCTGATAAAATAATCCTTAGAGCCATAATCAGATGTTAATGTAATAATTGGATTTATCATTTGCTAAATATGTTAAAGTCTTTTGTGACAGAACAAATTAATTTCTTTAATTTGTTTTTTTTAACACTACATATAAATATATTTATTTTTTACTTATAAAACATAATAAATACCTTGAAGAAAAAAATAACTCTTAACGATATTGATTTAGTAGATTTTTTTGGTGTGCAAAATAAGAATCTTAAATTCATAAAATCTTTTTTTGCAGATTTAGATATCACAGCAAGAGGAGAAACAATAATTGCATCAGGTTCAAAGAAAAAGTTAGATTTATTTACTAAAAAAATACAAGACATCATTGAATTACACAAGTCAAAAAAATTAACCTATGAGCTTTTGCAGTCTACTTTGATTGGAGAAATTAGAGACAAGCAGATTAGTGATACAGTAATATTACGTTCTAACTCGATCATTATTAAGCCAAAATCTCCTAAGCAAAAAATGATGGTTGATTTATCTGAAAAAAATGATTTATTATTTGTTTCAGGCCCTGCCGGTACTGGTAAAACTTACGTTGCAGTATGTTTAGCAGTTAAGGCCTTAAAAAATAATGAGGTAAAGAGAATTATTCTAACTAGACCTGCTGTTGAAAGTGGTGAGAGTTTAGGTTTTCTTCCCGGTGATTTAAATGAAAAAATAGATCCATACATGGCGCCGCTATATGATGCATTGACCGATTTACTTTCTCCAACTAAATTAAAGTATTATTTTAAAAATAAAATAATAGAAATCGTTCCATTAGCATTTATGAGGGGAAGAACTTTAGATGAAGCATTTGTTATACTTGATGAGGCTCAAAATGCTACAATTCTTCAAATGAAAATGTTTTTAACAAGAATGGGTTCATCAGCAAAATTTATTATAACAGGAGATGAGACTCAAGTTGATTTACCAAAAAACAAAAAATCTGGATTTATTCATGCTGTGAATATTTTAAAAAATGTAAAAAAAATTGGATTTTTGAAGTTAGAAGATAAAGATGTTATTAGGCATCATATTGTGAAACTAATTATTAAAGCTTATAAAGAAAATGAATAATACAATAATTGAAACAAATTTTAATTTTCCCAATCAAACAAATTTTTATAAAGGAAAAATAAGAGACGTATATTACATACAAAATGATATTTTAGTGATGATTGCAACTGATAGAATATCTGCATTTGACACTGTCCTGCCAAAAGGAATTCCATATAAAGGTCAGGTTTTAAATCAAATTGCTGACTCATTTTTAAATTTAACTTCTAATATAATTCCAAATTGGAAATTATCTTCTCCTGACCCTATGGTTACAATTGGAAGGTTATGCGAGCCAATAAAGGTTGAAATGGTAATCAGAGGGTATTTATCTGGACATGCATGGAGAGAATATAACTCTGGTAAAAGAACCATTTGTGGTGTAAATATGCCAGATGGAATGAAAGAAAATGACAAGTTTCCTGAACCTATAATTACTCCAACAACAAAAGCTGCTGTTGGACATGATGAAGATATATCTAAAGATGATATTTTAAAACAAGGATTAGTATCTGAAAAAGATTATGAATATATAGAAAATAAGACTTTAGAACTATTTATGGCAGGTACAGATTTTGCTAGAGAAAAGGGTTTAATTTTAGTTGATACTAAATATGAATTTGGAAAAACAAAAAATGGAGAAATTCTTTTAATTGATGAAATACATACTCCTGACTCTTCAAGGTATTTTTATCTTTCTGGATATACAGAAAGACAACAAAATAATGAAAAGCAAAAACAATTATCAAAGGAGTTTGTAAGGCAATGGTTGATTGAAAATGGTTTCCAAGGTAAATCCGGTCAAATAATACCTGAAATGAATCAAGATTTTATTGATTTAGTTTCTAACCGCTATATAGAATTATTTGAAAAAATTACAGAACAAAATTTTAAAAGAGTAGATACATCTAATTTGTTAGAAAGAGTAAAGGTAAATATTGAAAAGGCACTTTAAGAAAAGATATAAGAACCTATTCTAATCATATTTGATTTTTTTTGAATAGCAATTTTATAATCTTGACTCATTCCCATACATAAAGTACTTAATTTAGAGTGTTTAGAGTAAAGACTATGTAGTAAATTGAATTCATTTCCTATTTGTATTTTATTTTCTGTTGCTGTAGCCATACCCATTAATCCTATAATATTTAAATGTGGATAGGATTCATTATAATTAGAATTTAAAAAATCAATTATCATCTCTTTAGAAAAGCCAAATTTAGTTTCTTCTTCAGCTATTTTAACTTGAATTAAACAATTTGTGATTTTGTTATATTTATTTGAAACGTCATTAATTAATCTAAGTAATTTTAAACTATCAACTGAGTGAATTAGATGAATAAATGGAATTATATACTTTACTTTGTTTTTTTGTAAATGCCCTATCATGTGCCATCTAATGTCTTTAGGTAGTTCATTGTATTTTTTAATTAATTCTTGAACCCTATTTTCGCCAAAGTCCCTATGCCCTGTATTATATGCAGTCATTATCTCCTGATTGGATCTATATTTTGATACAATAATTAGCTTTTTATTACCAATTTGTTTTTTTATTTGAATAATTTTTTTTTTAATCATTTTAATTCCATCATTAAAAGACCTGTTCTTAATTTAGGTCTTATATATGTACTTTTAGGAGGCATTGTTTTATTTTCATTTGCAAATTGAAATATTCTTTCAATTTCAATTGAAGGAAGACAAAATACAATGTCTTCAGATTTTATCATTTTGTTTAATTTAAATTTAGATTCAGGAACAAATTCAATAATATTACTGTCTCTTATGTTTTTTATCTTAAAAAATGGTTTTAAAATCTTTTCAGATAGGGTTTGTACCATTAATTGGTTTTTATCATTAATTAATGATATGTTATGCCATCTATTATCTAAATAAATGTTAATCTTATTTTTTTCTATTAATAAGTCGACTTTTCCTTTTTTTAACCTGAATTTTTCTTTTAGAAATTCTATTAATTTTAATTTTTGTTTTTGGTTAATATCCTTAATCACTCTGTAAAAACTTTCTAGACTTATATGTGATTCACTAATTATATATGCTAAACAATTGTTATTTACTTTATTTTCTTGATTATAGAGAAAAGTCGATGCCATTCTATGGTGTCCATCTGCTAAATATAAATTAATTGAGATGAAGTGTTGTTTAATAGTTGATATTTCTCTTGTAGAATCAATTTTCCATAATATATGTTCTTTTTTATCTTTAGATTTAAATTTAATATATGGTTTGCTTTTTATTTTTTTTTGAATGAAAAGTTCAATTATTTCATTTTTTTTATAAGTTAGAAGAATAGGTTCTGCAAGAATTTTACACTTACTTAAATATTCTTTAAATAAATTTTCTCTTTTTTCAATTGTTTTTTCATGAATTTTGATTTTTTTATTTTTATAATCATTTGTAGATACTCCACATATTAAACCAGTAAAGGTTCTTTTTTTAGTGACTTGTTGGTAAATGTAAATACTGTCGTCCTTAGTTTTTAAAATATTTTTTTCTTTAAATTTCTTTAAATTTTCCGCTACCTTTTTAAAGTGATTGGATTGTGTCTTTTCATCAGATGAAATTATATTTAGATAGCTAAATGGATTTTCTTGTAATTTTTGATTTATTTCTTTTCTTGAATACTCAATATAAGATTTAATTGAAAAATTTTCAATTTTTTCTTTTTCAGCAATTAACGCTTTAAATGATGATATCTTAACCAAATTCTTATTTGTAAAAATTAATAATTTTTTCTGCTAGCTCTAGGCCAATTCGATCTTGAGCCTCTACAGTTGAACCCCCGATATGAGGCGATAAGGAAATTTTTTCGTTCATTAATAAACCAACACTTGGTTCTGGTTCATTTTCAAATACATCTAAGCCTGCTGCTAATACATGTCCTTTTTCAATTGCTTCTAATAGCGCCACTTCATCAATAACTCCTCCTCTAGCTGCATTGATAATACCAACTCCTTTTTTCATTATTTTAAATTCTTTTTTTCCAATAATAGCAGTTTCCTTATTTTTTGGAACATGAACTGTAATAAAATCTGATTGTTTTAGTAAATTTTCAAATGAAGTGCTTTCTAATTCAAAACAAATTTTTTTCTGGTTATAAAATTTAATTTCAATCGAGCACTTTTTGATAAATTTGTCATAAGTGATAATCTCCATACCTAGACCAATAGCAATTTTAGCAACTTCTTGACCAATTTTACCTAAACCAATAATCCCAATTTTTTTTCTATTTAGCTCTGTTCCTTTCGAGTATTTCTTTTTTAAGCTCTTAAAAGAAGTTTCACCATTTAAAGGCATTTCTCTATTAGATTCATGTAAAAATCTTGATATGTTAAATAAATGTGCAAAAACTAATTCAGCAACAGATAAGGATGAGGCTCCTGGTGTATTATAAACTTCTTTTTTGTTTTTTTTTGCATATTCAACATCAATGTTATCCATTCCAACTCCCCCTCTACCAATTATTTTTAAATTTGGACAATTATCAATTAATGTTGAGTTAACTTTTGTGGCCGAACGAACTAATAGTACTTCTACATTTTGGTCATTTATAAATTTTTCTAAATCTTCTTGTTTTACTTTTTCAGTTATTACTAAGAAGCCATTATTTTCTAAATGAAGTATTCCACTTTTTGATAGGCCATCATTTGCTAATATTTTTTTCATATCTTATGCTTTTCTCTCTATTTCTCCCATTACCTCAACTAGTGTTTTTACACTTTCTAAAGGCATGGCATTATACATTGATGCGCGAAAACCACCAACTGATCTGTGACCCCTAATTCCATTTATACCTGCTTTGACGCACATATTATAAAATTTTTCTTCTAGATTTTTTTTGTTAATTGTAAATGTTGCGTTCATAATAGAACGATCCTCTTTTTCAGCAATTCCATAGAATAAATTACTTTCATCTATAGTTTTATATAGTAGATTTGCTTTTTCTTTATTTTTTTCTTCTATCCATTTAACACCACCTTTATTTTTAAGCCACTTTAAGTTGAGCATAGAAACATAAATAGAAAATACTGGTGGTGTATTAAACATACTAGATTTTTCTATATGTGTTTTATAATCAAGCATAGATGGAATATTATGTTTAGCTTCTTTAATAATATCGTTATTTATTATAACTAAAGTTGCTCCAGCGGGCCCTAAATTTTTTTGTGCTCCAGCATAAATTAAATCGAATTTTGAAACATCTATTTTTCTACTAAAAATATCAGAAGACATGTCACATATCATATTAGTAGGGGAGTACGGAAAATTTTTCATTTGTGTACCATAAATGGTGTTGTTAGATGTGCAGTGAAAATAATCTGAATCAGATGGAATATTGTAAGATTTAGGTATATAATTGTAGTTCTTATCTTTTGAACTAGCTATGGTTATAACTTCACCAAATAGTTTTGCTTCCTTAATTGCTTTAGAGGCCCAAGTTCCTGTATCTAAGTAAGTACATTTTTTGTTTTTATTAATAAAATTGTTTGCAAGCATTAGAAATTGTAAGCTTGCACCACCTTGAAGAAACAGTACAGAGTAATTATTTGGAATACATAACAAATCCTTAACTAAGCTAGTTGTTTTCTCCATTACATCAATAAATGGTTGGCTTCTGTGTGATATTTCAAGAATAGATAAATTAGAATTTTCAAAATTTATTACTGCTTTTGAGGCTTCTTTAAAAACTTCTTCTGGAAGAATACATGGTCCAGCACTAAAATTATGTTTTTTCATTTTTACTTATTATGTAAGTGTCGCTGTTTCTTGAGTAATTCTTCTTCTGACTCTACGATATTTTCATTTGGAATACAGCAGTCAACTGGGCATACAGCAGCACATTGTGGTTCTTCATGAAAGCCTACGCATTCTGTACATTTACTTGGAACAATATAATATACTTCATCATCAATAGCATCCATATTTAGCTCTGCATTAACTTCATTACCTTTTATATCTTTTGTGACCCCTTTAAGGTTAGTTCCGTCAGAAAGTTTCCAAGGCATAGCTCCTTCGTATATTGCATTATTCGGACATTCAGGCTCACAGGCACCACAGTTTATACATGCATCAGTTATTTTTATTGCCATGAGAAGATATTTATATGTAAATTTACTAAATAACAAATCAATATTATATTTATAATTAATGAATTTTTTAATATTTTAATTTTTTTTTGTGCGCTTAGATGAAACAATTAACGAGTTTGTTAAATTAGGTCTTTATTTTAAAAAATTATCTTCTTTTGAAAACGAAGATATTATTTATAAACAGGCATTTTCTCAAAATACTTTTTTCTCAAAAAAAAATATTTGTCATGCTTTTTTTTCCTTATCAAAACTATTAGAAAAAGAAAATCTTAATAAATGGATTAGTTCATATTCTTTATCTAAAAAAAAAACAAAATCTATTTTAGTTATTTGTGCTGGAAATATTCCTTTAGTATGCTTCCATGATATTTTATGTGTATTAATTACAGGAAATAATTTAATATTAAAACCCTCACATAAAGACTCAGTACTTACTTATTTTGTTATAAATAAATTAATTGAAATTCAGCCCAAATTTTCGAAAAGAATTGTTATTTCAAATTTTAACAAAAAACTGAGTTATGACATGGTTATTTCCACAGGAAGTGATTCTGCTAGAAAATATTTTAATTATTATTTTAAAAAAAAAACCTTCAATAATTAGATCAAATAGGACTAGTATTGCTATTTTAAACGGAGGAGAAAATAAAAAGGATTTAAGTTCTTTAGCATCTGATGTGTTTTTGTATTTTGGTTTAGGTTGTAGAAATGTAACAAAACTGTATATACCAAAAGGTTATGATATAAAACAACTTGAGCCATATTTCCATTATTATATAAATAATTCATCAAATAAAAATTATTTTGATAATTATCTTTACAATAAAACAATTCTAAAATTAAGTAAACAAAAATTTTATGACTTTAAGAATATATTACTGCTAAATTCAGTTAAATTACACCCACCAATTGCAGTCTTGTATTATGAATTCTATAATAAAATAGAAGAAATTAATTTCAATAAAGATAAAGTGCAGTGTATTGTTTCTAATAATGCTATTCAGTTTAAATCAACTTCATTTGGTGAATGTCAAAGCCCTAAATTAAATGACTATGCAGATAATATTGATACAATTTCATTTCTAACCTCATAATTTTCTTCTATTTTTTTCGTATATTTATTATAGTTATTCCAGTCATTTTTTTGTTTTTATTATGTTTAGGTTGTATACTATTATTTACTTTATTTCCTCTTACTTTGCTTTTTCTCAGCAAATATGTCAAGATAATAATGCTTGTAATTATGCCTACGAAGCAGATTGTATATATCCTCAACCATTTTATGATTGTAATGATGTTTGTTTAAATGATTTAGANNCNGATAGCATTTGTGATGAATTAGAGATTTTTGGATGTACTGACGGATTTTACAGTGATGGTAGCCCAATGGCTTGTAATTATAATCCAATCGCAACNGANGATGACGGCTCATGTTTATATCCGGGATTAATTTATGATTGTGATGGNATTANCTGTTTAAATGACATTGATGCAGACGGAATTTGCGATGAAAATGAAATTGATGGTTGTGATGATTTAGAAGCATTTAATTATGATTCAATGGCAACAGATAATGATGGTTCTTGTTGGTACCCCATTTATGGATGTTTAGATCCTATGGCAGGAAATTACAACCCTTACGCTGAGTTAAGTAATGAAAACTGTATNTTTTCTCCTTGGGATTATAGTTCTACAGATTGCAATATGACTATATTGATTCCTCAAGAAATAAATATAACTATTGATAATGAATCTATTTTATATGGAGATTGGATAGGTGCTTTTTATGAGAATCAAAATGGAGATATTATATGTGGAGGAGCTGTTATGTGGAAAGAAGAAACCACTTCTATAGCGCTTTGGGGGGCAGANAATAGCCAAAATAATGGTTTTACTGAGAATCAAAACATTATTTGGAAAACTTTTTCAAATAATGAAGAAAGAATTTTAATTCCTACATTTAGTTTTGGAGAGAATACATACAATTGTAATGCATTAGGTGGCTTAGATGATTTAGTAATCTATAGTCAACAAATTTATCTTCCACCNGGATGGAGTATATTTTCTTCTTATATCAATCCAATTGATAATAATTTAGAAAAACTTTTTGAATTAACTGATGAGGTTATTATTATTAAAAATGAAATGGGTGATGTTTTTTGGCCATCATTAGGTATAAATCAAATAGGCTCATTGTCATATGATGAAGGTTACATTATAAAAATGGATTATTATGGAGATGGCTATAATTTATTGTTAGAAGGCAATCTAATTCCTAGCGATATAGAACTATTTTTTCAAGAAGGTTGGAATATTATCTCCTATTTAAGTCCAAATCCAAGTTCAGTTGAGGAAACATTATTTATGATAGAAGAAGAATTAATAATTATTAAAGACGAAGATGGATTAATTTGGTGGCCCTCTTTTGGAGTAAATAGTATGGGTATGATGTATCCTGGTAAAGGATATCAAATTAAAATGTTAGAAGAAACTGTTTTTTCTTATGATTCAAGCCTCTTAAGATCATTTAATAACTCAGATAAAACTACTTGTTTGTATTTTAATGAAGCTAAAAATACAGGCAATAATATGACTTTAGGAATTAAAAAAGATTCTTGGGTGGGTTTTTCACCAGAGTTAGGTGATGAAATTGCTATTTTTTCTAAAGAAGGTTTACTAGTGGGTTCACAAATTTACGATGGTGAAAATATTGCAATTGCAATTTGGGGGGATGATTCGTCAACTTTTGAACTAGATGGGATGAGTTCTGGAGAAACTTTTTATTTAAAAATATGGAGCAAATCTAATAATATAGTACATGATTTGCATGCTATTAGCTTTTTGGATGGAAGTAATATTTATGTTAATAATGGTATAAGTATAATTAATGAAATTACATTACAAAATTATTTTAAAACAGATAATAATTTTCGTTTAATTGATATTTTAGGTCGAGATTTAAGTGATTTAAATGATAAAAAAATCTATTTAAAATTATATAAAAATGGTCATGTTGAAATAAATAAATTTATTAATTAATCTACCTTTTCAAAACAACCTAAGTCTGCCTCATTTTTTGGTCTTGCATTTCCATCAATATCTAAAGGGACTTCTTCAGCAATTTCCAATTTACCGTAATTTAAAGCAGGAGAAAGAGAGTCTAATCTAAAGTCCCAAATATTTTGGTCTATAAACAAAGGATTATCATTAAGGATTGTATTTTGAAACAAAGGATCCTCATCAATATTATATATTGATTGATCAATTTTCACTAAGCAATGATCAAATAAATAATTTAAATTTGTCCCTTCCAATTGGTCTAATAAAATTTCATTTTCGTTATCTCCATAAATAATGCAGTTCCCAAAATTAGCTTTATATAGTTCTCTGTATTGTAGATTTCCATTTATATCTTCATAATAATTGTTAATTAAAACACTAGGAGTTTGTCTACTTGATAAATTGTAATAATTTGCAAAAGTACAGTGTTTGAAGTCATAACTTCCTCCGATATTTAAAGCTAATGAATATTGTCCAGCATTTGATACTAGTAAATTCTCACCCTCAATATTAGCTCCTTGTCCTAATATACCTAGGCCAGACATATTGTTTATTATTGAGTTTTTTATTGTTAATGAAGGATTTTGATTAGAAACTGAGTCAACATGTAAACCGATGGTTCCATTTTTAATGAAAGCATATTCAATACTATTATCAATACTTCCTGCAGTTAACCATATCCTGTCCCATTGTCCAGATATTTGTTGGTAATACTCCTCCAATCTATCTCCTTGAATAGTAACTAAATTTTCTTTTGTCCCATTAATTTTTAATGTACTATTTTCAGCAATTACTATTGTAGAATTATTATGAAGATATAAATTAGCTCCTTGGTTAATTGTTAGTTTTGCTCCATTAGTAACCCATATATCTCCATAAATTACATGAGGTTTATTATTGTTCCAGTTAGTATTAGAACTTACATTATAATAGTAGTAATAATCATCGTATTCTTCAAAATAGATCGAGTCTAATAAATTAGATTGGTATTTTTCATAGTCAGGGAAGCCACAATGAAAATTTGCATCTATTCCCCAAGCTACTAAATCAATATCTTGTATTATGTTATTATAGTTAAATATTATGGAGTCTTGTTCAATTAAATGTGTTGATTGACCCAAATCATTAATAGCATCATTAGGGTTGATAGTTACTTCGGAGAAGATATATATACTATCATTTGCCCTAATAAAAACATCATTTATGTCATTACCACTTTCTCCATCAACGTTTAGTCTAAATGGAGATTCAAGTCCCTTAGCAAGTGAGATGGAATTTAAAATTACATCTTGGCTACTGTTATTATATACTTTAAAACTTCTAGTTGCAGATCCTACGGTAGTAAAAACAGTATCAAACAGTAATGTGTCTTTAGAAAAACTTAATGAAAAGTTGTTTGATGAATTTAAAATATCATTTTCTTTTTTACAACTAAAAAATAGAATTATACAAATAACAATTATTGAGGAGAATAGTAATTTCATTTGATACA
>NHFO01000051.1 GCA_002170235.1 Flavobacteriales bacterium TMED113
ATTATGGAACTCTTCAACGTCGACAGAACAAATATTAGACATTAAGTGGGAAGAGGGTAGTGGAATAGACTCTACAGACGCTATTAGTATAGCAGGACAGATTATATTAAGCAATGAATTAATTTCTCAAAGACAATTAGTTAAAATAACTGATATTCTTGGAAAAGAAGTTAATGGAAATGAAAAAGATGTTATGTTATTATACATATACGATGATGGAAGTATAGAAAGAGTATTTATTAAGAATTAAGTTTAATAGTAATCTATAAAAAGAGCCCCATATGGGGCTCTTTTTATATAGAATAATAATTATAAAATTAATTAATCTGATGAAAACTTATAACCTAAACCTTTAATTGTTGTGATTTTGTCATTTCCGATTACTTCTCTAATCTTTCTAATTTGTACATCAACATTTCTATGGGTAACATAGTAATCTTTATCCCAAACTTTTTGTATTATTTGTTCTCTGCTATATACAACATCATTATCATTATATAATAATGTTAAAATTTGAAATTGTTTTTTTGTTAGAGATATTTTTTTATTGTTTAATAAAACAAGATGTTTAGAATTATTTATACTAATTCCATTTTTTACAATTATTTTTTCTGGGATTTTTCTTTTAATAATTGTATCTATTTTTTTTAATAATAGTCTTGGTTTAATTGGCTTACTAATAAAGTCGTCTCCCCCAGCATCGTAAGAAGCAATTTGCGTGTACTCCTCATTTCTTGCTGATAAAAATATGATTATTGTATTATTTTTATCGATTGATCTTATTTTATAGCAAGCTTCTATACCATCTAATTTTGGCATTGTAATGTCTAATAAAATTATGTCTGGCTTATATTCTTTGAATATATTTATGGCTTCAAAACCATTTTGGGCGGTCTTTATTTGAAAGTTCCTTTTCTTACTTAATGTGTATGACAAGAACTCTCTTACGTCTTTCTCGTCGTCTACAATAAGAATTTTGGCTTCNTTCATTATTCAAAAAAATAAATTATTTATTAATTAAACTTTGACTTTCTGTTAAGTTTGTGTTAATCAAAATAAATTTATCCGATTCCTAATTTGTTAAAGAATTTATATAATCCATCTAAAAACTCTGAGGGCAAGTCATTTACAACAGATGAAACGGTTAAGCCATCATTTACTCCTATTGCGATTGCAATAGATATAATTAAGCCAATTAAAGCAAAAGAGAAGTCTTTAATTATTAATTTTCCAGTTTTAAACATTGAGTTAGTACCACTTTTTCTGATAGCCATACCTAGTTCTCGCCCTCCAAGTAGGCCTATAAAGACCCATGTCGTACTCATTGGCACCTCGCTATGAAGTTTAAAGTAAAATAAAATAATACAATAAATAAAGTCAATGATCGTAGCAAAACGAACATCCGTAACAACAGATTTTTCAGTTACAATTCTTTGAATTCTTCCTCCTTTGTAGTATAACAATAATCCTAATCCTATAAAAATAACAAAACAAAACCCAAAGAAAGACCAAAAGCTCATTCCTCTATTTAGATATACTGCGATATTTGCCGCATCTTGCATTAACCAAACAGACCATAATGTTCCACTAGTAACCCATTGTGCAATTGTCCATTTAAAGGATGCTTTTCCTGTGAAGTATTTTTTAGTTAGCCTGGAAATTAGCACAAATACTAATAATCCGATAAAAAAAGCTAAAATGTATCCACTCATACTTTTTGCCAGTACACCTCCAATTGCTTTAGTTGATGTTGCAAAAGAAGTTAATAGAATAAATGTTGTAGAAACAGGCATTCTTAATCTAGTTAATATGAGAAGAAAAATAGGTGCAGCAATATGTAAAAAATGAAAATCACTTGGTGATTGCTCAAAACCTTTAGCAGATAGTCGTGCGCTTGTAACATCTCCATCAGTTATTCCATCTTCATAAAAAACTTTTCCTGCTTGTGTATAATTAATCTTACCATCTTCATAAAAAATTTGACTGTCCCCGCCAAAGGAATATATAGCTAAACTATCTGTATTATATGATATTTGAGAAATGGCATTAAGTGTTCCATTTTGGAGTAATAAAAAAGACAAACCATATGTTTCAATTTTTTTATTTGATCCATAAAATTTNTCTTTAGTAAATTGTATTTTACTTAATGTGTCAATAATATCACTTTCATCTTTTCTTTGCTCAGTTAGAAAAAAAATTTTTTCCGAATCAGATGATATTTGACAAACTGTTTGTCCGTTGTCCTCAGAGATAATATCCAGTTTTAATTTATTTTCTAAAAAACTATCTAACTTCTTAAAATCATCTTTAGTCCAATTTGTAATATTTCCCTTATGATCAGTCTTAGTATATATATTTGATTTTTCGTTGGGATAAAATACCGTTATACCTGTTTTGTCAACAGTTAACCAACTATAAGAAATAGTTCCTAAAAAAATTGACCCAAGAAATAACCACAACACCCACCATTTTTTATCTTGGTTTGATGCTATAAATGTCCCTATTGTTTGAATGCTATCATTAGCTACAGCAGCGTAGGCTGCAAATGCAAANCCAACCCACATGCCCACTTTTGGGCCTGCAATTACACCAAATAAGGCAGACACAAAACAGCTTACAATAAATATCAAGAATAATTTTTCGCTTTTTGGTAAGAATAATTCTATTGGGTAGCTAAATCTAGATAAGAATTTTTTCATGAAAGTATTAGAGCATTTCTATTTAAAATAATTTTTTGGAAAATATAGGAAAACAATTAACTAATTTTGGGAATTAGGTAATTAATAGTCCTGACCAAAAAGCAACTGCCATTACAAATATGTAAAGGGCAACACTAATATCAATTTTTTTAATTTGGGTCTTTTGCATTTTAAGTAAATTTTATTCAATTTAAGTCTGTTTTATTACGTAAACATTAAAGGACTGTTAATTTTATGTTAAGAAAATAAATTTAACAGATATTAAGGTTAATTAATAATTGAAAAAATTATCTTCAATAAATATATACTCATTTAATAATTTAAAGTATAGGTAATTTAAATTTTTATTCTCAAAAAAGTCAATGTAAAATTAATGTTAACTATTTCTTAAGTTATATTAAAAAAAATTAACATTAACATTAAATTTTTTCACAAATAATTAAAATAAACATGTAGGTTTTCTTAACAANGGAGCTTTATTTTCGTTACGTAAATTTAAATAAATACCATTTATTAATTTTTACACTTTATAATTTTTAACTAACTAATAACTATCAAAATATATAAATATGAAAATTACAATTAAATCCTTAGCAATATTAATGGTTGCTATGCTTTTTATTACATCATGTGATAAAGATGATGATAATGATAATAATAATAATAATGATACTGTGCTTGGATGTACCGATCCCGCTGCATTAAATTATAATCCAGATGCAACTGAGGACGATGGAACTTGTGAATATGCTGCTGGTGCAGTTCAAACTGTTTATCCAGGTGGAGTAATCTCTCAGGATGTTACTTGGACTAAAGATAATACTTATACTTTAACTGGTCGTGTTGTTGTTCCAAGTGGGGTAACATTAACGATTGAGCCTGGTACTGTAGTTAAGGCTTATCCTGGTCAAGAAGCAAATGCATGTGCTTTAATTGTAGCTAGAGGAGGTATGATTATGGCAGAAGGTACAGCTACTGAGCCAATTATCTTTACAACAACAGCAGATCAAATTACGCGTGATCATAGTGCCTATCCAGGTTTTGCTAACTTAAATGAATCTGTAAAAGGACAATGGGGAGGTATTATTATTTTAGGAAATGCTTCTATTTCAGCTGATAATTTTGAGGTTCAAATTGAAGGTATTCCTGCATCAGATAGTAATGGTTTGTATGGAGGTTCTAACGATAGTGATAATTCAGGTGTGTTTGCATATTGTCAAATAAGACATGGAGGAACATTACTTGGAGAGGGAAATGAAATTAATGGACTTACTTTAGGAGGAGTTGGATCAGGAACAACTATTCATCATGTGGAAGTTGTTGGAAATGTTGATGATGGGATCGAATGGTTTGGAGGATCTGTAAACGCTAGTGATTTATTAGTTTGGGCCCAAGGTGATGATGCTTTTGATGTTGACCAAGCATATTCAGGAACTATTTCAAACATTATGTCTATTGCAGATGCAGAGTCAGATCATGCCCTAGAAATTGATGGTCCTGAAGGAGNAATGGAAGCAGGATTTACTATGAACGGAGGTTACTTTGTTGGTTATAATCCTGACGGTGGAGAGTATGCCGACTTTAGATCTAATGCAATGGGTACAGTTTCCAACTTATTCTTTAAAGGGTTTTCATGTGATTCAGATTTTGAATTAGATAATGATGGAGTTGCTCAAAATGCTATGGATGGAGAATTAAGTTTTTCTGATATTAGATTCCATGTTTCTCATCTAGATGCGGAAACTTGTAATGTAAGTGTTGAGACTATATGTGTTGATAAGAGCGAGAATGCAATAGCTGCAGATTTTGATTTCAATGCTTCTATAGTAAACTCAGATGAAATGGAAAGTATGGAATTTAATGGTTGGACTTGCTATAGTAATCAGTAAAAAATAATTTTTTCATTTAAATAATAAGCCTTACTTTACGAAACTATTTGATAGTTGGCTACACACTAAGTAAAGTAAGGCTTATTATTTATCAGCCTCTTATTTCTTAACATAAAATTAACACAATATATACTTGAAGTTAATTTATTTATTATTCATTTGTGTTTGTGTAACCGTACTATCATTTTAATATGTTTAAAAAAATATTTTTTATATTATTTTTATTTTACTATAATTCAGTAATTTCTCAACATATAGTTTCAGGTCAAGTTTTTGACAAAAATAATAATGAGTCTTTAATAGGTGCTAACGTAGTTGTATATTCTAATTCGGAAGTTATTTCGGGATCTACATCTGACTTTGATGGTAGGTTTAGCATAAACCTTCCTAGTGGAGAATATACTTTTGAGCTTTCTTATATTGGATATAATAATATAGAGTTAGATACTATTGTAGATGGCTCATTGTTTTTAGGGGAGTTTTTTTTAATTGAATCATCTACATTTTTATCTGACGTTGTAATATCATCCAAGCAGGTTAAAAATACTGAAACAGCTATCATTAATTTAAAAAATAAATCTATTAACAGTATTGATGCGGTTTCCTCTCAATCCATTAATAAGTCTGGCGATAGTAATGTTGCAAGTGCTATAAAAAGAGTGTCTGGAGTTTCCGTTCAAGATGGAAAATATGTTTTTGTTAGGGGTTTAGGAGATAGGTATAGTAAAACAGTATTGAATGGACTAGATATACCTACTTTAGACCCAGATAAAAACACAGTGCAGATGGATATTTTTCCTACAGCTGTCATTGACAGAATAGTTGTTTTCAAATCATTTACATCAAATTTACCTGCAGACTTTTCAGGTGGACTTGTGGACATATCAACTAAATCTATACCTGAAGAAAAAGTTGTTAAGTTTTCTTTATCAACTGACTTTTCTCAAGCTAGCTTTAATAAAAGTTTTTTAACATATCATGGGGGAAAATTTGATTTCCTTGGATTTGATGATGGTACTAGATCGTTACCATTTAGCGATCCACTTTCAATCAACAATATTCCTTTTGGAATTAATATATACAGNCCAGGTGANCCAAACTATGAAACNATTATGGATTTTACTAGATCNTTTAAAACAGANATGAGAGTTCAAAGATCTATTGGCCTGCCAAATATTAGTTTTAGTTTTTTTGGAAGTAATAATATTAATTTAGATTCAGAGAGAAAATTAGGTTTTTATTCAGGGCTAACATTTAAGAATAATAATACATATTACGAAGGAGTAAGGCAAAATTTTTTAGAAAAAAATGCTAATTCATCAATTTATCAATTAGACACTACTACTTATCAATATGGAGATATAGGTCAAAATACTGTTTTACTAAGTCTTGTTGGAGGGGTTGCTTATGATACAGAAAAATCAAACTATAAGTTAAATCTTCTAGCAATTAAAAATACAATTCAAAAAGCTGGATATTTTTACCAAGAGAATAGAGAAAGTAATGCTAATTATTTAAAAAAAGAAAATATAGATTACTCTGAGAAATCTATATTTAATCTTTTTTTAGAAGGTAAACACACTATAAATAATGCATTAAAATTGAATTGGTCTGTTTCACCAACATATTCAATCATAAGAGATAAGGATATTAGAGAAACTGCATATGAGATGATAAATATTGAAAATGTTTCTTTAGATGAAATACANAACTATCAAACTGATTATATGATAGACGCAAGTAATGCAGGTGTGCCATCTAGAATGTGGAGAGACTTAGATGAATTGAATATTATATCTAAATTAGACTTTGATTATAAACATAACATTGGAGTTTATAATTCAACTTTTAAGTTTGGTGTATATTCAAGCTTTAAACAAAGAGACTATCAAATTTTAAGATATACATTAAAACCTATTAATTTAGGGACCTCAGACTTTACTGGAAACCCGAATGAAATATTAACAGATCTTTTGTATTCTGACCCTGATGGTCAGGCATTTACAGGCGATGAAAGTGGCTTTTATGTTTCAGGTGATTATCAGCCAAGCAATACATACAATGGTTTACAAGTAAATTTAGCTGGATATCTTTTAGAAGAAATTGATTTTTCATCTTTACTTAAAACAATTGTTGGATTAAGGATTGAGAATTACCAACAATATTATACTGGCCAAAGTCAGACTTCAAATGTTATTTCTGGAGATGGGATATTTAATAATGACAATGTTTTATCAGATTTTGGCATATTTCCCTCTTTAACAGTAATTTATAAATTAAATGAAAAAACTAATTTAAGGGGTTCTTATTCTTTAACAACTGCTAGGCCGTCATTTAAGGAAAAATCTGGAGCTCAAATTTTAGATGTTTTATCTGGAATTACATTTAATGGTAATTTAGATTTAAAAGTTACTGATATTACAAATTATGANATTAGACTTGATCATTTTTTTAATAACAATCAAATGATTGGTATAAGTGGCTTTTATAAGGATATGAATAATCCTATTGAAATATCAAGGTACGCTTCAGATGATGATAATATTCAGCCCATAAACACCTCTTCTGGAAAAGTCTATGGGTTAGAATTTGAGGCTAGAAAGGAATTAAATTTTATTACTCAAGGACTTTTTACTACTATGAATACNTCTTTAATTTTTTCTGAAGTTGATATCTCAGGGGATGAATATAACTCTGTTATGAGCAACTTAAGGGATGAGGAAGGTTTTTCAAATACAAGGGCAATGCAGGGGCAAGCTCCGTTTATTTTAAACCTAAGTTTATCATATGCGATAGACAAATTTGATATAGCTTTATTTTATAACGTAGAGGGAGAGAAATTATCTGTAGTCGGTGTAAATAGAAGGCCAAATATATATGTCTCGCCTTTTCATAGTATGAATTTTAAATTTTCTAAAATCATCTTAGAGAATTTAAAAATATCTTTTATGGTTAAGAACTTGCTTAATCAAGATAAAGAGATGTTTGCAAAATCTTTTGGAATAGATGATCAATTATATAGTAGTTTTAGCCCAGGAAGAATATTTAGTTTCAAAATGTCATACAACTTATAATTAATTTTCAATACTCATTTTTTAACTCTACTTCCACCTCAAATCTTATATCTTTATTTTTATTTGACTTAGTGCTTTCTTGAACTAACTTTATAATAGGAATAGCATATTCATTATATTTTGGACTTGTTAATATAAATGTAGCCTCCCTAACAATATCTCCATCGTCAAATGCAATTTCCATAGCAGACAATGTTGCAATTTTAGATCCATTTAGGAATATATTTTTACCATCGTAAGTCATGCCAGTTGTATCAATACTATCAAGTTTTGAAATACTACAACTAACAAATAATAATAGAATAATTATTATTGTTTTTTTCATAAAATTTATTNTTAATTTAATAACAAATATAATATTAATTGAGGTATTTTATTTTAAATTTATATGTATATTATTATAGTACAGAATAAGTCAAAATGAAAAAAATTTTAATTGTTGATGATGAACCTGATATTTTAGAATTTTTAGGTTACAATCTAAAAAATGCTGGTTATGAGGTTATGCAAACAAATAATGGAAAAAGTGCCATAAGAATTGCTAAAGAGTACAATCCAGATTTAATTATTTTAGATGTAATGATGCCCGAAATGGATGGTATTGAGACTTGTTATTTAATTAAAGAGCACCCTGAAATAAAAGATATTTTAATTTGTTTTTTAACAGCAAGAAGTGAAGATTTTTCTCAAATAGCAGGATTAGATGCAGGTGCTGATGATTATATCACAAAACCAATAAAGCCCAAAGTTTTTTTGAGCAAAATTAAATCAATTTTAAGAAGAAAAATCGAATCTAAATCTTTTGAAGAGCAGNGCTATGGAGATGTTGTTATTAATTCTGAGACAAAACAATTAGTTTATAAGGGAGAAAATAAGGATTTAACTAGAAAAGAATTTGGCTTATTAAATTTATTATGCTCTAAGCCAGGTCGCGTTTTCACTAGAGATGAGATTTTAAGAAAAGTATGGGGAGATGATATCGTTGTTGGAAATAGAACAATTGATGTACATATCAAAAAGTTAAGAGACAAAACATCTAATCACCATATTAAAACCGTTAAAGGATTTGGTTATAAATTCATATTTTAATGAAAAAAAAACTAACTGAAGACCAGTCAATATTAGCACTTAAAAAAGCTGCAANATACAGAAGAGAGTTTCTAGGAAATGTTTCACATGAGCTTAAGACACCAATTTTTAACATTCAAGGATATATACATACATTGATTGACGGTGCATTAGAGGACCCTGATGTAAATAGGAAATATTTACTTCGTACAAGTAAGAGTATAGATAGAATGATTAGCATTATTGAGGATTTAGAACAGCTTGCAAGATTAGACTCAGATGAGTTAGATTTAAATTTAACAGAGTGGGATTTTATTGAACTCGTCAATGAGTTGATTGAGTTTTTTGAGATTAAATCAAATGAAAAAAAAATAAGTTTAAAATTAGATTCATCAGTAGACAAGTTGCATGTTGTTGCAGATAAAGAAAAAATCAATCAGGTTTTATTAAACTTAATTTCGAATTCTATAAAATATGGAAAAATTGGTGGCCAAATTTTTATAAAAATTGATAAAAAAGTAAGAGTATCCAAAATAATGGTGATTGATAATGGAATAGGTATTTCAAAAAAAAACATGCCAAGAGTTTTTGAAAGGTTTTATAGGGTTGATAAGGGTAGATCGAGATCTCAGGGTGGTACAGGTCTTGGTTTAGCTATTGTAAAGCATATAATTGAAGCACATGATGAAAAAGTTTACTTAAAAAGTCAGGAAAATAAAGGAACAACAATTTCATTTAACATTAGAAATAGTTTATAATTATGATTAATAGAAGAGATTTTTTAAATTTTTTTAGGTAAAGGTTTTTTAGTTACATCTTTTAGCCCCTTAATACTTAAGGGAGTAGAAAAAATAAATAATAAACCTGTATTAAGCTCAACTATTTTTCCTTCAAAATTAGATGAGGTTGTTTTACACAATGATCTCAATTATGAGTTGTTAGTTACTTGGGGAGAAAAAATAAGTTCAAAAGACAGATTTGGTTTTAATAATGATTACATCGGCTTTATTAAAGGAAAGAATAGATCTGAGGGTTATTTATGGGTCAATCACGAATATGTTCATCCATTGTTTTTTTCTTCAAAGACTGCGGAAAAAAAGACATTAAGTGATATTAAAAAAGAAATGTATAATGTTGGAGGGAGTTTTTTTAAAATAAAACTCAAAAGAGGAAATTGGCAAATTGATTTATCTGCAGATGAAAATAAGAGAGTATCTGCGTTAGATAAAATTCCATTTGACGATCAAATCATTATACAGGGTTCAAATACAACTGTGGGAACCTTAGCAAATTGTTCTGGACATATAACTCCTTGGAACACTGTTTTAACTTGTGAGGAAAATTACGATATGTTTTATGGTGAGAGAGATAGAAAAAATGGAAAAATAGTTTACCCATCTTACACTTTGGGTTGGGAAAAACATTTTCCTTTTCCACCGGAACATTATGGATGGGTAGTCGAGATAGATCCATTTACTAATAAAAAAAGAAAGTTAATTTCACTTGGAAGATGTGCTCATGAATGTGCTCATTTAAAAGAACTTGATGACGGTCGTCTTGTAGTTTATACGGGTGATGATATTGACAATGGATGCATATATAAATTTGTATCTAAATATCCCAAAGACTTAACTACAGGAAAGTTATATGTTGCTTCATTAGAACAAAAAAAATGGATACCAGTAGATTATGATCAACATAAAATTTTACAGGAAAATTTTGAAAGTCAATTAGAAGTATTAACATATTTAAGGGAAGCATCTAAACTTATTGGCGGAACTGAACTAGATAGGCCAGAAGATATTGATATTGATCCTTTAGAGCAGGGAGTGTATATTGCTCTTACAAATAATTATCTCAAAAATAATTTTCATGGTAGTATTTTAAAAATAGTTGAAAATGGTAATAAGCATGACTCTGAAAATTTTGAATTCGAATATTTAGTCTCTGGTGGAGAGGAAACGGGATTTTCATGTCCAGATAATTTAATTTTTGATAAGGTTGGTAATCTATGGTTTACTTCTGATATTAGTGGAAGTAGATTAAATAAACCACCTTTTGAAAAATTTGGAAATAATGGTTTATTTGTTCTTATTAGAAATGGTGAAAATGCTGGGAGAATTATTCAAGTAGCTTCCGCTCCAGTAGAAGCTGAGTTTACCGGACCATGCTTTTCTCCTGACTGGAAAACTCTTTTTTTGAGTGTTCAACATCCTGGTGAAAAAAGTATTTCACTAAGAAACACATCTAGTAAATGGCCTAAAGAAAAAGGAGGTCCAAAGCCTGCAGTTATATCTATTTCAGGAAAATTATTAAAGGATATTATGACTTAATTAGGTTATAGGAATGAAGGATANCTAAGTATGAAGCACTAATATATAATGTTATTTCATTTAATTCTAAAAGATGAATTTTTTCATTTATTAAATAAAAACTTAAAATTGCCCAGCATATCCAAAGCGCGTAAAAAATATAATTACTGCTTGTTTTTTTAGAAGAAAAATACACGGCAATTAATGAAATTATAATAAATACATAATCAATAGAACCCCATAATAAATGCCCTGTACTCACAGCAGCTGCTGTACATCCAGATATAAATATTATAGGTGTTAATATACAGTGTAATAAACAGAGAAAGCTAAAAAAGGCTCCAGCAAAATCTGATTTTAAAATTAAGGCTTTCATAGTATGAAATTTGTTACGCGAATATATCATTTTTTTTTAAATTTTTTATAGATTTGCAACCATGTTGCATTTTGATAAAAAAAATATTCTAGAAACTAAAGGAGTACAACTTACTTCAAAAAGATTATCTGTTTTGAGTTCGTTTTTGTATTATAAAAAACCAATCAATTTGAAAACTATTCGAGAGCATATAGGGGGAATGGATCGGGTAACACTTTTTAGAATACTTTCTTTATTTGAATCCAAGAATATAATTCATAAAATCACTTTGGATTCAGGTTTAATATATTATGCTATTTGTAAAGAAAAATGTAGCAGTGATTCAGAATGTGCTCATACACATGTTCATTTTTTATGTAACGTTTGTGAAGATGTTTCATGTTTAGAAGTGGAAGACTTTCCTGTTTTACAGCATTCTGGTTTTTCCATTAATAATTTAAGTATTAATGCGTCAGGTACGTGTAATAATTGTANTAAATGAAATTTCTCAAGATCTTATTTTACTTATTTTTTTTAAATATTTGTGTTCTATTTGCCCAAAACAATGGAGTTATTTTAGACACTAATGGAAATGGAATAAGTAACGCTACAATTTTTTTTGCTGACATAAACTTAGAATTATTTTCCAATGAAGATGGAACTTTTATTATCCCAAATGCTATTCCAAATAATAGTTTTGTAGAAATAAATAAATCTGGATACATAAGCCAGGTGATACAATTTAATTCAAGCAAAAATATTGAGATAACTCTAGAAAGTTTACATGTGCAGTTAGATGAAATTGAAATTATTGAGTCTACAAATCAACTAGGAAATACTAAGCTTGTTAGTATAGAAAAAAAAGTATTAAATGATTTATCTACTTTTTCATTAGTTGAAAACATAACTCAACTATCTGGTGTTAATTGGATTGGTTCGGGGCAAGGAATTCAAAAAATAGTTGTTAGGGGTTTGTCAGGAATGCGTGTTGTCACCTATTTGAATGGCATGAGAATAGAGAATCAACAGTGGGCAAATGATCATGGCATTGGCTTTACTGAGCTTGGATTAAGTGAAGTAGAATTAATAAAAGGATCTTCTGCATTAAAATATGGAGGGGAAGCTGTTGGTGGTTTATTATATTTTAAAGATGCTCCTTTTTTAGAAAGCGAAAAGTTAAGTGGATTTGTTTCAACGAAATTTGATAACAGTCATTTTTTATCCGGAAATAAATTTGGTTTAAAATGGTCTAAAAATAATTTTTACTTTAACATGTATGGTCAATATACTATAGCTACTGATTATAGATTGCCAGACAATACATATCTTTATAATTCAAGATTTAGAAATCAGGGCTTTAAGCTTTCAGTTTCTTACAGGTCTGATAAAATTCAACATATATTAAGATACCAGCATAATGCTGAGCAGCTTGGTATTCCTGCTCATGTATGCGACCCTACTTTAGGTGATATAGAGTTTACACAAATATTATCTAATGAGATTTCTTTAAGTGACGACTATGATTTAAGTGTCATACGACCTATTCAAAACTTATCAAATCATTTATTTATTTATGAAAGTAACTACTTTATAAATAATAATAAATTTAGCTTCCACATTGGACATTTTATAAATAATCTAAAAGAGTATGAGAACGTTACCTTCCCTGNTTTTGATATGGATTTAGTTTCCACACAGTTTAGATTAAATCTCAGAAAAAAAATTAAAGATTATACAATAAATATTGGCTCTCAGGCTACTAGAAACAGTAATACAAATTTTACGACTGACTATTTAATTCCTGACGGCACAAGTAATGATATAGGCTTATATTCTATTTTGGATTATGAAAAAAATAACCTTGGTTTTAATGCTGGAGCTAGGCTAGATTTTAAAGAGATAACTTGTGATGCATACAATTTTGAAAATACTTTTTCATCATTAAGTTCATCCTTAGGTCTGTATTATAAGCATAATGATCATGTTATTAGACTAACTTATTCAGGTGCATTTAGGTCCCCTCATTTATCTGAGTTGTTCTCTGACGGTGTTCATCATGGAACAAATAGATATGAGTTAGGGAACTCAAACCTTGATATTGAAAAAGGTCGCCAGCTTGACTTAAAGTATCAATGGTCAAATCAGCATTTTGGCATTATACTTAATCCTTTTTTACAGTACATTCGTGATTATATCTCCATAGAGCCATTAGATTCAATAATTCAAAATAATAGAGTTTTTGAATATACTCAGTATAACCAAGTTAAGCTTTCAGGGTTTGAAATGCATTTACATTATCATCCACATTTTATGCATAACTTACATTTGGAGCAATCGTACTCATTTGTTGAAACAAAAAATCAGGATACAAGCAGGTCTTTAGCATTAACACCTTCAAATAAAATAAAAACAAAAATAAGATTTGATTTTAATCAGAATAGCTTAGCGTTTTTAAAAAGNATTTCATTTTATCACACATATTCTTTTGAGCAAAAGAATGTTTCTCAATTTGAATTACCTACAGATGAATACAACTTAGTTAATTTTGACGTCTCACTTCTTTTGTTTAAGAAAATAGACTTGATTTTTGGTGTTGCTAATTTATTAAATGAAGAGTATGTACCCCATCTGTCTAGGATAAAAGATGTTGCGGGTGTTCCTGGAGGAATACCTAATCCGGGAAGGTCGTTTAATATAAATTTAAGATATACATTTTGATATTGTTGAAGGTTAAGGTGTATAGTTAATTTATTTTCTTCAACTTAAATATTTTTATATGAAAAAGTTCTTATTATTATTTACATTAACAGCATTCTTATTTTCTTGTTCAGATGGCGATGACCATCAATGTATTGAGTGCCATATTGCATTTATGCTTGACACCGGAGTTGAGTTACCTACTGATATAGGTGAGTTTTGTGATGAAGCTTTAAATGACATTGAAATGAATGGATATAATTTATTAGAAGACATTCAAAATGGTGACACAGTTGTTCCTGCTGGATTTTATTCTGCTGATATGATTCATTGTGAAGAACATGCCAATCATGATGACCACGATCATTAAAATTATATTTAATAATTATAAAAAAGCGTCAAGTGTTTGGCGCTTTTTTTTGTGTCATAAATAGAAATTAAATAATCTAGCTTAACATAAAATTAATTTTTTCTTAACATAA
>NHFO01000052.1 GCA_002170235.1 Flavobacteriales bacterium TMED113
AACATAATCCACATTATCTTCAAAGTTAAATCCATATAAATTGATTTTACTACCATTTTCTGAAAAGACAGAAAACTTACCATATAAATCTGTAAAAGAATAAGGTAAACCATCGTCTGAAATATAAGAATAAAAGTTCTTTGAAGTTTTATCTAAATAAGAGCTTCTAAGACTAACAATAAAAGAATTTTCTGACTTATTATTATTTTTCCCAAATAATGGGCCTTCTAATAAAAATTTGGAGCTAAATGTATTTGATGAAATCTTTCCACTTAACTTTTTCTTATTACCATCTCTTGTTTTTATATCAATTATAGATGATATCCTCCCCCCATATCTAGATGGAAATGCTCCAGTGTAAACATCAGTTTTTTTAATTATATCTGTGTCAAAAACTGAGAAGAATCCGATTGAGTGAAATGGGTTATATATAATCATACCATCCAATAAAACCTTATTATGAATTGGTGCCCCCCCCCTAATATATAGTCTCCCTCCTTGATCTCCAGTAAAAACTACGCCAGGTAAAACTTGAAAAAATTGTGCTAAATCTACTTCTCCACCTAAGCTTGGTAATTTTTCTAAATTTTTAACACTTAATTTGATTACAGAAGTATTAACATTTGTTTTATTTTCATCTTTATCAATATTTAACTCAACAACATTTAATTCTTGATTACTAGATTTTAATCTTATTTTTAAAACATTTTTAATTACCGGAGAATTATTTTCATCAACCAGCATTTTTCCATTATTATTAACCTCTACTTGAATTGATGATGTATTATAACCCATAAAGTTTACTTGAAGGGTATAAATTCCTTGGGGAACCTTGGGGAAAATAAAATATCCATTATCATCAGTAGTAGATCCGAAAGATGTATTTAATAAAGATACGTTAGCGTAAATTATTGGCTCAGATGAAGATTCCTCATATACAAAACCTCGAATTGTACCATCAGATTGTGATAAAACAAATAATGGAAAAATAAAAAGAAAATACAAAAGTAAAAATCTCATATCACGGCAAATATATAACCTTTAAACAAAAGGTAAAATAATTTATTGATATATAATTCTAAAAATCATCTCATTAATAGAACTATCTTTAAATCCTGGATAAACACCTTTACTTTTTAAATCCATTTCTTTAATAATTTCAATTATGGAAATACAATTTTTAAAAGAATAATTTTGAGCAGCTAATTGATAATTTTGAGCAAAATAAGGGTTGATTTTTAAATATTTAGAAATAGAAGATTTTGATTTATCTTCTAAAGAATGATATATTAATAATTTCGAAAAAAAACTATACAATATTCCAACAGTTAATACAAATGGATTCTCTTTTGAGTTTTTACTAAAATATGTGACAATTTGTAATGATTCCTTATAATTTTTATTTGCTATTCTATCCTGAAGCTCAAAATTATTATACTTTCTATTTATGCCAATATATTTTTCAATATCTATTTCTTTTATTGTATTTCCCTCTATTAAATTTTTTAATTTATCAATTTCATTTTTTATTTTCTCTAGATCATTTCCAATATGCTCAATAATTAGAGAAATTACTTTTTTTGATGAAGATAATTTTTCTTTTTTTAAATAAGATGAAAGCCAAGAATCTAACTGATTAATATATAATTTATTACTTTCAAATATGGTGCAATTATTATTAACCAAAGCTTTATACCATCTTGAGTTTTTTCGAACTTTAGATCCATTATAACAAAGCACAAGAATAGTTTTTCTTTGTACATTATTGATGTAAGACTCTAAATTTTCAATTTTTTTTAAATCCTGAGCCTGCTTAATAATAATTAGTTTATAATCATCTAACATTGGAAAAGATTTAGCTTCACAGATTAAGTCCTCAACATTAACCTCTTTCCCATATAAAATGGTCTTATCAAATGATTTATTTTCATCTTTAATAACACTTTTTTCAAATAAAATTGATATTTCACGAATAAAAAAATTTTCCTCCCCATGAAGTAAATAGACAGGAGAAAAATTCTTACTTAGAATAGAATCTATTATACTAGAAAAATTCATTTTTTAAATAAATAAAAAGTAATTTAGAACTTATAATATCAATAAAAAAATGATTTATCAAATTAAAACAAAAATCATTAACAATAATGAATATATATTTGATTATACAAGAAAGAAATATATTCAAAATAGCCCTGAAGAATGGGTAAGGCAGAATTTTATAATTTATTTAAATAAAAAAAAGGGTTACCCAATTAGTTTAATGTCAACTGAAAAAAAAACAATACTGAATGGTTTAAATTTAAGATCTGATATTGTATGTTATAATAAAATAGGAAAACCAATTTTGTTGATTGAATGTAAATCACAAAATATTAAAATAAATATGAAAACATTTGATCAACTCATTAATTACCAAAAATCCGTAAATGCAAATTATATGGCAATTACTAATGGAAAGAAAACTTTTTGTTTTAATATTTTAGATGGTAAAATAAATTTTATTAATGATATTCCGCTTTATGAAAACTTATAATTACTTTAATTTACACGAATGTAACATTGTTTTGCTAAATTTAAATATCTAATTTTTATTTATGAACTCACTTAATGCTATTTCACCAATTGATGGTAGGTACAGCCATTTAACTTCAAAATTAAACAAATTCTTTTCTGAATCAGCTTTAATTAAATATCGTATTCATATTGAAATTAAATACTTTCTTGAACTATGCGAAATAATTCCAAGTCTAAAAAAAATAACAAAAAGTAACATAAAAGAAATTAGATTAATTTCAGAAAAAATTAGCGACAGTGACATTAAAAGAGTTAAGAAAATTGAAAGTAAAATAAATCATGATGTTAAAGCAGTAGAATACTTTATTAAAGAAAAATTTAAAAAATTAAAATTAGATAACTATATAGAATATATCCATTTTGGACTAACATCTCAAGATGTAAACAATACAGCAACTCCTCTTTTATTTAAAGAAAGTTTAGAAAGCATATTTTACGATGAATTAGAAAAGATAATTGAAAAACTAAAAACCTTATCATCAAAATGGAGAAATATTAGCATGTTAGCTAAAACCCATGGCCAACCTGCTTCTCCAACAAAAATGGGCAAGGAAATAGCTGTATTTCAACAAAGAATTTTAATACAAAAAAAACAACTTGTTAAAATTCCTCATTCTGCAAAATTTGGGGGTGCAACTGGAAATTTAAATGCACATTACGTCTCGCATCCCGAAATTAATTGGCATAAATTTTCTAACGAATTTATTAAAAAGGTTGGATTAAAAAGATCTTTCCCAACCACACAAATTGAACACTATGATAATTTAGCTTCACAACTTGACGCAATTAAAAGAATAAATGTAATTCTAATTGATTTATGTCGAGATATCTGGACTTATATTTCCATGAATTACTTTAAACAAAAGTTAAATAAAAATGAAGTAGGCTCATCCGCAATGCCACATAAAGTAAATCCAATTGACTTTGAAAACGCTGAAGGGAATTTAGGTATCGCAAATTCATTATTATCTCATTTAGCTAATAAATTACCTATTTCTAGATTACAAAGAGATCTAACAGATTCTACTGTTTTAAGAAATTTAGGTGTACCAATTTCTCATACTGTTATAGCATACAAATCTATATTGAAAGGTTTAAATAAAATAACAATTAATAACCGAAAAATATCAGAGGATTTAGATAATAATTGGCTAGTAATAAGTGAAGCAATTCAAACTATATTAAGAAGAGAGGGATATAAAAACCCTTATGAGCTAATGAAAGATTTAACTAGAAATAATCAAAATATTAAAGAAAAAGAAATAATTAAATTCATTGAGTCTCTACCAATTTCTAAAAAAATAAAAAGTGAATTATTAAGGGTAAATCCTGAAAATTACACAGGTAAATATTAAATTATTATTTTTTTATACCTGTTTAATATTTCATTTCCAATTGACAAGCAAGCTGTAGCGGCAGGTGATGGGGCATTTAATACATGAATGTTTTTCCCTTGATTTACAATTCTAAAATCATCGATTATTTCTCCATCTGTACCTAAAGACATGGCCCTTACTCCAGATCTACCAGGTTTTATTTCATCGATTTCCAACGACGGAATTATTCTTTTTAATTGATTTAAAAATATTCTTTTTGAATATGATCTTTTCATTTCATTTAAACCAAATTTCCAATGCTTAAAGAATAATTTCCAAGTTGGAAAATATGAGAGGGCATCAAAAGTGTCTTTAAAACTAAAATCACCTTTACTATAACCTTCTCTTTTAAATGTGAAGACTGCATTAGGACCACATTCTACTGAACCATCAATCATTCTAGTAAAATGTACTCCTAAAAAAGGGAATTCTGGGTTAGGTACAGGGTAAATTAAATTCCTAACCTTGTGTTTTGATTTTTCTTTTAATTCATAATACTCTCCCCTAAATGAAACAATCTTTAAATCCAATTTAATGTCATCTTTTTTTGCTAATCTATCAGAAAATAATCCTCCACAAAAAATTATATTAGCAGCACTAAATATACCTTTGTTTGTAAATACTTTTGTTTGCTTACAATCCAACAATTCACACTCTTTTAAAACCTTACTTCTAGAATTAATTTTTAAGATGTTTTTAGCAAAAGAATTTGCAACACCTACATAGTCTATAATACCAGTTTGAGGAACCCAAATTGCGGATAAACCCTCAGCATATGGTTCCAATTCTAAAATTTCCTTTTTATTTATTATTCTTAAATTATCTAAACCATTTTTCTTGCCTGTTTCTAATAAATTTGGTAACCTTTTTTCCTCCTCTTTGTTTACTGCTATCACAATTTTACCACAAACATCATGATCTATTTTATTTTCTTTAGAATATCTTACAAGTTCTTCTCGTCCTGAAACACAGTTTTTAGCTCTGTAAGAACCCGGCTTATAATATAAACCTGAGTGTAAAACTCCGGAATTTCTTCCACTTTGATGAAAAGCTAAATCTTTTTCTTTTTCAAGAATTAAAATACTTTTATTTGGAAACTCTTTTTGAATTTTATACGCAGAAGCTAAACCAACAAGTCCCCCTCCTACAATAATTACATCAAAAAAAGAATTGTTTTGCATATTAAAAAATATTAAGAATTTCTGGAGAAAATAAATAAACTAATTCATACATAATTATAAGAACGATAACTAGGTAAGATAAAATATACCTATAATTAAGTTTATCTATATATACAGTTTGGAAAATCAAATATCCAACTATGAATAATGCTAAAACAGCTAATAAACCTGCTTGTGGAGAAAAATTATAAACTAAAATTCCAAATAAAAATGGTCCTAAAAATGATGTAGCCTTTCCAGTAAATGCATAAAAACCAAAAAATTCATTAATCTTATCTCTGGGTGTCAACCTAGCCATAAGTGATCTACTGCAAGATTGAGCAGGGCCAGTCATTAATCCTAATAAAATTCCAGCTAACCAAAATAAGTGTTTAGATAAGCCTATACTATTAAGTTCAGGAGATAAATAAGCAAACTGAACTGCTATTATTAAAATTAATATACTCCACTCTATAGTTTTTTTAGGGCCAATTTTATCCTCTACCCTACCAAATATAAAAGAACCAGATGCAGCGCATATATTTAAGACAACTCCTAAAACTAGGATTTCTATATAGGAAAAATTTAACGCTTCAACAGCATAAACTCCGCCAAGAGCAAAAATTGTTATTAATGCGTCATTATAAAAAAGACGAGCAATTAAAAATCTTGCAATAACTTTATATTTTTTAATTGCTTTAAATGTTTTAAAAATTGATAAAATTGATTCCTTAATATGTATATTAGTTAAACTATCTGCTTTTTTTTCTTTGATTAAAAAGAAAACCGGAATACTAAAAACCGCAAACCACAATGCAACAAAAATATTAGAGGATCTGATAACTTTTTCTGTAACATTGATAGAGTCAGTAAATACCATTGGTAATAAAAAAACTGCAGCTAATATTATAATTAGTGATATTAATCCTCCAACAAAACCTAACCCCCATGCAAAACCAGAGATTCTACCTATATTTTTTTTTGTAGTTAATTGAGGTAAATAAGAATTACATATAACTGTACCTAATTCAAAACCAATATTAGCAATAATTAAATACACTAAAGCAACAATGTGATCACCTTTTTGAAAAAAAAACAAACATGCTGTAGCTACGATACAAAGCCAAGTGGAAATAACTAAAAAAAATTTACGAAAACCACCTCGATCTGCTATTGCTCCGAGAATAGGAGATAAAATAGAAACTATTATAGCTGTAATAGAAATCCCCATACTCCACAGTGCCATTCCATTAACTCCAGGGGGACAAATATAGTCTACGAAATATGCACTATATACAAAAGTTATTATTATTGTTGTAAACGGCTGATTAGCAAAGTCATAAAATGACCATGCAATAACTTCTCTTTTGTTTTTTAAGGAATTAAATGATTTGAAATTTTTATCAAAAAATCTAGCAAAAAATCTAGCAAAAAATATAGAAATTAATCTCATCAAAAAAAACAGTTTTTTTTTAAAGTCATAAAATTAATAAATACATGTTAATTAACATGTATTTTAGTAAATTTGTATTGAATTTTTCTGATTAATATTAATAANATTTAAAAANAATGAGTTTCTTTAAAGATTATCTTAACGAAATNGATAAAAGAAAAATATCTGGACTAAAACCAAAGCCCATTGATAATTCTAACCTTATAAAAGAAATAATAGATAATATTAAGGACAAGAATAATATTAACAGAAATAAATCATTAAATTTTTTTATATATAACACACTCCCTGGGACTACAAGTGCAGCAAAATATAAGGCAAATTTTTTAAAAAATATTATTACTAAAAATGAAATAATTGAGGAAATAAATATTGATTTTGCTTTTGAATTATTATCTCATATGAAGGGAGGGCCNTCAATTAAATTTTTAATTGATCTTGCACTTGGAANTGATATAAATATTGCTNNAAAAGCAGCTAAAGTTTTAAAAACACAAGTATTTTTATACGATGCAGATACTGATNGATTAAAAAATGCATACTTAAATAAGAATGAGATAGCAATTGATATAATTAATAGCTANGCTAAAGCAGAGTTTTTTACAAAACTNCCTGAAATTGAAGAAGAAATACAGGTTGTTACGTATGTTGCTGGTATTGGTGATATTTCAACTGATTTATTATCTCCAGGAAATCAAGCTCACTCCCGATCTGACAGAGAGCTTCATGGAAAATGTATGTTTGAATTTAATGAAGTAAAACAAAAAGAATTAATTGAACTTCAAGAACAACACCCTGATAAAAGAATAATGCTACTTGCTGAAAAAGGAACTATGGGCGTTGGTTCATCAAGAATGTCAGGTGTTAATAATGTTGCATTATGGATTGGTAATCAAGCAAGTCCTTATATTCCATTCATTAACATCGCCCCTATCGTTGCAGGTTCAAATGGAATTTCTCCAATTTTTTTAACTACAGTTGGAGTAACTGGGGGTATTGGTATTGATTTAAAAAATTGGGAAAAAGAGCTAGATGAAAATGGGAATTTAGTAGTTGATGAAAATGATGATCCAATATTAAAAAAGAAATACCCTGTTGATACAGGCACAATACTTACTATCAATACAAAAACAAAGAAGCTTTACAATAATTCTGGAAAAGAATTAATTGATATATCAGCCTCCCTTACTCCACAAAAGATGGAATTCATTAGAGCTAAAGGTTCATATTCGATCGTATTTGGAAAAAAATTACAAACATTTGCTGCTAAAACTTTAGGTATTGAAACTCCGACAGTATTTGCTAATTCAAAGGAAATTTACAACGAAGGCCAAGGATTTACAGCAGTAGAAAAAATTTTCAATAAAAATGTAGTTGGAAACATTAAAGAAAAATTACACGCTGGCTCATATGTAAGAGTGAATGTAAATATAGTCGGTTCTCAAGATACTACTGGATTAATGACTTCGCAGGAGTTAGAAATGATGGCTGCAACTATTATCTCACCAATTGTTGATGCTGGTTATCAATCTGGCTGTCACACAGCATCTGTTTGGGATACGAAAGCTCAAGAAAATACTCCAAGGCTCATGAAATTCATGAATGATTTTGGACTTATAACTGGTCGTGACCCTCAAGATAAATATCACCCATTAACAGATGTAATTCACAAAGTTTTAAATGATTTGACTATTGACGATAGAGCAATTATTATAGGAGGTGACTCTCACACTAGAATGTCGAAAGGTGTTGCTTTTGGGGCAGATTCAGGAACAGTGGCTCTGGCATTAGCAACCGGAGAAGCATCAATGCCTATCCCAGAGTCTGTTAAAGTTACTTTTAAAGGGCAAATGGAAAAGCATATGGACTTTCGAGACGTTGTTCATGCCACACAATCTCAGATGCTTGATTATTTTAAAGGTGAAAATGTCTTCCAAGGTAGGATTATAGAAGTTCATATTGGTACACTTCTTGCTGACCAGGCCTTTACATTTACTGATTGGACAGCGGAGATGAAAGCTAAGGCTTCTATATGTATTTCTGAACCACATACCCTAATTCAATCATTAGAAATTGCTAAAAAAAGAATTAAAATAATGATTGATAAAGGAATGGATAATAATAATCAAGTTCTTCAGGGTTTAATTGACAAAGCAAATAATAGAATTAAAGAAATTCAATCTGGCAATAAACCTCCATTAACACCAGATGCAAACGCAAAATATTACGCAGAATTCACTGTAGACTTAGATATTATTAATGAACCTATGATTGCCGATCCTGACGTTCATAACGATGATGTTTCTAAGCGATATACACACGATACAATAAGACCACTTTCATTCTATGAAGGCAATAAAATTGTTGATTTAGGATTTGTTGGCTCATGTATGGTTCATAAAGGCGATATAAAAATCGTAGCTAAAATGCTCAAAAACTTAGAGGAGATTAATGGTCAAGTAGAGTTCAAGGCCCCATTGGTTGTTACAGCTCCAACTTATAACATCATTGAAGAACTTAAAGAAGAGGGGGATTGGGAAATATTGAAGAAATATTCTGGATTTGAATTCAATGATAATGATCCTAAAACATTTGCGCGTACTGAGTATNAAAATATCCTTTACTTAGANCGCCCGGGTTGTAATCTATGCATGGGTAATCAAGAAAAAGCAGAAAAAGGAGATACTGTAATGGCTACTTCTACTAGATTGTTTCAAGGCCGTGTTGTTGCCGACTCCAAAAGAAAGAAGGGTGAATCTTTACTTGCTTCTACTCCAGTAGTTGTACTATCAGCAATTTTTGGTAGAACTCCAAATATCGAAGAATACAAGTATGCAGTAAAAGGAATTGAATTAACTCAATTTGCACCACCTAACAAAGATCTTACATCAAAACCAGGTCACTTACTTTCATACTAACAATAATTATTAAATATAAATTTACCTTGATTAAAAGTTTTGTGGTAAAATGAAATAGCTATATAATGATTTGACATAAAAATTACAAGCAAATAAAATCTATGTTTTAAATTATAAAAAAGAATATAATATACTAAGCTGGTATTACCTCAAAGTCAAAATCAACATTTACATCTCTATGCAGTCTTACGTTGGCTGTATATTTCCCTATTTTTTTAATACTTCTAAAACCAATTATTTTAATATATTTTTTATCTATTTCAAATCCATTTTGAGATAAACTATCAGATATCATTGTGTTATTAACAGATCCAAAAAGAGAAACTCCATCCTCAATAACCTTTGCTTTTATTTTAATATCTAATTTTTCTAATTTAGTTTTTTCAGAATCAGCTTTCTTAATTAATTCTTGTTCTTTATGTTGCCTTTGTTTTAAATTCTCATTTAATATTTTTTTTGCAGATTCTGTTGCTAAAACTGCAAAACCTTGAGGGATAAGATAATTAGTTGCATAACCATTTTTGACTGTAACCAAATCATCTTTAAATCCACAATTTAAAACGTCTTTAAGTAATATAATTTCCATAATATGTTATTTCAATAAGTCAGTAACGTAAGGTAATAGTGCTAAATGCCTAGCTCTTTTAATAGCTTGTGCAACTTTCCTTTGAAACTTTAATGAGTTGCCTGTGATTCTTCTTGGTAAAATTTTACCCTGTTCGTTTAAAAATCTGATTAAGAAATCTGGATCCTTATAATCAATGTAGTCTATTTTCATTTTTTTGAAACGACAATACTTTCCTTTGTCTTCTAATGACAGCTCTACAGGTGTTAAATATCTTAATTCAGATGTATTTTCTTTTAGTTTTGATTCCATAAATAATTATTTTTCTAATTTCGTTCTTCTTCTTTTAGCGTATTTTTGCGCGTTTTTATCTAATTTTGTAACTAGCCAACGCATAATTTTTTCATCTCTCTTAAATGTTAGTTCTAAGTCAGCTATAAGATTATTATCTTCAGATTCAAATTCAACCAAATAATAAAAACCGGTTTTTTTATTTTGAATATAATAAGCTAATTTTTTTAATCCCCAAGATTCTTCAGAAATAATTTTTGCCTTCTTTGATTTTAGAAAATCAACATAACTATTTACTGCTTCCTTTGCCTGATCTTCAGACAAAACGGGATTAATAATGAAAACAGTTTCATAAATCATATAATTAATTTTTTTTTAATTAACCCAAAATTGGTCCGCAAATGTAAGAATTCTTTTCTTTTTAGCAAAACAAAGAAATCAGTTATAAAAACATAATAGTAAATAATGATATTTTTAATACATTTACTTTGTTAAAATTTTATAAGAAAAATGAATTTATATCAAGTTTCTGCAAGAAAATATAGACCTAATAATTTTGATGACGTTGTAGGACAAAATCATGTTACAGAATCTTTACAAAACTCCATTAATTCGAAAACGGTATCTCATGCCTACATATTTTGTGGACCTAGAGGAGTAGGTAAAACAACTTGCGCTAGAATTTTTGCTAAAAAACTAAATTTAAACAATAGTTCTTCTGAAAATAATTTCTCATATAACATATTTGAACTTGACGCCGCTTCCAATAATAGTGTTGATGATATTAGAGATCTAGTTAATCAAGTAAAAATACCCCCACAAACTGGAAATTATAAAATATACATTATTGATGAAGCACACATGCTATCCAAATCTGCTTTTAATGCTTTTCTTAAAACTTTAGAAGAACCTCCAAAACACTGTATTTTTATCTTAGCAACTACCGAAAAGGAAAAAATTATACCAACAATTTTATCTAGATGCCAAATATTTGATTTCAAACGAATAACTGAGAAAGATATTTTTAATTACCTACTCAAGTTATCTAAAAAGGAAAATATTATTGCAGAATCAGAATGTTTTGATTTAATTTCAAAAAAAGCTGACGGCGCTCTCAGAGATGCACTATCTATTTTTGATAAAGTAAATAGTTTTTGTGGAAAAAATTGGACTATAGAAAAGGTATCTGAAACTTTACATAGTTTAGATGAAAGTAAAATTGAGAATTTTGTTAATCTATTAAAAAATAATAACATTGCTCAAGTATTAGTAGAATTTGATTTAATTCTAAAAAATGGTTTTGAAGGAGAAAATCTTATATCGGGCTTAATTGAATATTTCAGAAATATTATGATCAGCAAAGACCCTATCTCAATGGATCTACTAAAATGTTCATCTAAAGCAAAAGAAACAATAATAAATCTTACATCATTTTATACAACAAATCAACTAATTGAAATTTTAAATATATTATCAAATTGTCAAAAGGATTATGCTATAACAACAAACAAAAGATTTCTTGTTGAGCTATGTTTAATGCAATTATCTTCTATTGAAAATTTAAATACAAAAAAAAAAAAAATCAAAATTTCTGAACCCGCTAAAGAAATAACTGAGACCACAGAAAGTGCAAATCAAAATCAAATAACTAAAGAGGAAACTATTAGTGAAGTTCAAGATTTAAACAACGGAGAGCTAGAAAAAGATGGAGATTTAAGTAATGTGAAAAACATAATAAATTCACAAGAAGATAAAGAAATAACTGATACCACAGAAAGTGTAAATCAAAATCAAATAACTAAAGAGAAAACTATTAGTGAGGTTCAAGATTTAAACAATAGAGAGCTCGAAAATGATGAAGATTTAAGGAATGTGAAAAACATAATAAATTCACAAGAAGATAAAGAAATTATAAGTGTTGAGAAAAAAAATGCTAACAGATCATTTCTAGGAACGCCCTCAATTGAAGAAATACTAAATAGAAAAAAAATTAAAGAAATAGAAATTGAAGAAGTAGAAAAAAAACAAGTATCTAATCAATTTAATAAAGAAGACATGTTAAATAAAATAGAAGCATTTTGTGAGATAATTAAAGACAAAAAAAAAATAAACTTACATTCTACTATTCAAGCTAATAAACCAAATTTAATTAACGATCACTCTATTGTTTTTAAACTTAACAGTAAATCTCAAAAAAAAGAAATCTTAGAAAATAAAGTGGAAATATTAAGCTTTTTAAAAAAAGAATTACAAAATGATTTAATTGAAATTAAAATTGAGTTGAATGAAAAAGAAACGAAAGAATTGTTATATACTGAACAAGAAAAATTAAATTACATGATAAATAAAAAACCTGAAATTAAAAATATTATAAAATCTTTAGACTTAGATTTTTTAAACTAACTAACTATGGAAAACAAAAAAATAAAAGTATTAAACCCAATTGTAGAACTTGATGGGGATGAAATGACAAGAATTATATGGAGCTTCATAAAGGAAAAACTAATATTTCCATATTTAGATTTAAAAATAGAGTATTATGACTTGGGAATCAACCATAGAGACTCAACAAATGATCAAGTAACAATAGATGCTGCTAATGCTATAAAAAAACATAAGGTTGGTATTAAATGTGCGACAATTACTCCTGATGAACAAAGGGTAAAAGAATTTAATCTAAAAAAAATGTGGCGTTCACCAAATGGAACAATTAGAAATATTGTTGGTGGAACTGTATTTAGAGAGCCAATCATATGTAAAAACGTCCCCAGACTTGTTCCTAATTGGACTAAACCCATCTGCATAGGAAGACACGCATTTGGTGATCAATATAAAGCAACTGATGTTGTAATTGAAGGAAAAGGAAGTCTAACTATGACATTCAAAAGCGAAAATGGCGAAGAGAAAAGTTGGAATATTTTTGATTATACTGGAACAGGAGGTGTTGCTTTAAGCATGTATAACACAAACGAATCTATATATGGTTTTGCTAGATCATGCTTCAATAAAGCATTAGAAAAAAAATGGCCACTTTACTTATCAACTAAGAATACTATTTTAAAAGCATATGATGGTAAATTTAAAGATATATTTCAAGAAGTTTATGAGAAAGAAACCGCCGCATTTCTCGAGGCAAAAGCTGCGGGCCGTCATCGTGAGCATGTTGCATCTCTTATTGAACGGTCTCGATCGGCGGGTGGCACGGGTGTGCGAATCAAGCACAGCTCGCTCGATGCGGAAGGCAAACATTTTACAGTCGAATCAAACGAAGAGGGGACAGGTGG
>NHFO01000053.1 GCA_002170235.1 Flavobacteriales bacterium TMED113
CAAAAAAAGATAACATTCCTAAAGTAAAATACATAACAGCTCCAATTATAGAGTATGTCCAAACAAGCTGTTCTTCATTAATAAAATCGACACTAGAAAACATATATATTAATATGAATAAATATACTATTCTCCATATTAGAGTAATATGATTCTTTAATTTATAAGCAATAGTAGCACTAGCCATTACAAAAACAAATCTAACAAATATCAATGGAAGTAAAAGTCTAATATAAACACCAATATTACCCCACTGCTCACCTCCAAGTAAATAGTTATATAATTTATCTGGAATAAGATAAATTACAGATACAAAAAAAGAACCTAAAAAAAACATTAAAAGAACTGATTGTAAGAAAAAATTTACTTTATTTTTTTTGATTGTAAGTCTTTGATAAAAAGCTAGCTTTAAAGATTCCGATATTATATTTAACGGCTTCGCTACAGTTCTATCAGCTATAGTTAATAATCCAACCGTTGCTGGCCCAAATGAAAATGCAACAAAATAAAATATTATATCAAAAGAAAATCGTTGTAAAACACTTTGAGGGAACTCAAAAAATGGAAAACTTTTATATTTAAAAACTAAGTTTTTAATTGATTTTTTAAAATCTAAAAAACATATTTTTTTTAAATGTGATATGAAAAAAGTAAAAAGATAATATAACGAAGCAAGTCTACCTATTAATTGACCTAAAGCTAAAGCAAGTGCAGAAGTATAATCGAAAAAATATAAAATAGCAGAAGATGGTGAGCTAATTGAAGAATGAAGAACTTGAGATTTAGCAATTTTCGAGTAATACTCCATCCTTGTACTCCAAGACTGTAAAACATTATATGCCCCAAGTAAAAAACCACCTAAAGGAGCTAATAATAATAATTCATATGAAAATCCTTTAAATAAACTAGCAGTCAAAAAATCTTTAGATAAAAACAATATACCTAAACAAACTAATGAGCTAATAAATAAAATAAATATTGAAAAAATAGATAGATGCAAAGAGGTTTTATGATTTTTAGGAAGAAGAATAGACATTTCAAACTTAAATGTAAATAAAGATATAGTCTGCATTAGCATCATGAAAATTGCCCATTGCCCAAATTCTTCAGCAGAAAACAGCCTAGTTAAAAAAGGAATAAAAATTAGGGTTAATATTGAAGCTAAACCCATTCCACTAGAAAGAGTAACTATATTCTTTAAAAAGGGTGAATTTAATATTTTACTGTACCAATATGTAATTCCTTTAATCATAAAGAATTTAATATTTTAATTAATTTATTACTTTGATTCTNCCAAGAGAATATACTAAAATCTATATTTTTTTTATTACCATCAATATGTTTATCTCTATATGATTTCATTATTGAATTTCCTATTCCTTTTANATCAGTAAAATCATGAAAAAATCCGCAATTCAAATTCGAAATTAATTTAGCTAGATCTGAGTTTTTATCACCTATTGCTAAGATTGTTCTTTTAGCTCCTAAATACTCAAAAAACTTTGCAGGTAATCTACCTTTAACATCTTGAGTTTTTGATTGAGTNATTAATAATAAATCTGACATCATCATTTCTTTTAAAACCTCATCATGAGTAAGCCATTCACGATAATTTAAATATTTATATAGATTTCTTTGTTTTAAGTTTTTATTAAAATTTAAATGATTAGGTCCAGAAAAAAATAGCTCTAAATTATCTGAAATATTATTATCCCAATCATCGTATTTTTTTTTCATCTCTATATTTATAGCTTCCCACAAAGAATTATGATCTCTCAATTCATTAAATAGACCAAAATGACCAATTCTAAATTTTTTATTTTGAATAATTTTAGTAGGATATTCTTTCAAATCATAACCATTAAACAGAAACTCAACTCTTTTAGCTCCAATTTCTGCAAATCTTTTAGACCAAGATTCACTAACNGTTAAAACTAAATCTGATTGATTTAAAACTGTTTTTTCAAAATTAAAATGTCTTNTTCTTGAGTCATCCCAAAAATTTAACTTATCAAAATATTCTATATCAGTCCAAGGATCTCTAAAGTCAGCAATCCATTTTAAATTCAATCGTATCTTCAAATTAAGTGCAATTAAATGCATACTATGGGGAGGACCAGTAGAAATTATTGCATCTACAGGGTTATCTTTTAAAAAATTCGATAAAAAATTCACAGAAGAATTAATCCATAATAATCTAGAATCAGGAATAAAAAAATTAGCTCTTATCCATTTACTAAATTTATTTTTTAAACCTTTATTTGAATCAATTAAAATACCAGGACTAATATTTTTCTTCTTTAAAAATCTTTTATAAAAAGAAAAAGGCTCCCATATCTTATTTTTAAGTGTATNAATGGTTTTTATCTTTTCTTCATATCCATTATCTATATTATCGTATTCAGGATTTTCAGGTACATATAGTATTGGTTCTATACCTTTCTTTTGAAGAAAATAACTATAATTAACCCATCTCCTACAACCTACTCCTGCATTGGGTGGCCAATAGTAAGAAATAATTAATACTTTTTTCATTTTTTTAATAAAAGAAACTTTCTTCTAAAATAAGGAAAGAATAAAGAAATAAAGGTTAATACAAATATTATTGATGACGCTAAGGCAATATTATTACCAACATGAAAAGAATTTGGTTCAAATTTAAAAGTAATAGTATGCTCACCTTTAGGGACTTCTAAAGCCCTTAAAATATAATTTACGCAAAAATGAGACACCTTTTTACCATCAATATAAGCATTCCATCCTTTTGGATAATAAATCTCTGAAAAAACAGCTAATTGAACAGTTTCTATTTTTGATTTATACTCTAATTCATTTGGAGCATATTTAGTTAAGTATATAGTATCAAATTGATTTGGTATATACTTAGATTGACTAATATGTGATTTATCTTTATTATTTACTATAGCTATTGATTGAGGAGAGAAATTATAATCTAATAAATAATTAAATTCTTCTTGAGGACTATTTGCGTATATAATACTATCAACAAACCAGCTATTTCCATGGGCAGATATATTTTCTTGCCCATTAATCCACTTAACATTTAACATATTAATTACTTCATCTCTAGAGTTACAATAACTGGGACAAAGTTCAGCAAGGGAAATACTATCGTAAATAACAAAATCACAACCTAGTTGTTCAACTAATTTACATCCTCCAAGGTTACTCAAGGCTTCATCGTTATTAATGAATTCTTTATAAAAAAACTGATCAACAATATCATCATATCTACTAAGTCCTGCTGCATGCTTTCCTAACATATTTTTATGAAAATACGATACCTTTTCTTGAGGAGAACCTAAATCTAAAACTCTATAATGTTTTGATTTTTCTAATTCTTTAATCTTTTTATCATTTTCATCTTCCTCAAAAGGAATTTCATATTTTTCTTTATTAACAAAGTTATCATTGTTAAAATATCTTTTATTCACAAACCACATGTCTAAAAGAATAAAAACAGCTATTAAATATATTGTAAGATTTCTACTTATTTTCTTCATTAAAAAAAATAAAAGAGTAGAAGTGGCTAAAATTACAACTATAAGAGTCCTCCAAATATCACTAAAAAATAATGATTTACGATCTTCAATTAATGCAGAATTTTCTTCAATTGTTCTATATTCTTTTTCTAAATAAACATAATCATTAGAAGATGTGAAATCAAAACCAGAAATAGCAAAACCAACACATATAAATAAAACTATTAAAAAAGAGATAATTAAATAAATTAATTTACTTTTCCATATATCCACATACTCTTTTGAATTATTATCAACTTGATTTAAAAATCTACTTAGTCCAATAACTGCAATAATAGGAATAGTAATCTCAACAATAACAAGTATCATTGTTATTGATCTAAATTTACTATACAATGGAAAGTAATCAAAAAATAAATGAGACAGCCAACCTAAATTATGCCCCCAAGAAAGAAATATAGAAAGAATGGTTAAACCAAATAAAAACCAACCTAAAATATATGAGGACTGTAAAATTTTTATTCTTCTATCGTTGATAATTATTAATCCAAGAAAAAATAATAAAAAAACAATTGAGCCTATATATACCGGTCCTAAAGTTATTGGTTGCTCTCCCCAATAAACAGGAGATTTTTTAATTTGTTCTTCTGCTGCACTATCTAATTCTTTTAGGGCTTTTTTATACTCTTTTGATTGCTCCTCTATATTTTTTGCGATTTCTGTAAATTCCATAAATAGTAAAGAAGGATCTTCACTTAGAACACGAGATGCTAAAGATTTAAAAAATTGAGCTTCATTAGTGTAATTTTCATCTTCATACAATTTAGCAGTTTCTATAAACTCCATAGATAGTAAAGAGGAATCTTTGTTTGTAATATCAAATGCTAAAGATTTATAAAATTGGGCTTCATCAATTAACATTTTATATTGATTGTTATATTGACTTTTTATTTTTCTGTATTTTTTTTCTAGCGCTATATAAAACTGAGATTCATTTGATAATTCTGTTGACTGAGAAGAACCTCCAAATAAATTAGGAATTATTAAATTAAATGTCTCTAACTTCCCATAACTCCACTGGGTGACTTTTTCAAAATCTAATCCATGTTGATTTGTTTTATTATCCTCTAAGTTAATTTCTGAACCTCCTCTTATACTAAATTTACTGTAATCATAGGTAGACCATAAAGAAGATATATTAATTAGTATAGCAAAAAAACAACCTAATGAAAAAACGGCAGTGTTTTTAAAAAAATTTTTAATTTCTCTTTTTCTTATTGAAATAATTAGTTCATATAGAAAAAAAGAGAAAAGTAAAAAAAGTAAATAATAAGAAATTTGATAATGATTAGCCCTAATCTGTAGTCCTAGAAAAAGAAAAGTTAATAAGAATCCTAATAATCTTTTATCCTTATAACAATAAATCATAGCAGCTATAGTAGGGGCCATATAAGCGATAGCATGCAATTTAGTGTTATGACCAGCTGCAATGATAATATATAAATAAGTTGAAAGGCCAAAAGCTAACGCACCAAGAAATGCAATTTTTAAATCTAATTTTAATGATAATAAAAGAATATAAAAACCTAAAAAACAAATAAATATACTTCCAATAGGTCTTGGAAAACCTAACTGTAGGAATTTATCAATTGGTAAAAGAATATTATTTGGATACTTCACACCCATATGAAAGGTAGGCATTCCAGAAAACATGCTATTTGTCCAAAGCGCTTCATTACCAGTATCTTCTCTATATTCTTTAATCTCCTGAGACATACCTTTAAACTGATCAATATCAGGTGATTGCACAACCTTCCCATCAATTATAGGCCAACAATAAAAAAATGTTACAGCAGCAAATAATAAAATATGAATAATATGAATATATCTATTTTTCATTATTTTTTATCAATTTCTTCAAAATCCACATAATCTCCTCCAAAATCTTTATCTTTTTTATCTTCATTACCCTTATCTTTTTCATCAAACTCTACAACAGTATCACCATAGCTTTTTGTTCTCTTTTTTTGCTCTCTATTAATATTCTGTTCGAAATTATTTTTCATTCGCCTCATCATATATCTTAAAATATAAGGAGTTAAAAGTCTTAAAATAAACATGAATAGGTATAAAAAGAAAACGAAATATAAAAAATATAATAAAAGTGTCATTGGAGGATTTTTAAGAAAAACATAATGGTTATTTACTCAAATATAAATTTCTCTCGGAATACATTTTTACAAAAAATGGATCTTCTAAGTTTTTAATAAAATATATCATCTCTCCAGTAGATTTCATCTCTGGACCTAATTCTTTATTTACATTTTTAAATTTATCAAATGAAAATACAGGAACCTTTATAGCATAACCATTTTTATATGGTTTAAAATCAAAATCTTTAAGTTTATTATGTCCAAGCATAACTTTTGTCGCATAATTAATGTATGGTTCTCTGTATGCCTTTGATATAAAAGGAACTGTTCTTGATGCTCTTGGATTTGCTTCTATTACATATACTTTTTCATCTTTTATAGCAAACTGAATATTAATTAGGCCGAGAGTATTCAAACCTAAAGCAATTTTTTTAGTATGATTAATCATGTCTTGAATAACCTTATCACTAAGGTCAAAAGGAGGGAGAACAGCACTTGAGTCTCCAGAGTGGATTCCGCATGGTTCAACATGTTCCATTACTCCAATTATATAAACATCTTTTCCATCACAGATTGCATCAACCTCAGCCTCAATTGCTTTATCTAAATAATGGTCTAACAATATTCTATTTCCTGGAATACTTTTTAATAAATTAACTACATGGTGCTCTAAGTCTTCTTCATTAATAACAATTTTCATTCCTTGACCGCCCAAAACATATGAGGGTCTAACAAGAATTGGGAAATCTAACTTTTTTGAAAGATCAAGTGCTTGGTCTGCATTTTGAATAACACCAAATTCTGGGTAAGGAATATTTAAAGATTTTAACATTTCAGAGAATCTTCCTCTGTCTTCTGCTATATCCAATGAGTTATAACTAGAACCAATAATTTTAATACCATATTTTTCTAACTTTTCAGCTAATTTTAAAGCAGTTTGCCCGCCTAATTGAACGATAACTCCCTCAGGTTTTTCGTGTTTAATAATATCATATATATGCTCCCAAAAAACAGGTTCAAAATATAATTTATCAGCGGTATCAAAATCAGTGGAAACAGTTTCAGGGTTACAATTAATCATAATAGTTTCATAACCAGCTTCTTTTGCTGCTAAAACACCATGAACACAGCAATAGTCAAATTCGATGCCTTGACCTATTCTATTTGGCCCAGAACCTAAGACAATTATTTTCTTTTTATTAGATACTTTACTTTCGTTATGATTAACTAATTGGCCTGAAATATCAATGTTTGATCTTTCAAACGTTGAATAATAATAAGGTGTGGATGCGGTAAACTCAGCGGCACATGTATCTACTAATTTGTAAATTCTATTTATTGAAAATTCTTTTCTCTTATTGTAAACTTGGCTTTCTAAACATCCTAATAAGTGAGCTATTTGTCTATCAGCAGACCCCAACATTTTTGACTCTAATAATAACTCCGGAGTTATATTATCTATTGTTGATTTTTGGATTTCTTTTTCTAATAAAATAATTGATTCAATTTGCTTAAGAAACCACATATCAATTCCTGTTATCTTTTGAATTCTATTCAGTGGTATTCCTAAGTTTATTGCATCATAAATTCTAAATACTCTATCCCAACTTGCTTTTTTTAGAGCAGATAATATTTTATCTTGATTTATCCATCCTTTTCCATCAGCACCTAAACCATTTCTTCTAATTTCTAATGATTGTGAAGCTTTTTGTAATGCCTCTTGAAAAGATCTTCCAATTCCCATAACTTCTCCAACGGATTTCATTTGTAAGCCAAGCTCTCTGTCACAACCATCAAATTTATCAAAATTCCATCTTGGTATTTTAACAATTACATAATCAAGAGTAGGTTCAAAAAAAGCAGATGTAGTACCTGTAATTTGATTTTTTAATTCATCTAAGGTATATCCTATTGCAAGTTTAGCTGATATTTTAGCAATTGGATATCCAGTTGCTTTTGAAGCTAAAGCAGATGACCTAGAAACTCTAGGATTTATCTCAATTGCTACTAAATCTTCTTTTTCATCCGGACTAACAGCAAATTGAACGTTACATCCACCAGCAAAAGTACCAATAGATCGCATCATTTTAATAGCCGCATTTCGCATTTTTTGATAACATGTATCAGATAAAGTCATAGCAGGTGCAACAGTTATTGAATCTCCTGTATGAATACCCATAGGGTCCATATTTTCAATAGAACAAATAATGATAACATTATCATTGGAATCTCTCAATAATTCCAGTTCATATTCTTTCCAGCCCAGTAAAGCTTTGTCAAGCAAAACTTCATGTATAGGAGAAGCATGTAATCCACGCGTTAGAGCTTCTTCAAAATCCTCTTTTGTATGAACAAAAGAAGCGCCTGACCCACCTAAAGTAAAAGAAGGCCTGACAACTAAAGGAAAACCTAACTTTTGAGCAATCGATTTTCCCTCTAAGAAAGATGTTGCGATCATCGCCGGAGCAACAGGAATCTCAATTTTATTCATTAATTTCCTAAACTGTTCTCTATCCTCTGTGATATTTATTGCATTAATATCTACACCTATAATTCGAACATTATGTTTTTTCCATATTCCTTTATCTTCTGCTTTAATACATAAATTTAAAGCAGTTTGTCCACCCATTGAAGGTAAGACTGCATCAATCTTTCTTTCTGATAATATTTTTTCAATTGAATCACAGTTGAGCGGTAATAAATAAATATGATCGGCAACAACATTATCAGTCATAATTGTTGCAGGATTGGAATTGATTAAAGATACTTCAATACCCTCTTCTCTTAATGATCTAGCAGCTTGAGATCCAGAATAATCAAATTCACAAGCTTGACCAATAACAATAGGTCCACTTCCAATGATTAGTACCGATTTTATAGAGCTATCTTTAGGCATTTAAAAAAATGGGTTTTTCAGAAAGTTATAACAAATAAATTAGACGTAATATAAACTTATTTGCTATTAATTCCATCAGAAACTGACAGGTTTTTTCTTCCCTTCTTCCTTCTTCTAGATAAAACGAGTCTTCCTGAAGGAGTAGACATTCTTTCTCTAAATCCGTGCTTATTTTTTCTTTTTCTATTAGATGGCTGATAAGTTCTCTTACTCATAATTTGTTAATTTCGGCTACAAATATAATTTTTTTTTTAAATTACATCAACAATATGTAAGAAGAGTATTCGTTAAAAATCATAAAAATTTTATTATTATCGAAAAAAAATCAAAAAATCTAGGTATAAAAACCATTTTCAGTTATTTAAAACCATATATTTTTCTTTTTACTTTAGGTATGTTTTTTTTAGCTGCGTCGGCCCTAACTTCATTAGCATTTCCATATTTATTGGGAGAATTGATAAAAGCAGAAAAAGCAGAATTAAACTCTAATCTAATTTTATTATTTTAG
>NHFO01000054.1 GCA_002170235.1 Flavobacteriales bacterium TMED113
AATCCTGAAAATAACCAAAACACATTAATTATTGATATTCAAAAAAACAATAGGATAAAAATAAAAAAAATTCAGTTTAATGGAATTAGCGGAAATATTAAAGCCAATAAACTAAAAAGAGCATTAAAAAATACAAAAGAAAAAGGTTTATCAAATATTTTAAGTTCATCAAAATTNATTCAAGAAAAATTTCAAGAAGATCTTGTTAATATTATTAATTTGTATAGAGAAAATGGNTATAGAGATGCTAAANTTTTATCTGATTCAATCTTTCTTGACAANAATAATGAAGAGCTTTCTGTTAACATAAATATTGACGAAGGTGAACAATANTATTTTGGTGATATTAGTTGGTTAGGTAATGCTAAATTTGACTCTGAACAACTAAATCAAATTTTAAGTATTAAAAATGGAGATTTATTTGATCAAAAATTATTAGATGAACGATTATTTATGAGTATGAATGGNAATGATATAAGTTCATTATATATGGATGATGGATATTTATTCTTTCAAATTAATCCAGTTGAAACAGAAATTGAAGGACAATTCATAAACTTAGAAATGAGAATAACGGAGGGGCAAAAAGCAATTGTAAATAATGTATCTGTTAGAGGAAACACTAAAGTAAAGGATCATGTAATTATGCGTGAAGTAAGATCACTTCCTGGGTCAATGTTTAAAAGATCAGATATAATACGAACTCAGGAAGAATTTAACAGACTTGGATTTTTTAACCCTGAAACGTTAGGTGTAAATCCTACACCCAACCCTGAAACTGGTACTGTTGATATTGAGTATAGTGTAGAGTCTAAATCATCCGACCAATTAGAATTGCAAGGTGGATGGGGAAATGGAATGGTTGTAGGTGCATTCTCCGTAATATTCAATAATTTTTCAACTTCAGAGTTCTTCAAGCCATCATCATGGAGACCTATTCCTTCAGGTGACGGAAAAAAAATTAGACTTAGAGCTGCTTCTAACGGCTCATATTATCAAAATTACAGNATCTCATTTGAAGANCCATGGATGGGTGGCAAAAAACCAAATAGCTTTTCTATTTCTCTTTGGAAGACTATTCAATCTTTTAATGAAGGATCTCAAATGAATATTTCTGGAATTGGACTCGGACTAGGAAAAAGATTAAAATGGCCAGATGATTACTTTACTATATTACATTCGTTTAATTTTTTAAGATATGAACTTCAAGATTACCAAACTACATTATTTAATTTTAATAATGGATATTCAAATAATCTAAATTACTCAACTACATTTTCTAGAAATTCAATATTTAACCCAATATACCCAAGATCTGGATCACAATTTACTCTTTCAGTAGAATTGACTCCCCCATATTCATTATTCAATGATAAAGACTATAATAATATAGATGATCAAGAAAAATATAAACTACTTGAGTATAATAAATTTAAATTTAACGGAACATGGTATAGNTCTATAGTGGGTGATCTAGTATTTAAAACTCATTTTGAATTTGGCTTTTTAGGAACTTATAACAACGAAGTAGGACTTCCGCCATTTGAAAGGTTTTTTGTTGGTGGAGATGGCCTAAGCGGCTACTCAATTGATGGAAGAGAAGTAATTGCACTTAGAGGATATCCAAATGGTTCCTTAAGTGAAGATGGTGGGGATGCTATCTATAATAAATATAACCTTGAATTAAGATATCCTATTTCATTGAATCCTAGTTCAACAATTTATGCTTTATTATTTGGAGAAGCTGGCAACTCATGGGCCAACTATAATAATTTTAATGCATTAGAATTAAGAAAATCCGCTGGAATCGGTTTAAGGATTTTTATGCCTATGTTTGGTTTATTAGGAATTGATTTTGCTCATGGATTTGATAATATTCCTAATTCTACAATTAAAAGTGGATGGCAAACACATTTTATTATNGGTCAACAATTTTAATTATGGATAATAAAAGATTTTTTAATTTTTATTGCCTAATTTAATTAAATTAGCCTTGGAAAATATATAAATATGAAAAAACTGATTTTTACAATTTTCGTTTCACTGACTATAAACACTTTCTTATTTAGTCAAAAAATTTCTTACATAGATTCAGAGTATATTTTAAGTAAAATTCCGGAATTTATATCATCTCAAGAAGAAATTAATGAATTATCTAAAAAATGGGAAGAAGATATACAATCTCAATATTCTGAAGTAGAACGAATGTATCAAGCTTACCAAGCTGAAAAATATTTATTACCTGAAGATAAAAAAAGACAAATGGAAGAAGATATTTTTTTAAAAGAAGAAGANGTCAAAAATTATAAGCAGAGCTTATTTGGTCCAAATGGAACTTTATATGAAAAGCAGAAAGAATTAATTGCACCTATTCAAGACGTTATTTTTAATGCAATACAAGAGTTTGCAGAACAAAACGATTATGACATTATTTTTGATAAATCATCTGATCTTATCATGCTTTATTATAATGAGGAATTTAATGTTAGTAATCAAATTTTAGATCAACTAGGATACACTTATTAAAAAACAATAAACAATGAAAAAAATATTTTTAATTTACTTATTATCTATAACAAGTATTATAGCTCAACAAAAAATTGGACATGTTCATGTACAGAAAATAATGGATGTCATGCCTGATGTAGTTACAGCTATGGAAGAGCTAACATCAGACCAAACAATGGTTGAGNCAACATTGACTTCACTATATGAAGAATATCAAAATAAAATGAATGAATTTCANCAAAATAGCGAAAGCATGAATGATGTCATAAAACAAAATAAAATAAAAGAAATTCAAGATTTAGAACTTACTATACAACAATACCAACAAGAAGAGCAGATAAGACTTCAGCAAAAAGAACAAGAAATGCTACAAGTTATTTATGAAAAAATTCAANCTGCAGTAAATGAAGTGGCAAAAGAAACCGGATGTTCATATGTNCTTCAGTCNGACGGAGCCGTTCCTACCGTNCTNTTTGATTCTGGGCCAGATTCGTATGACATAACAGATTTAGTAAAAAAGAAACTCAACCTATAGTCTATAATTTTTTTATGTCTGAATTTCCTATAGGCATTTTCGACTCTGGTATTGGTGGTTTGACTTTAGCAAAAAGTATTACAAAACTTATGCCTAAAGAAAAAATAATTTACTTTGGAGATACACTTCACTTACCATACGGAGAAAAGTCAAAAAAGCAAATTCAAAAACTATCTTTAAAAATTGTTGATTTTTTAATACAAAAAAATTGTAAAGCAATTATTATAGCTTGTAATAGCGCCTCATCCTCAGCTGTTAATTATATTATAAATAATATTCCAAAACAAAAAGATGATGTTATAATTTTTAATGTAATTGACCCTGTAATTAAATTTATTAATGACTTCAAGCCCAACAAGAAAATTGGTGTGATTGGNACTAATGCCACAATTAAATCAAATATATACGAAAAAAAAATTTTAGAACTAGATAAAAAACACAAAATAANATCTCTCGCAACNCCCCTACTTGCGCCAATGATAGAATCAAACTANTATAATGAATCGATTAAATTAAAAATTATTCAACACTATCTTTCTAATAAATTATTAAATAATATTGACTATTTAATTCTTGGATGTACTCATTACCCGCTGATTGGTAAAGAAATACAAAATTTTTTTAATGGTAAATTAAAAATTATTAATGCTCTGAATTATACTAGCGAATTTGTTATGCAATCTCTAGAACAAAAGAAGATTTTATCTACAAAAGAAAGTACTGATAAAAAACACGAATTTTTTGTTTCTGATTTAACTGAAAGTTTCCAAGAAAGCGCAAAACTGTTTTTCGGTAAAAAAATATTATTGAAAGAAAAAAACATTTTTTAATTTTCTTTATACCACTTAGCATATTTTATATAATTAAGTGAAGTTTGCTCAATTATTTTTAAATCATTTAAACTGACATTTTCTTTTATAACCTTGAAAGGATTTCCAACTAAAATAGAATTTGGTTGAATAATTTTATTTTTTGGTACGAGTGTACCCGCACCAATAATTGTATTTGAACCAATACAAACTCCATCCATGATTATAGAACCCATTCCTACAAGGACATTATCAGATATTGTACACCCATGTATAATTGACCCATGACCAATTGATACTTTATTACCAATTATAGTAGGGTTTATTTGATAAGTACCATGAATAACTACATTATCCTGTATATTGACACTATGACCTATCCTTATAAAATTTACATCACCTCTTAAAACTGCATTATACCAAACACTACAATTTTCCTTCAAAATCACATCACCAACTAAAACAGAATTTTCAGCTAAGAAACAATTTTCTCCAATTTTTGGTAAAAAATTGTTTATTTTTTTTATTATAGCCATTATAAATTTATTTTTTACAATATGAAAAAGATATATAACATTTACTCTGAATATACTCCAAATCCCAATGTTCTTAAATTTGTTTCAAATATAGACTTATTTGACTCAACAAAAGAATTTTTTGAAAAACCTAATCAAGTTGAATTTCCACTTATTTACTCTATATTTAATTTCCCATTTGTTGTGAAAGTATTTCTAGGAAAAAATTATATCTCTATTGAAAAAACTAAAAATTTAGACTGGATTGAATTTTCATCTGAAATAAGGACTTTTATTCAACAAAGTCTAAATGATGGAATAAAGGTTAGTACTGTAAAAATAAATGAAAATTTATCTAAAAAAAGTCTAAGAACGAAAACAGAAATAGAACAACAAATAGAAAAAATAATTGATAAAGAGATTAGGCCATTTATACAAATGGATGGTGGAGAAATAGAACTTATATCGTTTGAAAACGGAATTGTAAAAGTCACTCTTAAAGGTGCATGTCGAGGATGTCCATCTTCTGTAAGTACACTTAAAGATGGAATTGAGAATAGATTAAAGTCTGTAATTCCAGGTAAAATTAAAGAGGTTGTTTCAGTATAAAAATATACTTATTAACATTGTTAAAAAAAAGATTAAATAAACACCTTATTTTTTTCATTATCTCCTTTTTTTTAAAGAACTTATTTTAATAACAAAAAATAAATTTTGGTGAAAGAAGAAAGAGAAATTAAGACAGCCTTTGTTTCAGTATATAGTAAAGAAAACTTAGACGAATTAATACAATATTTAGACTCATTAAATGTGAAAATAATTTCCACTGGGGGTACTGAAAAATATATACAAAATTTAGGTGTTAATGTGCAATCAGTTGAAGATCTGACAAATTTTCCTTCAATCTTAGGGGGAAGAGTAAAAACCTTACACCCAAAAGTTTTTGGAGGAATATTAAATAGGAGAATAGATGAAAATGACCGAAACGAGACAATAAAATTTAAAATACCAAATATTGATATGGTAATTGTAGACTTATACCCATTTCAAGAAACCGTCAAAAACAAAACATCAAGCGAACAAGATATAATTGAAAAAATAGATATTGGAGGAGTATCCTTGATTAGAGCTGCCGCAAAAAATTTCAAAGATGTTTTAGTTGTTCCAAGCAAAGAGCATTATAAAAAAACAATAGAAAAAATAAAAGATGGTAAAACAAGTATAAATACTAGAAGAGAATTTGCAAAAAAATCATTTGAATTATGCTCAAAATATGATTCAAGTATACATCAATGGTTCTCTCAATCAAATAATAATTCTAAAAATATAAATATTGAATTTAAAAATTCGAAAGACCTTAGGTACGGTGAAAATCCGCACCAAAAGGGGACTTTTTATGGGAATCTTGATTCAATTTTCACTCAAATTAATGGTAAAGAGTTATCATATAATAATTTATTAGATGTTGATGCTGCAATAAATTTAATTTCAGATTTTAATTCTACTACATTTAGTATTTTAAAACATAACAATCCCTGTGGAGTTGCTTCTAGATCTTCACTAATAGACTCATGGAATGAAGCACTAGCTGGGGACCCTATTTCTGCCTTTGGAGGTGTCTTAATAACTAATAGTGAAATAGATTTTAATACCGCCAAAAAAATTAATGAATTATTCTTTGAAATTATCATTTCTCCAAAGTATCAAACAGAGGCATTAAACATACTAAAAACAAAGAAAAATAGAATAATCTTAAAATTAAATAACATTAACTCTATATCTAAAACTACATATAGATCTGTTTTAAATGGATTGATTAGTCAAGAAAGAGATTCTGTTATAGATTCCGAAGAAATTTTAGAAAAAATAACAAACACTAAACCAACAAAAGAACAAGTAAGCGATTTATTATTTGCAAGCACGATCTGCAAGCATACAAAATCAAATGCCATAGTATTAGTTAAAAACAAACAATTAATTGGCATTGGTTGCGGACAAACTTCAAGAATTGACGCATTAAAACAAGCAATTAATAAGGCAAAGATTTTTGGATTTGAATTGAATGGATCGGTTATGGCTTCGGATGCTTTTTTTCCTTTTCCTGACTGTGTAGAGATAGCAAAGAACGAAGGCATAAATGCAGTAATACAACCAGGAGGATCTATTAATGATAAACTATCAATTAACTATTGTAACGATAATAATATGGCAATGGTTCTTACTAAGATTAGACATTTTAAACACTAAAAAAACATAAATATGGGATTTTTTGATTTTATGAACGAAGACATAGCAATTGACTTAGGGACAGCTAATACTTTAATTATACATAATGACAAAGTTGTTGTTGATGAGCCATCAATTGTTGCAATTGAAACTAGAACTGGAAAAGTAATTGCTGTAGGTACAAAAGCGCAACAAATGCATGGAAAAGCTCATAAAGGGATCGAAACTACCAGGCCTTTAAAAGATGGAGTTATTGCAGATTTTGATGCAGCAGAACATATGATTCGTGAATTTATTAAAAAAATTCCCTCACTTAAAAAAAGAATATTCGCTCCCGCAGGTCTACGTATGGTCATTTGCATCCCTTCAGGGATTACAGAAGTTGAAAAAAGAGCTGTTAGAGATTCTGCAGAACACTCCGGAGCTAAAGAAGTATACCTTATTCACGAGCCAATGGCAGCTGCAATTGGTATAGGAATTGACGTCCAGGAACCAAAAGGTAATATGATAATTGATATTGGCGGGGGGACTACCGAAATTGCAGTATTAGCATTAGGTGGCATCGTTTGTGATAAATCAGTAAAAGTTGCAGGAGATATATTTACTTCTGATATAAAATTTTATATGAGAACACACCACAATTTAGTAGTTGGTGAGCGATCAGCGGAAACAATCAAAATTGAAGTTGGCGCCGCTACAGAAAATTTAGATAATCCACCTGAAGATTGGCCAGTGCAAGGAAGAGATTTAACAACTGGAAAACCCAAACAAGTAATAGTTTCTCATAAAGAGATATCAGTTGCATTAGATTCATCAATATCTTCAATTGAAGATGCAATTATGCAAGCATTAGCAATGACTCCCCCTGAGCTAGCAGCTGACATTTATAATACAGGAATCTATCTTGCTGGCGGCGGATCAATGCTAAGAGGTTTAGACCAAAGAATTGCAAAGAAAACTGACTTACCTGTTTTTATAGCTGAAGATCCTTTGAGGGCTGTAGTTAGAGGAACAGGCATAGCATTAAAAAATGTAGATAGATACCCTTTTCTAATGAGATAAATTAAAATATGCGATTTTTATATTCTATATTAATAAAAAACCATGTTTTTATTATTTTCATATTTTTATTTGTAGTTTGTTTTTCCTTGATCTTCAAAATAAATCCTTATCACGAAAATATTAGTTTCAATTTAATTGATAACATGTTTAACAAAATGCATTCATCGAAAACGGAATTTATTAACTATTTTTCACTAGATAAAAAGAATACTGAATTAAATATATATATAGAAAAATTAAAAAATGATATACTCATTTTAAAATCAAAAAATAATTATCTGAAATCTGAAATAGAACAAAATAGTATAAATATTAATTTGAATGACTCTCTATTCAAAAGATACAAGTATATACATGCAAGAGTGGAGAAAAATAATTGGACTTTACAAAAAAATATTATTTTATTAAATAAGGGAAGAAATAATGGTATAAAAAAAGGTATGCAAGTCCATAATAAAAATGGCGTGATAGGATCAGTTAGTAAGGTTACTAAAAGTTTTTGCCAAGTAAAAACACTCCTTCACTTAAATACCTTTGAATATGTAGAAATAAGAAAAAAAAACAATCTTCTAGGCGTTGGTTTTCTTACATGGGACGGCCAATCTAAAAAGTTCGCTCAGCTTGATATAGGAATTGATATAAGAGTAAATATTGGTGATTCTATTTTTAGCTCTAAAGGAATTTATGTTGGGAAAATTAATGAAATAAAGCCCAAAATATCTTCCAATGGTCAAAAAGTACAAATTTTGTTAGGGGTAGACTTTAAAAGAATAGATGAAGTTTATATTTTAAAAGATATTCTTTTCGATGAACTAAATGATTTTCAAAAATGAATATAATAACATCAGCTATTTTAATTATATTACTTCAGATTTTTGTTTTAAATGAATTTCTTTTTTTTGAATATATAAATCCATATTTATATATCATTAGCATACTTTTTCTACCTATTCAAACAAATAAAGTTTTTATATTAATCTATGGCTTTTCTATTGGGCTAATTATTGATATTGGATCGTTAACATTTCAGGATATAGGGCCAGTTCATGCGATTTCTACATTAACTTTAGCGTACCTAAGAAACTCATTTGTTAGAATTATTTCTATACGCGGGTATAATATTCAAGAATTTGATTTCAACTACCTAAATTTCTATAGATTGTGCTTATATCTAACTAGCGCCACTTTTTTTCACCATTTTATTCTATTTAATTTTTCTTATTTGGCTAATATATTTTATACTTTAAAAATTAGTTTACTTAGCACTTTATTTTCTGTTACTTTTTTAATTTCCTTGTATTATATTTTTTACAAAAAACAATGAAAAATTTAACCTTAACAAATAGACAATTTTTCGTTTATCTCGTGATAATAATTTTTGTTATTATTTTATTTTATAAAATATTCTATATACAAATTATTAATAATAATAAATACGAAGAACTAGCCTCTAATAATTCTCAAATTAAAGAGTTCATTGATGCTGAAAGAGGCTTAATTTATGATAGAAACGGAAGACTCTTAGTGAAAAATGATAGTATAATCGACTTAATGATTATCCCAGAAAAACTGAAGTTAAAAGATACAATTGAGATTATTAATTTTTGCAAATATTTTAACATAATTGACAGCAATAGCATCAATATAGACACACTAAAATATATTGATTTTTTCGAAGATAAGGTCAAATCTGCAAAAAATTACTCTCAAAAAAAACAATCAGTTTTNTTAAAAAATATTGCTAAAAATAAGGTTGANAACTTAAGTCTCAAATGGGAGGGCTTTTTGATTAAAACTAGAATGATTAGAAAATATCAAATTAACTACGCTGCTAACTTACTAGGGTACACTGGTGAAATAAATAGAAATGAATTGGATTCTGATTCAAGTAATTATTATACTAAAGGAAATCAAATTGGTAAAACCGGGATTGAGAAATCATACGAAGAATTACTTAGGGGAAAAAAGGGGGTTAAATATATTGTAACTAACTCTGTAGGTGTCCCTAAATACAGTTACAGAAACGGAGAATATGATACCCTTCAAAGTCCAGGNAAATCAATTATGATTACTATTGATTCTGAGCTTCAAGAAATTAGCCAAAAATTACTTAAAGGCTATAACGGAAGTATTGTGGCAATTGAGCCTNCAAGTGGTGAAATTTTATGCATGGCAACAAGTCCAAGTTATGATCCAAATAATATGATTGCTACTAATAGAACTAAAATGTATCCCATCCTAGAAAAAAATCTAAATAAGCCATTANTAGATAGATCAATATCATCTGCTTATCCACCTGGNTCTACTATTAAAATGCTAACAGCATTAATTGCTTTAGAAGAAAATATTATTTCACCTGAGGAAAAAATTGACTGTAAATATGGCTGGGTTCATCCAAATAAAAGAGTTTTATGTCACGGAATAGACCACGATCCATTAAACTTAACAAATGCAATAGAACAATCCTGTAATTCTTATTTTTCTGAAATATTCCACAAAACAATTCATGCAAAATCAAAAAATTATGGTATTGATAAATGGAAAAAATATATGAACGAGTTTGGGTTTGGNAATTATTTAAATAATGATTTATATACAGGAGTTCCTGGAAAAATACCTGATAGTAATTATTACTATAATAAATATCAAAATTACTGGACATCTACATANATTATATCACTAGCCATTGGGCAAGGAGAAATGTTAACATCNCCAATTCAACTTGCAAATTATACAGCTATACTTGCAAATAATGGATATTTTTATACACCACATATAATTAAAAAAGTTTGNAACGAACAAACTGTAAAGCCNTATGTAAAATGTAAAGANTGGGAAGATATTGACTCAAGTTTAACAGAAAAAAAGAACGTTTCTATATCTAATGAATACTTTAATAAAATAAAATTAGGTATGGAAAAAGTAATAACTAGTAAAAAAGGCACAGCTCCTCAAGCGNTAATTAATAATATTAATATTTTAGGTAAAACAGGAACTGTTGAAAACGGTGGTATTAATTCAAAAACAGGGTCATATGAAAAAAAAGAAGATCACTCCGTTTTTATTGCGTATGCNCCAAAAGAAGATCCAAAAATTGCAATTTGCGTATACGTTGAAAATGGAGGCTCAGGTGGATCNATAGCAGCACCAATTGCTAGTTTATGTATCGAACAATATATAAATGGAGAAATTGATACAACATTTATAAACAGACCTAANCTTAGTAAATTTTGGAAAAAAGAAGTTATAAGAAAANTTAATGAAACATTATATGATTAGAAGTCCTAAATATAAATTTATTGAATGGAAATTAATCTTTATATATATAATATTAGTTTCTATAGGACTAATTGCATTGTCATCTGTTGATAACTCAGAATTTAAGAAACAAATAATATTTACAAGTATTAGTTTATTTATTGGTTTTTTTATATTAGTCTTAGATGGAAAATTTTTAATTTCTTTAGCATATCTAATATATAGTATCGCTGTTTTTTTACTAATATTGGTTCTAATTATTGGAACTGAAAAATTTGGAGCTAAATCATGGTTTAATTTTGGGTCATTCAGTTTTCAGCCATCTGAACTTGCTAAATTTGGCACTCTTTTAGCAATAGGTAAATACTTATCTGGATACAACATTTTTTTATTTAAAGAAAGAAGAAATAAGCATTTAGGAATTATTTTTCTAATTGTTATTTTACCAACTTTTTTAATTATGATGCAACCTGATGCTGGTTCTGCATTAATTTTTTGTTGCTTTATTCTACCCTTATTTAGAGAGGGTTTATCTAGGTGGATTCCCATTTTTATCATTTATACAATGCATATAGGAGTAGGNACAATTCTATTTGGCTTTTTACCAACCATATTTATTTTTATTCCAGCTGCCATTCTCATTTTATTACTTTTTAATAAAATGAAACANTANATTAAAAATACTTTANTATTAATTACTACAGGNNTNGTTCTATCATTANCAATAAATTATACTTACAATAATTTACCTAATCATCAAAAAGANAGAATAGACATGGTTTTTGGAAAATTAAGCACAAGTTATAATGTTCAACAATCATTAATAGCAGTTGGAAATGGAGGTTTTNTNGGTGAAGGTTATAAAAAAGGNACNCAAACAAATGGNGCTTTTGTACCNAANCAAAGTACTGATTTTATTTTTTCTGCTATAGCAGAACAATTTGGNTTTATTGGGTGTTTTTTTCTTTTATTTTTATTCTTTATTTTATTTTACCAAATACTAATAATTAGTGANAGGCAAAAATCTACNTTTTCNNGAGTCTANGGATATGGAGTTGCTTCAATTTTATTTATACATTTTTTAATAAATATTTCCATGTGCATAGGAATATTTCCAGTGGTTGGAATACCACTTCCCTTTATTAGTTACGGAGGCTCATCGCTAATATCAATGACTATTTTATTGTTCTATTTAATTAAACTTGATTCATATAGAATGGAAGTTCTAAGGTAGATCTTAGTATAAATAAAATCTATTATCTATAACCGAACCATTTTGTTTTGCTTGAGTAATAATTTGACTTCTAAAATTTGTTGGAAGAAAGAATATAGAATTAGATATCAGGTTTCTTTTTGTTTGATCAAAAGATTTATTAGATTTTTCTTGTATACTTTCTTTAAGTAATATATAAACACCTTCTTGTCCAATATAAGGTTCAGATATTATCTTTGAAGGCATGCCAAAAAAGGTGCCAATTAATTCATTATCAATTATATTTCGATCATTAAACTTATTATCTGAATATTTTAAGTTTTCAATTTGATTTAATTCTAAATTATTGAACGACGGAACTAATACATTAGCTAATTCATCAATATCCATGGAAGAGTTAATTAATTTAGTTATCTCTTTATTAATCACCTCTCCTCGCATTTGATTAGTTAATTCTCTAATAATTTCTGTTTTAACATCTTCAACAGATTTATAATCATTTTCATTTATAGTATTTAAACAAAAAATGATTTGTGTTTTTCCCATTTTAAAGTGGTATGTTTCACCTATATTAATTTGCTCAATTTTTCTATCATCTTTATTTACACCGTAAGCCCACCTCACTATATTTCTTGCCTGATCAGAATCAGTAATTATATTTGGAAGAATTTGTGTTTCCATAATAGAATTTAAAGTGATAGTTCCAGGCCTAATATTGTAATTTCTTGCTTGATCTTTATATTCTTTTACTGTTTTAGCTGAATCATTAAATTCTCGAGCAACATCATAAATAGAGTCCTTGCTTTCAATATTATCTCTTTCAGCAGTAAAAATATAATAATCTAATTCTCTAGTTTTTTGCTTATTTGCGAAATTAGATCTGTTATCTGTGTAATAATTTTCGATCTCTTCTTGAGACGGTTTAAAGTCAAGTTTACTAGAAATATCTTTAAAAGGTATAAATATATATTTACCTTTCGCAGATCTATTATTTTTTACATTAACAGACTGTGCTATTTCATCCGGCATGAAATAACCTTGTTGATAAATAGAAAAAAACTTTTGAACCTTTGATTCGTCTTCAATGTAATATTTTTTGAACACTTCGTTTCTATCAAGTAAATTAATAGCATTGATTTTTTCTGAATTTTCTCCATCACTAATTGTAAGCTCTAAATCTTCTTTCCAATTATTTATTTTTTCTTCTAACTGCAAAGAAGTTAAAGTATCCTCACATAATGGATTTTGAGTTTTATTACACAAACCTAAAGGACCCCACCATTGATTAAATATACTATGAANATTGTCTAACCCTGTTGTCGATCCTTTATAAAGATCAACTTGTTCTAACTTTGAAAAATTGACACCCATACTTTTCATCTCCATATCAACATANGCAGATGTAATTAGGTCATCCCAAACCATATTATTATCATTAATAGGTTTTCTTTGATCAACTATATTATTAAACTTTAGGAAGTTTGTAGTTTGCTTAATATAATTATGTATACTAATTTTTTCATCAAAATTTCCAGGGTTTATTATACCACCTCGCTGATTAGGAATCTGGGGTTCAATAACATNACCGTAAATAGATCCAACATCATCAATACCAATATTAGTATCTCTTTCTTGTCCTGTAATTGAGTAGTAAATACTTAAAGGTACATCAAATTTAGGATCTACAAATAAGTACATTCCTATTCCAACAACAATAAAAGTAAACACTTTTAACACTCTATTAGTTCGTAAGGTATGTAAAATAGCCATTTCTTAATTTTTTAATTGGGGTACGAATATACAAATTTATTTATTATTTAACATAAATATAACCTCCTCTATAGATGTATCNGTAACTTTTGANCTTATAAAANTATGATTNCCNATGCTTATTTTTTCTCCCTTTTTAGGCATTTGATTTAAATATTTTAATAACATTCCACCGATACTATCATAATCATCTGACTCAGGAAGATCAAAATTATATTTTTCATTTAAATACGAAACTTTTAGCTTAGCNGAAAGAAGNTATTTTTGATTATTAATNTTTTTTTCAATATAATCNGGACTGTCATGCTCATCTTCAATTTCNCCAAATAATTCTTCTACAATATCTTCAATGCAAATAATACCAGAAGTTCCGCCATATTCATCAATTACCACTGCAATACTTCGCTTCAATGACAATAAATTATCTAAAGCTTGTTGAACAAACATACTTTCCGGAAAATTAGATATAGGTAAAAGTATATCTTTTATATCTTTTGGNTTTTTAAATAGTTCATAAGAATGAACATATCCCAGAATATTATCTAAACTATTTTTATAAACTAATATTTTAGAATGTCCTGANTTTATAAACTTCTGATGTAATTCATTTAGGCCACTTTTGACCTCAATACTTTCAATTTCAGTTCTAGGTATCATACAATCTCTAACTTTAATTGACGAAAAATCAAGAGCATTTTTTAATATTTCAACTTCTGGATTAATTTTCTCCTGATTTTCTGTATAATGTTGATCAAGGTAATTATCTAAATCAATNCGGTTAAAACTCATTTTTTTATCCTTGGATTTCAATCCAATAATTTTGAGTAAAAAGTTTGAAAAAAAAGCTATGATTAAAACTAATGGATATAAAATTGTGTAGATTATAGAAATTGGTATTGCAAAGATATTCAGAATCCTATTAGGTATGAGTGAAAAAATAGCTTTTGGTAAAAATTCAGCTATTAATAATACAATCATAGAGGAAAATAAAATCTCCAATAATCCAACAAAAAAATAAAGTGAATTGCCNTGAGAAAANTTGAAATATTCAATTAAAAATTGTTCAAATGGTTGAGAACAAACCTTTGCCATAAATATTCCATAAATTACTAGAGCAATATTATTTCCAATTAGCATAGATGTTATTAAATTGGANTGATTATTTAAGAATCTAAATACCACACTAGATGAAAATGTATTTTTCTCTTTATCTAATGCTATTTCAAGCTTATTTGCTGAAACAAAAGCAATTTCAATTCCTGAGAAAAATGCAGAAAAAATTAATGAAATAATAATAACTAAATAATCCATAAAACTAATCTTCTAAATTGACTTTTCCCTTAACTCCAAAAGTTTTAAAACTACTTAAATTATCAATTGAAAATAAACCACAACCTCTACCTTGAACAGAATCTAAGTTTTTGACAACTATTGANTCATATGTCCAAACGATTTCACTAGAACTATCCCAAAATAAATTATTTGTATGCAAGCTCTTATTATTTGGTGTGCTTAGTACTACATTGTTTTTTAGATGAATAAAATCCTTATCTAAATACTGAATGGCGTTATCAGATTTTATATTAAACTTTAATTCATTATTATTTTCAAAATAATCTAATAATACACCTGATGAAAAATAGNAAACCTCCGTAAAAACTGGNTCACTTAATTTTNAAAAAAGAGAATCAAGTATTTCATAAATTTTATCTGAATATAACTGATTTTTAGTTACACAAAAAAAATTATGTTCGAAATTCAAATCTAAATTTTGGGATTCTTTTTTCATTTGTNCTGCNTTTAATGAAAATAACATTTTTTCATTATCAAAATAATTGGTTTCCATTTGTTCTGCAACTTCTAACTTTTCGATATTATAACTACTTGATTTTTTGTCACATGATAAAAAGAAAATGAGAATAATTATTAAAATTAAATTCATTAATCTATGATGTTTCTAACTTTGACAACTTCCTGATACCAACAATCAATCGAATATGTTTGTTTGTCAATATAATTATTTTCAAATAATAAACTTTGTGAAGGAATTTGAGATTTATATATATCTATTTTTTTTTGTGCTGAGCTTGATGACTTTGAATCAATTAATTTTGCGTATTCATATTTCTCTATTGCTGCCCAGTAGCCTGCTTTTTTAGATAAAGGNTCATTGCCACAATTTGTTGATGTTTTNGCATACAAATCACCAATTAAGATAAAAGGNTCTCCCCAGCCTACACGAAAAGAGGAAGCTTGATTTGCATACTTTTTAGCTAAAACACAAAATTGNATATCATCTGAANTATTAAACTTTGCAAAATATGTTTTTGCAACATAAAATGCATATTTTGACTTATTTATATAATCATCTTCGTTGTCNAAAGCTTCCATAAAATATGTTAACGCTTCATTGTTATTGTTATTTCTTATCATTCTAACNCCCATATTAAATGCAGACTCAGAAGTTGGNTTTTTTTCATGTAATATTGAAACTATATCTAAATATATTTTCTCATCTGTGCATTCCTTNTTTATTAATAATTTAGCAGATCTTTTTAGCCATTCTAAATTATCTATATTTTCTTGATACTTTTTAGAGTATAACTTAACTAAACTTTCNCATGTAGAATGTGGNGCTAGTGTCTTTTCAATATTAGTCTTAACATCTTCTAACCTNCCAAGNTCTTTTTCNTTTTTTTGTAATTTTTTTTGNCCCTTTGAATCTAATAATGANTCATTTTTAGCATTAAAAATACTTTCCGTCAAACTAGCTTGTCTATAATCTATAACATCAGAAACATCTGAAAAAAGAGCTATTAACTCCTCAGTTTCTTTTACNCCAAATTTCACAAGTTTTGCNGTAGTTGTGAAGTAATAATTTAATGTCGTAGCTGAACTATTATATCCATCCAACTTAAATGACTGATATAGTGTTTGTTGGCATAATAATAAATCATCAGTTTCTTTAGATCTATACTTATACATATCTTTTCCTTTTAAACCTAAAACATAACCCTCCTTTCCAGGAAAAAAAATATTTCTATTATCATACATATATAATAAGGTGTCAATTAATAACTCTCTACGTATAGTGTCATTNTCATTGTCAATAAGGTGCTTTACAATTTTACTTCCATGTATATAGATNTTCTTTGTACGGGCGGGAGCATTAATTAACAGATATTTCCAAGATTTGTATGCGTCCACATAATTTTTTTGNTTGTAAAACTGGTCATATATGCTTAAGTTATTTTCTGTAAGTGTTTTATCGGGACCATACTTATAATCAATATCTTGTGAAAAGCTTAAGACTGTAAACAAAAAAAAAGCAAATATAATTTTATTCATAATTAATCAATTTTTCTTTTATTAAACCATTTATCATTAAANGTAATTGAAAATATAATTTTAAAATATCTTTCTTGAATTAAATTATTATTCATGGTTCCCCTTATTCCATACTGAAAGCCTAAATTTNCTTCACTTAAATTTTTAGGAATTGGTAAACCTAAGCCAAAAGATAAATTATAATCTGTTAATAATGATGACGATAAGCCATCGGAATTAAAAGAATTTAAATCCAAATATCCAGANGAGTAGGATANTCCAAATCTGTATTGAACAGTGTTCCAATAATTATGAATATCCAAGTGTTTTGGTGTCCAAAATCCACCAATAATAATATTATTAAGGTTGTTCATGTAAGAATAGTTTTGACCAAAGAAAGTNTGGTCAGCCCACTTAGTATAATTATAATCAATTCCTAAATACCATTTTTTTTCTTTATTTATACTAAAGCCTATGCCCATAAAATTTGGGATTTTTAGACTCCCTAAATCAGCCACATAATCTGAAATAGTATCCCCAAAATATTCATACGTTCCTGATAATGTATAAGTGTTAGAGAAAATAGTTCTTTTGCTCTTCATATTAACACTTGGGCTTAAAACTAAACCAAATTGAAAATTATAATCACGTACTTTTTGTTTGTATCCAACACCAAAGTCAAATTTTAAATCTCTGACAATAGTTGATATTCTTTCTCTGTAATTTAAAAATCCTGTTGTATCAAATTCAATTTCATTAATTTGATTAATTGTACCAAAATGATAGTTTAAATTAGCGCCAAATGAAATTTTATCAAACAACAAATATGACAATCCAAAAATTGCACTATTTAACCCACCTGATCCCATATAATTATAATCTACAGTACCTAAAGTATTGTCAAAGGATTGATCTTCTACATTATAGCCTACGAAACTATAAGGTTTTAACCCAAAAGCCATTGCAGCTTTTTTTGATATTGGAAAACCAATACCNAAAGCAGATATATTAGTATTAATATTATCTTGACTAAGATTATTTTGACTAAGATTATTAAAATTCATATAACCACTTAATTCAATNGACGACAATTCCAAAAATGAATAACTAGAAGGATTTGAAAAGTTTAACTGATTTCTCTCAAAAAATGAATTTCCTAACCCACCCATTGATAACTGTTGCGAAAAAGATGATGGTGCTAAATCACCAATTCCAAAAAAAGAATATGGGGAGTATGTATTAACTTGAGAAAAAGTTATTAGTGGAAGAAAAAATAATAAATAATATTTAAAGTTAAATAGTTTCATTTAGTATGCAATTTAATCCTTTCATTAATAAATTATCATCAAAAATCACATTTTTAATGTTTTTTTTAAAATATTNAGAGTCGCCNCCTGTTAANACAACAGTCAACTGATTTGCAGAAGTATAACGTTTNATCATTAATTCTATTTCACTTAGCAACCCATAATAAANACCCGATAAAATACATTTTTCAGTAGAAGTTCCTATAAAATCTTCAGGAATATCAAAATTTAATAATGGNAAACTAGAGGTNGTTTGTTTTAATGACTCTAATCGAGATTGTAGCCCCGGGCTTATTTGCCCACCTTTATAAATTCCATTCAAAACTAAATCATATGTAACACAAGTTCCCATGTCTATAATTAAAGTGTTTTGGCTATATATTGACAAGGCCCCAATAGATAAAGCCATTCTATCATCACCTAGGCCACCTTCATAAGATGAGAATAATGACGCATATTTATTACTATTAAATTCTATAAATTTTAAATTGAATTTATCAAAATGATTTCTGTTTAATTCTACATTTTTATTTGAAGATAAAGAGAAAACCAAATTTATTTTAGGATACTTGTTCATCAAATTATATACCAATGATTTCGAAAGCATGGGCTCTGAAAAAACTCTAAGTATTTTATTTTTATTAAAGACAGCTAACTTTATTCTTGTATTTCCTATATCAACTAATAAACGCATATAAATAATTATTGTGGTAATGTAAATTTATAAAATGATACTACAATAATTTTAAATATGTTATATATTTGCCAAAAATGGTACCATAGCTCAGTTGGTAGAGCAAAGGACTGAAAATCCTTGTGTCCCTGGTTCGATTCCTGGTGGTACCACTAAACAAAAACCTTACANNTTGTAAGGTTTTTTTATTTTAGCATTTATGAAAGTAACTTTANAAANGGCTCAAAATAAGNGTAGNGNAATNCANCAAATCTAAAACCCTCNTTTATAATAAGAGTCTTTTTTCATATATTTACATCACAAAAAAGGAGAATTCCGAAAATCCTTAAGAGTAGGATAATTAAATNAGAAAACATGGANCACAACAATACAAATAATAATATGGAAAGAAACTTTCCATTCATAAATATTANTTTTTTTGATAAAATGTATAAAAAACTGGTTTTATCAATAACAGATAAACTGGATAGTGGAAATATATTTAAATTAATAATGGTACTTACATTTCATATTTCTGCATTTGCATTTCTTATAGGACTTCCAATATACTTTTGTGTTATGGCATTTGGGGAATTTGGTTTTTTAATGAATGGGGGCTTTAAAGGTGTTTTAGCATTTATCATTGGATTACCTGTCACTTTATTTACTGCTTGGTATGGATACGGTTTAATAAGAAAACGTGCTGTTCAGTTAAATACAGAAAATTACAACGGTATATTACCCTTTTTCTTTCAAAGCTATATTCCAAAAAATATAATTGTTTCAGGAGAAATATATGCATTAATCTTAATAATGTACTCTATTCCTGTAATGCTTATGGGAATGAATTTTTCAGGATCAGGTGCTTTCTTTGACGGTATTGCTTTTATTTTAGGTGGTCTTGCGTCACTTATAGTTGCATATGCT
>NHFO01000055.1 GCA_002170235.1 Flavobacteriales bacterium TMED113
TTTTGTTCTATTTGCTTTTTTATAAGAAGATTTAAATACAAATGGTATATTAAGCTCATCTGTTATTTTTTTAATTTTTTCTGCAATTTCAATTGTATCCTTTTCATTTTCAATCACGCATGGGCCTGCTATTAAAAAAAACTTGCCTCTTTTAATTAACTGCTTCATAAATAAAGTTCTTTATTTTAGGTAAATTTATAACATGAAATTAAATATTTATTTCTCCTTATTAATTTTATTTTCCATTTTTTTTTCTTCTTGTGAAAGAAAGATGGAAACAACTAACTGGTCTCCAGAAATCATTACCCCTCTAGCAAATATTAAATTAACTCTAGGAGATTTAATCCCTGAAGAAGGGTCTGTTGTTTATGATGATTCAAATTTTATAAGTTTAGCCTTTAGAGATGATAATATTTTTTCATTTAATTCGGACTCTATCATTGATATACCTAATCAGGAGGGTATTTCTGAGTATTATTCTTTTGAAGACTTGGAAATTGATGATTTTAATGAAGAGCTATTATATTCATTAGAACAATTAATAATTGACGATCCTATAGCTGCTGGTCTTGCNAGTCAACTTGGAATTGAAGTNCCTTTTCCNCCNGAAGGTGTAATTGTTCAGGGTTCTGTTTTTAATCTTTTAAGNATGGTTGATTTAGGNTCAACACAAATAGAATTAGATAATTTCAATCAACTATCTTTTATATCAGGAAATTTATCTATAGGAATTAAAAACAACTTACCAATTAATATAGAATCTGTTGGGCTAGATTTATCGACAGGCGCGGGAAACATAGGTTTGTTTGAATTTTTTCAAATTAATCCAGGTGAAACTCAATATATGCCCTTNGATTTATCTGGTNTAACTTTAGATAATAATGTCTTTGCAGATTTCACTTCTTTTATCCTCCAAGAAGTAGATAATCTAGAAGAGTATTTAATTAGCCCTGAAAGCGGAATAAATATATATTTTCAAATTTCTGATATTAATGTTTCAAATGTTACTATGGCTTTTAACAATCAAGAATTAGTTAGTTATAACACAACTGTTGATTTTAATTTAGAGAATGGAGAACAAATTCATAATTTAACACTTAAAACAGGTAAAATAGTATGTGAATTACAATCTACTTTAAATACTAATGTTATTTTATATTTTAGTTTCCCCTCAGCTACACTTAATGGCCAAATATTTGAAACTCAAAGAACAATTTATGCAGGATTAGAACCTGTAATTGAAGAGATTGATTTAGCAGGATTAAATATTGATTTAACAACTGATCCAACGCAATCTTTCAATAAAATACCTATTCAAGTTAGCGCAATTTTAGACACTGAAGAAGAGATAGTATCATTATCAAATCAAGATGANGCAAATATAAGTTTAATGTTTTCNGAATTAACAATTGAATATGCGGATGGATATTTTGGTAACTATGAAATTGATTTAGGAGGNGAAATTGTTGATGTGGATTTGTCCATTTTTGAAGATTTTGATAGTGGATTAATTTTAGATGATCCGAAGTTTGTTATAAGAGTATTTAATACAGTTGGTATAGCTGCTAATATTCAAGCAGGACTTAATGCATTTTCTCCATTTGGTAATAATGCTGTATTTAATTTTAACGAAAATATTGAGCAACCTATTTTTTATGGAGATACTATATCCCAATTATGGATTTATGATAAAAACAATTCAACTATTGACGACATTATTGCTCTCCCACCTGAGCAAATTGAGTATTTTGGAACAGCAACAATTGAGGGGAATNCGGAAAGTTTAAATTACATTAGTTCAGACACGGAATTGTCTTTAGGGGTTGAAGTTGATTTTCCAATGTCTTTAAATGTAGCTAATATAAGCCTAAAGGACACTATTATTTTAAATGAATTAGATGTAAATTATCAAAAAGTAAAAAATTTAACTTTATTTATGAATATTGATAATGGATTTCCTTTAGATACAAAGTTAGACTTATTACTTAGAGATTCAATAACAAATATTACTTTAGATACTTTAGAAGTAGCAAATTTTTCTTCCGGGATTATTGATGAAGAGGGTTATTTAATAGAAAGTGTTGCNACTCAAAATAATTTATTTTTAAATGATGATGAGGTTCAGAGTTTTTTAAACTCTAATCAGTTAGTTTTGGATGTCACANTAAANACAGAAGAAAATCAATCAATAAAATTATATTCTGATTATGAATTTTTAGTAAATATGGGCTTACAAATACAAATAAACTTTAATGAATAATTTTTTTTTCTTTTTTTTNTTTTTATGTTCTTTATGTTTTTCTCAAATNAAAACACAGCAGGATTTACAAAGTGCAAAACCTCCTTTAGTATTTTTTTCTGATGATACAATTTTAGCTGTTCCTTTTAGTTCAAACAATATTAACTTTTTAACAAAACATCCAATATCTAGTTGGTACAATTTTAAAAGTAATAAAATTGATTTTGAAAATTATATTAGTAATAATAATCACTTAGAAATATTCACTTTTATAGATAATAATATTTTTAGTTATGGTTACCCCAAAAAAAATGGATATATACATATAGGTTTAAGTCATCATATTTATGCTAATATGGAATTAAAAAATAATCTATTAAATTTAATTTGGAACGGAAATTCAGAATATTTAAATCAATCTGTAAATTTTTCAGGTAACACTTTAAGTTTATTGCAATATACTTCCCTTTACTTTCAGTACTCCTTTAATTTAAATCAATTTAAAATAGGTGCTAGATTAAATTTTTTACATGGTATTAATAATTTTAATTTAAGAAAAAGTTTTTTTAATTTAAATTCAGTTAATAATTTAGAAACTCCTTTTTCTACATATATATCAACAGATATTTATGCTAGATCAGGTTCAGCTAAGTTGATAGGTTTTTCTAATCCTGGTTTAAGTATAGATTACTCTGTAAACTATAATTTGTCAAAATTTGACTTTTCTTTATCTTTTGAAAATATTGGTTTTATTTTCTTCAATAAAAACGCTTTTCATCACTCTTCAAATACAAATTATTTATTTAATGGCTTTAATTATAGTATGGATCAAATTATATCAGAAGAGATTGAAAACACATTAGATACTTTGTCCAACACTTTTGCTATTGGTAATAATATAGAAGACTCTTATGTTAGAAGATTACCATTAAATTTTAGTATGGAATCTAGTTTTGAGACTAATTTAAATTCTGATATATTTATTAGTATTCAATGTTTTGAGCAGATTGATAGTGATGATAAATTATCTTTTTTTAATATGTATTATTTTGGGTATTCTAGAAAAATTAATGAAAATATCTTAATGACCAGCTCTTATAATTATAATAAATATAGCCCCATCAATTTAAATTTGGGTGTTATTTTTAATTATAATAATTTGAGGGTAAAGTTGAATGCAAATAATTTAACTGCTATTTTAGGGGGTAGGTACTATCATTTAAGTACAGCTATATTTTATATATTTTAAATAAAATCTAATTATTAAGATTAATTGCCCCTTTATTAATAATCCCAATAATTTTTCCAATGAATTTTTTATTTATAAAGGGACTATTTTTGGATTTAGATTTTATATTTTTTTCTAAATAGACCCATTCTTCAGTTGGGTCAAAAATAGTTATGTTTGCTATTTTATTTAGCTCTATTTTAGGATGAGGAATATTTAATATTTTTCGAGGATTGACACTTAGTAATTCAACAATTTTTTCAATTGACACATGATTATTTAGAACAGAGTTACAAATTGGAAAAGTTGTTTCTAGAGCTATAATCCCAAAGTCAGCATTATTAAATGAACACTTCTTTTTTTCAATTTCAACAGGACTATGGTCAGAGCATATAATATCAATTGTTCCGTTTTGTATTTGTTTTATCAGTTCTTTAATTGTTTTTTTATCTCTAGCTGGCGGAAATATTTTAAAATTAGTATCAAAATCATTTATCATATCGTCCGATAAAATTAATTGATGAGCTGCAATGTCGCATGTTATTTTAATGCCTTTCTTTTTTGCTTTATTTATCAGATTTAATGATTTTTTAGTGGAAACAGTTGATATATGTAATTTTCCTTCGCTGTATTCTGTTAAATCAATATCTCTTGCAATTCTAATTTCTTCCGCAATACTAGGGATTCCTTTTAGTCCTAACATTGTACTTTTTTTCCCCTCATTTAATTGGCCATCATTACACATATTGTAATCATAACTAGTACTCATGATTGTAGTATTGAATTGTTTTGTGTATTCAATTGCAATTTGCATTAACATTGCATTTTCAATTGACTTTTTATCATCTGTAAATGCTACAGCACCATTTTTTTTCATGTCATATATTTCGGTAATTTCTTTTCCATCCATATTTTTTGTTAGGCATCCAGTAGGATATACATCAATTATATTTTTTTCATTTTTATTTAGAATAAAAGTAATATCTGATGAATTTTGAATGGGTGGAGTAGTACCTGGCATATGAACAATTCCAGTAAAACCACCTTGACGGGCAGCATCTAGTCCTGATTTAAAATCCTCTTTGAATTCCATTCCAGGTTCATAAATTCTTGTATGTAAGTCAATAAAACCTGGGCATATATGTAAATCCTTGCTCTTAATTTCAATGTAAGGTTCATTTATTGAAATCCTTTTTTTAATATCATGTATTTTGTCGCCTTTTATTAAGACATCTCTTTTTTTTCCATTGAAAATTGATTTAGGATCAATTATTGTTGCGGACTTTAATAAGTAATTTATTGTCTCCAAAATTTTAAAAGTAAAAGTTCAGTTAAAAATAAAAAAATAGATATATACATTAGGTATAATGATAAATTTATTGACTCTTTACCAAGAGTTTTATTTTCTTCAAATTTATTTAAATTTAGTCCTAATTTTGCTAAATTCTGTGAATAGTTTTTATTGTGATTTATCTTTCCCTCTGTTCTATCATAATTTAGACTTAAATATTTTTCTAAAAAAATACCTTTATTATTTTTTTGATATATATGGTAATTTCCATTTACTTTAATTTCATTATTTAATTTTAAATAATTATTATTTTTTGTTCTTTTTAAATCAGAATAAAAAGATGTTTCTTCTTCTTTATTTTTAAAAAACTTAATTAATGGAACATTTTCATCTGTGAAAACATTACCAACTTCTATTTCAAGATTTTTTTTAATTATATGATACAATTCTTTTGAATTATTATTTCTACTAATATTATGCATAATTGGAAGAAATATTGCGTGATCAGAAAAATCATTATTACTCAATGGACTGGTGCATAAGAAAATACTCCCGTTTTTTCTTTTGTATTCTGCGAAAAAGAAATCATTGTTAATTAATTTGAGAATATCGATTCGGTTGCTAGATAAATTCTTTTTTTCAACTTTATAGTAACCTTTAATTTTAGGAAGATCAATTTTTTTATCACTTTCTTTAAATACATTGCTAAATATCCAGTGATTTATATTGATATATTTTAGCTTAAGATCTTTTTTTGCCCATTCGGAAATATTGTCAATATTATAAGAACTTAAAAATGTATTATATGATTCTTTTTTTATTTCTTTAGCTGGAATAATAAGGATATTATTTTCTTGTTCTAGGATTTTATTAATATTAAAATTTAGACCCGTAGGTATTTCGCTTAGATGGTCAAGAATAACTAAATCATAGTTTTTTAATTCAGATATTTTAATTTGATTTTTATTATAATTTGTTAAGTTAAATAGTGAGTCATTAAAAACTGCATTTAATTCTCTAGATGGTTTTTCATCATAGATAGATAGAATATTTATTTTTCTCTTAATATCATATGAAAAAAATAATGTATTATCATACTTATAGTTATCCTTTGTTTGTAATTCAATTTTTCCTTTTATATTTCCGTTTTCATTGTTAATAATATCAATTTCTTTTATAACAATTGATTTTTTAGGCAATCTTGCATTATAAATTCCTCTTTGTTTTTCATTAATATACAGTTTAAATTGAGCAGATTCAACATCTAGGTCACTATGGTTTTCAAGTTCTATAATTAATTTCCCTACTTCATTTTTTTGGTGAAAAGGGTGTTCGAACTTACAGCTATTTATACTTATATTATCGGTTTTCAATCCCGACACTTTTATTGTTGATAATAACTTTATTTCTTCAACATTACAATTTGAATTTGATGTAAAATTAAAATCATAATCAGATAAAATAAATTTATGTAATGAGTTTTTTTTATCATAAATATTTTTTTGCTTTTCAATTATATTACATAATGAGGAACTAAATGGAGAAGTATTTATTAAGTTAATTATTTCTTTAGCTTTTTCTTTGCCATAAAATATTTGATTATTATAAGAAAAGTCATTTGTTATTACATTAATTTTCTGGTTTTCATCCAAACTGTTAATTATGCTTAATGCAATTTCTTTTGATTCATCAATTAAACTTTTGTTTGTCTCTGTATTTAATACATCCATACTTAATGAATTATCAATATATATAGATACAGCGCTTGAAGTTGGTATTTTTTTATTATTTATAGTTGGCTTCGCGAAAGCTAGTATAACTGCTGTAATCAGCGTTAATCTAGAAAAAAGAATTATTAAATTTTTTATTTTCTTTTTTTTTCTACTTTTCTCTTTAATATTTTTTAGAAAAATTACATTGCTAAAAAATTCTTTTTGATATCTCCTTAGATTAAATAAATGTATTATGATAGGAATTATCAGTAAGATTAAAAAATATAATATTGTTGGATTCTCGAATTTCATCGATCATCAAATTTACAATTTTATTATTATTTTATGAAACAATACCATCCTCTAAAGTGACTGTTCGGTCACAAAGTTTTGCTAGATTATTATTATGAGTTACTATAACAATAGTTTGATCGAATTGGTTTCTTAATGTATTAAACAAATCATACATACTTTTAGCTTGTTCAGTATCCAAATTGCCTGATGGTTCATCAGCTAAAACTAAGTCAGGTTTATTAATTAATGCTCTAGCTATAGCAACTCTTTGTTGCTCTCCTCCTGAAAGATTTGTTGGGAATTTATCTTTTTTTTCTTTAATATTTAACGTATCCATTAATTGATATGCATATTTTTCACTCTCTTTAAAATTTCGATTTATATAAGCAGGCATACAAATATTTTCCATCACAGTAAACTCTGGCATTAAATGATGGAATTGAAACACAAAACCTATTTTTTTATTTCTGAATTCACATAGTCTGGATCCTTTTAGGTTATTAATCTCTTCCCCATTATAAATAACTTTACCTGAATCCATATCCTCAAGTTTTCCAATAATTTTTAATAATGTGGTTTTACCAGCACCTGAAGGACCTACAATAGATAATATTTCTTTTTTTGAAATTGATAAATTTATGTTTTTCAAAACATGTAGATCTCCGTATGATTTATTTATTTTTTTTAACTCTATCATTTTTTGATTTTAAATTATTGTAATCCAAATAGTAAGTTAATTTTAAAGATAATGAATTAAGCATAGGAGAATCAAAAGTATTTATAATGTTATTGTAAAAATTATCTTCCAATTCATTTGTTTCAGCTAACAGTTGATTTTTCCAAAAGAAAGACAAAAATGAACCAGGTGAAATTTCATACGAAAAAGAAAAGTCAATATTCCAAGAATTAAAATTGATATCTGAATCCTCTATAATTGAACTAGTATTACTCAAAGTACCATTATTATTCAATTTATAAAAATTTTTATTTTCAAATCTGGACCAGTAATGACGTAATATTACATTAAAATACATTTTAGTATTGATTGTGTAATTAAAAATAAGTTTATTTGTATATGTCAACTGATCTCTTTTAGAAAAAATAATCTCATCATTTTCTTGGCTAATATATCCAAATTGATTTTTCTCATTTTCTCTTACATATATATATATNAATGAAAGATGGTCATTTAAACGAACTCTAGGAGATATTCTTAAGTATAGTTTATTATTTTTATTTTCTTTTGAATATTTTATTCCCAGTCTTGTGTCTAAAGCAAATTTTTTGCGATAATCGCTAGATGTATATATAGATGAATTAAGTCTCGNTGGTCTTAAAAACATTTGACCATTTCTTCTNGATTCATTATAATCATGTTCTTCAAAATTATATTTTGCACTCAAACCTGTAAATAAGTGGTTTTTCCAAACAACATGTAATTTTGATTCTAGTTCTAATTGCTTATAATTAAAAGGATTGTATAACATTTTATGTTCAGCCTCAAACTCGGACTCTGCTTTGATTATTTTTCCAATAGGTTCAAATATGTAATATCCAAGTCCTAAATTAGTTACAACTTCATTATTGTCCCTTAAGTATCCTAAGTCATTGTGGTCATATCTGTCACTTTCAATATAATTAGATATTTCAAATCTAAATTTACCTTTAATTTTTTCAGCTTTAATAAATGACAAGAAACCTAATTCTTTGGCTTCATTCATATCAATATGACTAAAATTTATTTTAGATGTCAAATTGTAAATATTATTTTTTTCAGTTAGGCTCAAAAGAATTGAGGAAACATTTGCTTTTCGGTAGTTTTTATTAAAGCCATTTACATTTGTATTGGTAAATGTTATACTAGAATTTTGGTTAAAAGTTTGGTCTAATACTATTAAGTTATAATTTGTTAATGGTTGTAGCAATTGTTCTCTAGCTAAACCTTCATTTTCTATTGTAATATAAGTTTTGTTAGTTATNGCATTAAAAATTCCAATTCCTAAATTATTTTTATTTCTTCCTGATATTTTAGTTGCATTAATTATAGGTATTGCAGTCGGTAGATTTGTAATTATATCACCTTCACTTATTTCATAATTTGGAACTTGCCCTATTCTTCTTGAATAAAAAAGACCAGCCTTATTAAATAAATCTGTACCCTCAGTAAAAAATGGTCTATTTTCATCATATCGTATTTCAAAAGGTGAAGTATTGAGTATAAAATCATCACTTTTTGTTTGACCAAAATCAGGTATTAGGGTCATGTCTAATGTGAAATTTTCACTAATACCATATTTTAAATCTAAACCACCATTAAAATAAAATTGATTTTTTTTATTATAATTTTCATAATATATACTTGAATATGGGTACAGAGATAACCTTACGGGAGGAGTAATATTTTTAATATTAGTAAGTAATCCATCTTGATTCGATCTTAATGATTGTTCAATATCTACAAAATTCCATGAGTAGAATTCACGATATCTTCTAATTCCTCTAACCATATTTAGACCCCATTCTTGTGTTTTTTTATTCGGGAATCTAATTGCTGAATATGGTATTTTCATTTCGATAAACCATCCTTTGTCAGTTTGACTAATTTCACTTTCCCAAACAGCATCCCAGTTCATATCTAAATCTTGACCGTTGAAAATTCCATCAAATTGAACACCNGCAGCAGTTACTCCAAAATTAAATTGATTAAGGCCGTCATTAAATGGNTTAAGCCAAATCTCAAACATATCAGCATTTTTATTTTTCTCATCTCTTGGGCCAAATTCCTTTAATATTTCATATGATCTTGAGTCAAATAACTTTGCTCCAATATATAAAGCTTCGTCATCATACAATATAATAACCTCTGTTTTTTCAGTAGATCTTTCACTTTTGCCATTATACGGCTCTAGCATTAAAAAATTTTGTGCAGATTTTGTATCATACCAATAATCTTCATCTAAGATTCCATCAATTTTTGGAGGTGATGAAATTTTGGTAGCTGACAGTTCTTTTCTGTCTTGTGAAAATAGAAAAGATGATAGTAAAAAAACTACAATAATTATTTTTTTCATTTGAAGCATAAATATAATTAAAGGTCGTGTTTATTTTAACTAAATAAACTATTTTTGTTCAACAACAAAAAATATTATGAATATACACGAATATCAAGGTAAAATTATTTTATCAAATTATGGAGTTATCGTACAAAGGGGTTATGTTGCAGATAACCCTGAAATAGCATGTTCTATGGCTGAAAAGTTATCTAATGAAACTGGAACAAAATTTTTTGTAGTAAAAGCTCAAATTCATGCTGGAGGACGAGGAAAAGGAGGGGGTATAAAATTAGCAAAGAGTATTGATGAAGTCCGTATGCACTCGGAATCTATAATTGGAATGAACTTAATTACTCCTCAAACTAGTAAAGAAGGNAAAAAAGTAAATCAAGTTTTAATTGCAGAAGATGTTTATTATCCTGGTCCAAATGAGATTAGTGAAATGTATATTTCTGTTTTATTAAACAGAAATACTGGAAGAAATATTATTGTATATTCAAGTGAAGGTGGTGTAGATATTGAAGAAGTTGCGGCTAACACACCAGATAAGATTTTTAAAGAAGAAATAGATCCAAGTATAGGTTTAACAAAAAAGCAATGTGAAACTATTTCAAATAATTTGGGATTAGAGAATGAAGCAAATACTAATATGTGTGATTTTATNAGTAGTTTATATACAGCTTATCATGAATCTGATGCTTCACTTTTCGAAATAAATCCAGTAATAAAAGCCTCCGATGATAAAATTATTGCTGTAGATGCAAAAGTAACTCTTGATGAAAATGCATCTTTCAGACATTCTGACCATCAAGAAATGAGAGANTTTANGGANGAAAATNCTTTAGAGGTNGAAGCTTCTCAAGCAAATTTAAGTTATGTTAAGTTAGATGGAAATGTTGGATGTATTGTNAATGGAGCTGGACTTGCAATGGCTACAATGGATATAATTAAATTAGCTGGAGGAAATCCTGCTAATTTTTTAGATGTAGGTGGAACAGCAGATGCGAATAGGGTTGAAAAAGCATTTAGAATAATATTAAAAGATAAAAATATTAAAGCTATTCTGGTTAATATTTTTGGAGGAATTGTTAGGTGTGATAGAGTAGCCCAAGGTATTGTTGATGCTTACGAAAATATAGGAGAAATAAATGTTCCAATAATTGTAAGATTACAAGGCACCAATGCAGAGCAAGCTAAAAAAATTATTGAAGACAGTGGTTTGAAAGTACATTCTACTACAATACTGAAAGAAGCGGCACAAAAAGTAAAAGAATTAGTTTAGTTTTTGTAATATTTCTAAGGTCTTTTCAGGATTAGGTACTGTATAAATTTTATATTTTCTTTCCTCTTTATTTAATCTTTCTACAATCGGGTAGTCATTACCACCTATTTCAGTTTTATCGCCAAAAAAGTAAATTTCACCTGATAAATCATCAAGAATTTGACTTTTATTNGCTCCTTTAGGATGAACATCAATACTTATTTGTCCCCCAACAGAAGCTTCTAATTCCGGAAAATTTAGCATTAATTTTTTACATATAACTTCCCTTTCTTTTCTGGTTTTATCCCATTGATAATATCTTTCTCTTTCATTTTGAGGGCAGTTTCTTCCAATTGTAGAGAAATTAATTAATCCAACTCTTTCTTCAATGTGATTGCCAAACTTTTTTTNCCATTTAGTATTNCTTAATATGCTTTGAAAAAATGAATTCAGTTCATTAGATAATGGGAATGGTCTTTCTAAAATTAGATTTCCTTTTTCCCAGACTTGATTCCCACAACTTTGGTAAGCTCTTGTTACATTTTNCCATATTTTAATACCAATTTGTTCAATTGTTTTATCCTTATCCGATCCCGTAATTAAGTATACTGATTTATCTTTTATCCACTTTAAAAAAAAAGTTTCAAATTTAGGGTTAATTGGCAATCTGCTTGGAGTCAATGTTCCATCAACGTCAAATAAAAAATGTATTTTTTTGTTCATTTAGAGTTATTGATTTTATAACCAATCTGGATACCAGTATAATGGCCCGGATCGATTTTCAAAGAATCTGTTTCTTTNACGAACGTTTTGGTAATCTTTTTTATTATTAAAATATAGACCAAGTGTTATTGAATGGCTTCCAGCATAATGAGATGCTAGAGGTGAGGTGGATATATCATAGCTATATCCTAAAAAGAAAAATTGTGCATTTATCCCACACATTGGAACTATAGCNTTATCACTTGTTCTCCATGAACTTCCAATCCAGAAGAAATCCATGTATATTAATTTTAGGTTTAAGTCAACTTGAGGATCAGTTACTCTGGTTGACTTAATTAAAAATGAAGGTATCATTGCCCACGAACTTGCCCAGTCAAATTGAAAATTATAAGAGGAATGTAATAGGAAATGTTGTATACGGTCATTTGTAAAATCATCATTTGTACTAGGTTCAATTGATGGTATTCCAATATACTCCGATTCAGCTAAGTTTGCTACCGCAAAACCAAAATCAAATCTATCATTAAATAAATAAATCCCGAAATTGACATCTATGTTTGAACTTTTTTCTAAATCACCAACAAAGGTTGGGTCAACCAGTTCATCTGCTGGGTTATTNGGTTGAATTATTGTGTTATCAAAAGATAANGAATTAAATGTTGGGCTAATTGCTAATGACATATTTAAGTTATTAAGCAATGGAAATCTGTATGCAATAGTTGCTTGAAAACCTAGAGTTTTTATAGGTAGTATTTGGTCTTGAAAAACATATAGACCTCCCGACCATCTATCATGAAATCCCCTGTAATATGATAAAGAAATTGTTTTTGGTGTTGGATCTATACCAAATGCCTGCATATTATAAGAACCATTACCAAATCCCGAAAAATGATCTCTATAATTTAATTTTAATTGATTTTCTTCAGTCGTTCCGCAAATAGCTGAGTTCACCATGTATGGATTAAACATGTACTGACTATATAGTGGAAGTTGTTGAGCACTAACTCTATTAAAAATAGTAGAGAATGTGATAAATAAAATTAGTAGTTGTATTTTTTTCATTTTTATCTTTTTATCGTAACGGCGCCATATATTGGCTCTTCATTTTCTTTATAATTAATTAAAAAATAGTAATTACCAAACGGTAAATTTTCACCTTCGTACGTCCCATCCCATGAATTAAAATAACAATTATTTTTACAGTCAAAAATTAGTTGTCCCCATCTATTGTAGATCTGAACTGTTGCATTGGGGTAGAATAATAGATCATTTACTACCCATGTATCATTTGTACCATCACCATTTGGAGTAAATACTGTAGGTATATCCAGTAAGCAGGAATCTTCTATTGAATCAACTTCAAAATTATGAGTGATTTGACACCCATTATAGTCATATATAACTATTTCATATTCTCCAACAGTCAAATTTNCAATAGTTCCATTTGAAGATGTATTTTCATCANCTTCAATTTCATCTATGTATAGTATGTTTGGTCCATCTCCATTTAGGAAATAGGTGTAGTAGCTTTCATTATTATCATCTATGTATGGAGTTCCACCAGAAGGTTCTAAGGAAATGTATCCGTCATTTGCATCTTCACATGCAGCAGGCCCATCTGCAAGTCCCCATAGAGGAGGATTAATTTCAAAATTAAATGGATCATCAATTGGAAAAGGATTTGGATCTGTTGATACTCCACATGCTACATTTCCATTTATGTCATTAACAATAACGGTATATTCTCCTTGTACTAAACCATTGATATTTTGATCTGTACTAATAAGATCTCCATCTTCATTATACCATGCATACGAATAAGGAGGTTGACCACCTGTAACAGATATATTTATTGAGCCGTCATTAATAATTCCTTCTTCTTCTTCAGAACAACTTACATCATTAAAAGAATCAACATTAACTATCATTTGAGGAGGAGAATCTAAAGTAATATTATGTTGAACTTGACAGCCACTAGCATCAATAATACCTAATTGTCCTTCTCCTGCACATAAACCATTAACAATTTCTGCGTAGCTAAATGAATTTGAAATAACTTCGATACCATTCCAGAAATAGTTGTATGGCGCTGTGCCTCCTACTACATTGACTTGTATAGAACCATCACATCCTTCTTCACAAGAAGTATTCCATCCTCCTAAAACTTCAAGTAGTATTGGTGGGGGAACCGTTAATTCTATTGGTTCAATTATCATAAATTCTTGTTCAATAACACAGTTATTGTTTGCATCAAAAATATCTACACTAATAATTCCTGGAGGTAAGTTTTCTCGTTCATCATTACCAATTAAAGTAACTCCATCGCTCCAGTCAACAAT
>NHFO01000056.1 GCA_002170235.1 Flavobacteriales bacterium TMED113
TCAATTGAAAATGTATAAACTTTATTTAACTCAGAGAATGCAGTTTTACATGTATTTATAAATTCCGCATCATTTTCAATTAAATGATCTGCTGGGCAAACTATAATTTTTGATTTAGAGTTTTTCTTATAAATTGTATAAGAACCAAATGCTATAGATCCAGCTGTATTTTTTTGAATTGGTTCACATAAAATATTTTCTAAAGGAATACTTGGTAAGTGTTTTGCTACTAAATCAAAATAATCTTTATAAGTAACTATATAAATATGTTTAGTGTCTATAAATTTTGAAACTCTATTGAAGGTTTTTTGAATAAGAGATTCATTTTCATTAAATAAATCTAAAAATTGTTTTGGTTTTTTTTTTCCACTTAAAGGGAAAAATCTACTACCAATACCTCCAGCTAAAATTATACAGAAATTATTTTCCATTATATTATTTTTAAGGGTATTATAGCAGGTGTGGGGGGACAATCACAATCCTTTTTAAGTATGTTGCACGACGATACTGATATTGATATAATAATAATCAGGAATATCGAAAAGAGTAATTTTTTCATATAGTTATCAATAAATATAATTATTTTTAACTCAGATATGAACATTTTTAGTACAATTGGTAAATATTTTATTTTTCTAAAAAAGGTTTTTAGTAGACCAGACAATAAATCAGTTTTTTATAAAAATGTTATTCTAGAAATATATAATTTAGGTATTACATCAATCGGATTTGTTGCTTTTGTGTCTCTTTTTGTAGGAGCAGTTGTTACATTACAGATTGCATATAATTTAGAAAACCCACTGCTTCCAACTTATTTAATTGGTTTAGCGACTCGTGATTCAATTATATTAGAGTTTGCCCCTACTATGATTAGTTTAATTTTAGCAGGAAAAATGGGATCAAATATTGCTTCAACTATAGGGACAATGAGAGTAACTGAACAAATTGATGCTTTAGAAATGATGGGTATAAACTCTTCATCTTATTTAGTTTTACCTAAAATTGTAGCTCTAATTTTTATAAACCCTGTTTTAATTATATTTAGTATGTTTCTAGCTATTTTAGGCGGATGGTTTTTTGGTGATTTATCAGGACTGTGTAGTACAGCTGAATTTCTTGATGGTGTTCAGTATTACTTTATTCCATTTAACATCTATTATGCATTTATAAAGACTATAGTTTTTGCATTTATTATTGCTACATTACCTGCTTTTTATGGCTACTTCACTAAAGGAGGTGCTTTAGAAGTTGGTGTTTCAAGTACAAAAGGTGTCGTTAATTCAAGTATATTAATAATTATTTCTAATTATTTAATTACACAGTTATTATTAAATTAATATATATGATTGAAATTAAAGAATTAAGAAAAAGTTTTGGAGAGAAATTAGTTTTAGAAAGTCTTTCAACGACTTTTTCAAGCGGTAAAATTAATTTAATAATTGGCAGAAGTGGATCTGGTAAAACAGTTGCTATAAAATCTATGTTAGGTTTACATTCAATAGACTCTGGTGGCATTTATTTTGATAATAGAAACTTCTCTGTAATGAATGATAAAGAAAGAAAAGAAATTAGAAAAGAAATTGGTATGGTTTTTCAGGGAGGAGCTCTTTTTGATTCTATGACCATTGAAGAAAATCTTTCAGTTCCATTAATAATGTTTTCAAAAAAGAATAAAAGTGAAATACTTGATCGAGTAAACTTTTGCTTAGATCGTGTTAACCTAGTTAATGTCAATAAATTGTTCCCGTCTGATCTAAGTGGGGGAATGCAAAAAAGAGTTGCTATTGCCAGAGCAATTGTTCTAAATCCTAAATATTTATTTTGTGATGAGCCAAATTCAGGATTGGATCCTTATACAGCTACAATAATAGATGAGTTATTGAAAGAAATTACTTATGAGTACAATATTACGACTGTAATTAATACTCATGATATGAACTCTGTTATGCAAATAGGTGATCAAATAATATTCATAAAAGAAGGTAAAAAAATGTGGGAAGGACATAAAGAAGAGATTATGAATACAAATAATAAGTATCTTAATGATTTTATTTTTTCATCAGAAATTTTTAAAAGATTAAAGAAATCTATCAGTTAGAATTTTCCATTAAAAATAAAAAAGGCCCGAATAATTTGTTCGGGCCTTTTTTATTGAATAATTGTTATGTTATTCAATTACAATTTTCTCTGTTTTAGAAAGTTCAGAGTTTGAAACTTTAACTAAATAAGTTCCTTTTCCAAATTGTGATAAATCTATACTATTATTAGAATTAATTTCTTTTAGTATAATAATATCACCTAGAATATTAGTTATTTCAATTGAGTACTCTTTATTATCCTCAATATTAATATTGATTATTCCGTTTGATGGATTAGGGTATACAGATACAGCTTGTAAAGCATCTTCTTCAATACCAATATTTCCCCAATTAGCACCGTCACCAAGTTTTAGTCTTACAGCTGATGCAGTACCATTTGTGTAAACTGCGTCACCAGGAATATAAATTAAACTAGCACCAAATGGCTGTGGGACTGTTTCATCATCTAAGACATAAATATCTGCTTGGTTATTATTACTGTACATTTCAACACAAGCGTAGTAAGCACCTGATGGAAGTGATTCTGGAGAATCAAATTCAAGTTGTAGGTAACCGTTATCTATGTCTGCTTGAGAAACCATGTAAAAATCAGATTCAACAATTGTAGCGCTTGGGTTAAATGTTTCTGCATTTACATCAGCAGTATCTCTAAGGGAAATTACTACCTCCCCGCCTGCTGCAGATAGTGGAGTTTCGTAGGCATATGAATCTAATAGTATTTCAAGACCTGCCACATCAGTTGCTTGGTCAAGTTCATAATATGCCATAATCATAAATCCGTCAGTTGCATCAGTAAATGAGCCTGTACCCATTCTTGTAATATCAGCATTTTCATATACACCAATACCATCTAAAGAATAAAGATCCTCTGTAATTTCAAATTCTCTTGTTTGCATATTATTATTGAAATTTTCAGTACCGTCTATTTCTGCATCAGATGTAATTGTAAAGTCATTTGTATATACACCCATCGAATTACTTGGGTTATCCATACTCATTTCAAAATATACAGATTCGTCAGCATCAATATAACCGTCAGTTTCTTCTACTGAGTAGAATCCATCAGCATCTACTGAATACATAGTAAATCCAGTTTCGCCTGTAGTTATAGTATTTCCATCTAAAGACATATCCATGCTTAAAGAAACACCACTTTGGTTATTAACACCAAAATTGAATACCTCACCACCAAAAGCCATTGAGTTACCTACTTGGTCCATTGGAATACGTCCATATTCTTCTCCTGTTCCAGTATGTGATACAACTCCATAGTTAAGAACTAAGTCGTCTGCTGGTTGTTCGATAATACAAACATCATCAACAAACCATGTGTATCCCCAAGTACCAGTCCAGTGAAATCTCACCCATACCTGTGATTCTCCACCAGCAGATGGTGAAATATTAATTCTCCATGTTGTTGGATTATCATCTAGGCCTTCCCCACCTTCTCCTGAGATTCCGGGAAATACTTCGTATATTCCTGCAGAAGGATCAGCTTCTGAATCAGGTGTAAGCTCAGGCCAAGTTACTCCATCAGTGCTTGTAACAACCCAGCACTTTTCGAATGTCCAACTTCTGTACCAAGTTTCAAATTGAAGAACTACATTTGGATAATTTGAAAGATCAATAGATGAAGCAGTTGTAAACCATGAGTCTTCTACTTCGGTTCCTCCTTCTTCTCCACCATATTCATCAGAGTCAACCATAGCAAAACCATTGTCTGCAGTTGTTGATTCAATTGTAGTGATTGCAAATGAGCCACCAGCTGATAATCCTGTTCCAATTTCCCAGTCTAAACTACATGCAGTTTCGTCGTGCTCAGCAATCCATGTAGATGGATCTGAAAAGTCATCAGAAAAGATACAGTCAGAACCAGATCTTGCTTGAATGGAATTATTATTATTATTATTATTATTTAATTTTATTGAAACCTCTTGTTGAGATTTTTTTGGTTGAAAATTATTTGTTTGAGCAAATGTAAAACTTACGCAAAAACAAAAAATAATCATGGAAATAGTAAATTTTTTCATATTTCTGTTGATTTGGTTAGTATGTTTTTAAAAATTTTGTGTGGCTAAATTACAAAAAAATATGATTTTTTTTAGGTAATAACTCCAAAAATTACATTTAATCATTAATATATTCCTCCATTGTTTTACATGAACAAATTAGATTTCTATCTCCATGACCTTCGTCAATACGCCTGACTGAGGGCCAGAATTTATTTTCTTTCACATTTTTATTTGGAAACACAGCTTGTTCTCTTGAGTATTTTTCGTTCCAATTATTAGTTATTACAAATTGTTGTGTATGAGGAGCATTTTTAAGAATGGAGCTATTTTCAATAATTTCTTTTTTAATTGACAGGAGAGTTTTACAAAAATCATCAAGACTTCTTTTGCTTTCACTTTCTGTTGGTTCAATCATCATCGTACCTATAACAGGCCATGATATTGTAGGAGCGTGAAAACCATAGTCCATTAATCTTTTTGCAATGTCAAATACATCAATGTTGTATTTAGAAAATTCTCTACAATCAATAATTAATTCATGCGCTACCGTTCCATTTTCTGCAGTATACAATACGCTAAACTCTTTTTCTAGCTTATGTTTAATGTAATTTGCATTTAAAATAGCTATTTCACTACATTTCTTTAGACCTTTCTTTCCCAGCATTTTAATATAACAATATGAAATTGTTAAAATTAAACCACTTCCCCAGGGGGCTGCAGAAATAGCTTCAATTGCATCTTTTCAACCGCATTTTATGAGAGGATTTGTTGGAAGAAAATCTTTTAAATGTTCAGCAACTCCAATAGGTCCCATTCCTGGACCACCTCCTCCGTGTGGAATTGCAAATGTTTTATGTAAATTTAAATGACATACGTCACATCCAATTATTTTTGGATTAGTTAAGCCAACTTGAGCATTCATATTGGCACCATCCATATAAACCTGTCCTCCATGATCATGAATTAACTCAGTGATTTCTTTGATGTTAGACTCAAAAACTCCGTGAGTTGATGGGTAAGTAATCATTAAAGCAGATAGATTATTTGAATGTAAATTAACTTTTTCTTTTAAATCATTAATATCTATATTCCCACTTTCATCGCATTTAATAACAATTATTTCCATTCCTGCCATTTTTGCACTTGCTGGGTTAGTACCATGAGCTGATGATGGAATAAAGCAAATTTTTCTATGATCTTCACCATTTTTTTTGTGGTATTCTTTAATTACCATAAGTCCTGCGTATTCACCTTGAGCACCTGAGTTTGGTTGTAAAGAAATTGCATCGAAGCCAGTAATTTCGCAAAGAGCTTCTTCTAATTCGTGAAACATAATTTGGTATCCTCTAGCTTGGTTTAAAGGAACAAATGGATGCATATTTGAAAATTCTGACCAACTTAATGGTAACAGTTGAACGGCTGCATTAAGTTTCATTGTACATGAACCTAGAGGAATCATGGATTGCGTAAGAGATAAATCTTTTTTTTCTAAAGATTTTATATATCTCATTAGTTCGGTTTCGGTGTGGTAAGTTTTAAAAACATCAAATTCTAAAAAATTAGAAGTTCTTAAACATACTTTATCAATACTCTCAGATTCTTTATAGTGTTTTAAATTTAAAATATTTTCAATATCATTTTTATCAAGTGTTTGGTTTTTTGCTTTTGAAAAAACTAAAATAATATCATAAACATTTTGAATATCATCTTTTTCATCTAAGCTTATAGATATGAGATTTTCATTTATAAAATTAAAGTTCATTTTGGCATCTTCTGCATATAATTTTATGTCATTTATTGATGTATCACCAATATCTATTAATATTGTATCAAAAAAGTTTTCATTCAATTGTTTATATCCAAGTTTTAATAATTGCTTGCATAATATTTGTGNGTGATTGTGAATTCTTTTTGAAATTTTCTTAAGTCTTTTAGGACCATGAAAAACTGCATACATAGAAGCNATGACTGCTANTAATACTTGTGATGTNCAAATNTTTGATGTCGCCTTTTCTCTTCTAATGTGCTGCTCTCTTGTTTGTAAAGCCATCCTATAGGCTTTATTTCCATCTAAATCTTTAGATAAACCAATTATCCTGCCGGGTATTCCACGTTTATACTTTTCTTTTGTTGCAAAATATGCAGCATGGGGCCCCCCGTAACCCATTGGAACACCAAATCTTTGTGATGATCCAATTGCTATATCTGCGCCAAATTTTGCAGGTTCTTTAAGAATTGCTAAGCTTAATAAATCTGCAGCAACTGTTGATATTATTTCATGTTCTTTTGCTTTTCTAGTGAGTTTTTCGAAACAATTAATATTACCATTTTTATCTGGATATTGTACTATAAACCCAAATACCTCGTCAGAAAAATTAAATTCTTGGTGATCTTGAATAATTAATTTGATTCCTATAGAAGAGGCTCTTGTTTTCAATATTGCTATAGTTTGTGGAAAGCAATTCTTAGACACTAAAAAAACATTAGCTCCATTTTTCTTTTTATGAGAAGATCTAAAATTATAACTAAGAATCATTGCTTCTGCAGCAGATGTGCCTTCATCAAGCAATGAGCCATTTGCCAAGTCCATTCCGGTTAATTCGGTTATAACAGTTTGAAAATTAAATAGTGCTTCTAATCGTCCTTGTGAAATTTCAGGTTGATATGGTGTATAAGCTGTATACCAATTAGGGTTTTCTAAAATATTTCGTTGGATTACACTGGGTAATATTGTATTGTAGTATCCTAGACCAATATAGCTTCTGTAGTTTTTATTTTTTTTACCTAGATTTTTAATTAGTTCCAAATATCTGGGTTCACTGATAGATTTAGCTAAATTTAACTCATTATTTAATTTAATATTTTCAGGAATAGTTTGATCAATTAATTGGTCTAAGCTATCGTAGTTTAATTCCTTTAACATATTTAAACTATCTTCTTTGCTTGGCCCAATATGTCTTTCGATAAAATCGTTATATAAATTCATAATAAGTGGTAAATTAATAGTCACTAAATTATTATTATTATGGTAAAATAACTAATTAAATTTTTAAACTTTTATTAACATTTTTATAATACTTAATTTTTGAAAAATCACCTTCTATTTATTAGAGAAAATTTTGTTTTTAGTAACATTTTTGTATCAATTTGTGCTTTGGCTCTATATAAAGTAAGTGAAATACTTTTAGCTATTCCTATTAATGTAGATTACTCTGTATTTATCTTTTTTTCCACTTTATCTGCATATAATTTTAGTAGAATACCAATATTATTACACATAAAAAAACATCCTTCCAATTTATCCAAATGGATTGTAGATAACAAAAAATATTTCATTTTTATAACTTTCTTCTCTGCTTTTATATGTGTTGTTTATATTTTTTTATTAAATATCTTTTTTATTTCAATTCCAATAATTCTTCTTAGCTTATTTTACTCTNATTCTCCCTTGTGTTTGATTAACTATTTTATTAAAAATAANAAAACAAAAAATAGNTCTTCTATNTNTTTTTCGATTAGGGACCTTCCTTTAATAAAAATTTTTATTATATCATTTTCTTGGACTTATTTAACAATTATTATTCCGGCAATTATAAATAATCTAACTTTTGATTTTAATTTAGTTTGCAATATTATTATTAGATTTCTTTTTGTTTTTGCAATAACAATTCCATTTGANATCAGAGACTTAAAATTTGATAAAATAGTTACTATTCCTANTNTTATTGGNATTAAAAACTCTCAAATATTTGCTTGTGTATGTTTATTGGTTTGTGAATTAATAATATTTTATCTATACATGAAAAATAATTTATTTTTTTCTCATTTCTTTTCGCTTTTTATGACATTTGAAATCTCATCTATATTTATTTTTTATTCAAGTAAAAATAAAAATGATATGTATTATAGTTTTTATGTCGAAGGATTATCAATATTAATGTTTCTTGTAGTATATTTATCAAATAATTATATATGTTAAGTAATAATAAATTTAATTTAAAAAAGGCTAAAGAACTTGATGAGAAAGACATCTTATCTAGTTACAGAAATCAATTTTTTTTCCCAAAAAAAAATAAAAAAAATGTATTATACTTTGCTGGCAATTCTCTTGGTCTTCAACCCAGAGATGTATCAAAATATATTCAAAATGAATTNGATGATTGGGCNAATTTAGGAGTTGAGGGTCATTTTCTTGCTAGTAACCCGTGGTTAACTTATCACAAAATATTAACTGATCAGTCAGCTGAAATTGTTGGTGCAAAAAAAAATGAAGTTGTTGTAATGAATGCACTTACTACAAATATTCATTTATTATTAATGTCTTTTTACAGACCAACAAAAAAAAAATATAAAATTTTATGTGAAGCAAATGCATTCCCCTCTGATTTATATGCANTACAGTCTCAAGTAGAGTTACATGGTTACTCATTTGAAGAAGCAATTATATTAATTGATTCAGATGAGAATGGAGTTGTAGATCATGATAATTTATATAAAATGATTTATGATTTAGGAGAAGAGTTAGCATTNGTATTTATAGGCGGTGTTAATTATTATACTGGTCAAGTTTTTAATATGAAAGAAATAACAAGGATAGGCCATGAGGTTGGTGCCTTAGTTGGTTTTGATTTAGCCCATGCTGCTGGTAATATTTCATTAAGTCTTCACAAATGGAAAGTTGATTTTGCAACATGGTGTTCATATAAATATTTAAATTCTGGACCTGGTAATGTTTCGGGTGTTTTTGTTCACCAAAATCAAAGTAAAAAAAAACCATTTAGATTATCAGGCTGGTGGGGAAGTTCTGAAAAAAACCGCTTTTTTTATGACCCAAAAAAAAGATTTCAAGTTTTAGANGGTGCGGAGGGTTGGCAACTTTCTAATGCACCTGTTCTAAGTATGGCTTGCCATAAAGCATCTTTAGATNTTTTNACAAANGCTGGATTTTCAAATTTACTCGAAAAATCAAGTTTACTTACTTTTTATTTAGAGCAAGTATTCTTAGATTTCAATAAATATTCTGATGACATTCAATTTTCAATTATTACACCAAAAAAACCAATTAAANCTGGATGTCAACTATCTATATCAGTTAATCACTCAGGAAAGAAAATATATGATTACTTAAAAGAAAATGGAGTTATTGTTGANTGGAGAGAGCCAAATGTTATAAGATTTGCNCCTGTTCCATTATATAATTCATTTGAGGATATATATAAATTATCAAAAATATTATTAAATGCTATTAAAAGATAAAAAAATTGCCATTATAGGAGCTGGATTAGTAGGTAGCTTATTATCAATTTATTTGGCAAAAAAAGGAGCCAAGGTATCTATTTTCGAGAGAAGAAATGATATGAGAGATGAAGACGGTTCAGCTGGTAGATCCATTAATCTTGCTTTGTCAAACAGAGGAATAAAATCATTAAAAGAAGTTGGTATTGATAAAGAAGTCTTGAAGAATACTATGCCTATGTTTAGAAGAATTATGCATTCTGTTGAGGGAGATTTAACTAATCAAGACTACGGAAAAAAAGATCAAGCTATATTTTCAGTTGGTAGAAGAGACTTAAATTGTATTTTAATGAACTTGGCAGAAAAAACAGGAGTTGAAATCTTTTTTTTGCAAAAATGTCTTGACATTGATTTTGACTCAACGACTTTATATTTTGAAAATAAAAAACCATTAAATTATGATTTTATTTTTGGTGCAGATGGAGCGGGTTCAATTGTAAGAAAAAAAATGAAAAATAAATATTCAATAAAAACAGAGGAGAGATTTATTGATTGTGGCTATAAAGAATTGACTATACCTGCAGGAATAAATGGAAAACATATTATTTCNAAAGATGCTTTACATATTTGGCCTAGGGGATCTTATATGATTATAGCTTTACCTAATCCAGATGGCACATTCACTTGCACTCTTTTTTTTCCAATGAAGGGNGATAATTCATTTAATAATTTAAAAAACACGAAAGATGTATTAGATTTTTTTAATACTAATTTTCATGATTTACTNAAATTAATCCCGGATTTATCAGAACAGTATTTTTCCAACCCATTATCATCTCTTGGTTTAGTTCGCTCTGAAACTTGGTTAAAAAACAATATTGCTTTAATTGGTGATTCTTGTCANGCTACAGTGCCATTTTATGGACAAGGAATGAATTGTGGATTTGAAGATTGTTATTTATTAAATAAATCTATAAATGATTGCAACTCATTTGATAAGTTTAAAAGTACTTTGAATTCTTTTTTAAAGGAAAGAAAAGAAGATACCGATGCAATGCAAGAGTTATCTCTTTATAATTTTATTGTAATGCGTGATAAAACAGCTGACAAAAATTTTTTATTGCAAAAAAAAATTGAAGCTAAATTTTCTGAAAAGTATCCAAGTAAATGGATTCCATTATATTCTATGGTTTCTTTTAGTGACATAAAATATAGTGATGCTTTAAAAATTGGAGAAAAGCAAAATTCAATCATGAAGAAAGTTATGAAAACACCTAATATAGACACTCAATGGGCAAGTGAAAAAGTAGAGGAATTAATATTGTCTTATTTATAATATTTATATTCTTAGTTGATGAAAGGGTTATTTTCTTTCTCAAATCCAATTGTAGTCTCTTGTCCGTGTCCAGGAAAAACTTTTATATCATCATTTAATTTAAATAATTTTTCTTTTATACTCCTAATTAGATCTTCATGGCTACATAGGGGTAAATCAGTTCTGCCAATACTCATGTAAAATAATACATCCCCTGAAATAAGTACTTTATCTTTTTTATTTAATAGGCAAATGTGGCCAGGAGCATGGCCTGGTGTAAATATTACTTCCCATTCGGTTTTTCCTAGAGTAATTTTATCCTTTTCGCCGATAAATTTAACATCTTTACTTGGATTATCTAGCTCTACTTGATAGTATTCAGCAATTTTTTCTGCATTTTCTAAAAGAGGAAAATCGTTGATATGCATGTGGGCTTTGAGTTTATACTTTTCACTTACAAATTTATTCCCAAAAATATGGTCTAAATGGCAATGAGTATTAATTAAATATTTTGGAACTAAATTATTTTCTTTAATATAATTAGATAAAATTTTTCTTTCATAGTCATCGCAGCAACCCGGGTCAATAATAATGCATTCATTATTTGAGCTAATTATATATGAATTTTCTTGAAATGAGTTAAATGTCAGTTTTTTAATTTTCATAGTTNCAAAAATATTTCTTTTTTTAAATTTAACATATAAAAAATATAATTATGAATNTTTCTAATATTAGAAATGAAATTAAAGTTTTAGCTTCTCAAATTTTCCCAGAAATTGTATCCATTCGTAAATGGTTACANAAAAACCCTGAGTTATCATTTCATGAGAAAAAAACATCAGAATATATATGTTCTATTTTAGAAAAAAANAAAATAAAATATTTTAATAATATAGGTGGATATGGTGTTGTTGCAACAATANATGGAAGTAATTCAAATGGTAAGGTAATTGCATTTAGAGCTGATATGGATGCATTACCTATACAAGAACAAAATGAAGTAGATTATAAATCAATTAATAAGGGAGTAATGCATGCTTGTGGTCATGATGTTCATACTGCAATTCTTCTAGGTACTGCAATTATAATTAGTAGATTAAGAAAAAATTTGAAAGGAACTATTAAGTTTATATTTCAACCNGCAGAAGAAAAGTTACCAGGNGGTGCNTCNCTTATGATTGATGATGGAGTACTTAGTAACCCTGTAGTAGATAAAATAATAGCGTTACATGTGTTTCCAGAAATGGAAGTTGGTAATTTAGGTTTTAGAAGTGGCCAATATATGGCTGCATGTGATGAGTTAGAAATAACTGTTCATGGTGTTGGTGGACATGCAGCTTTACCNTCTAAAACAATTAATCCAATTACAGTAGCAGCTGAAATAATTTTGGAAACAAAAAACTTAATTACCAATCTTAGTAAAGACAATATTTATGTTTTAGAATATGGTGATTTTCATGCTTATGGTGCATCCAACGTAATTCCTGAAAAAGCTTTAGTTAAGGGTACCTTCAGGACCATGGATGAAGAATTTCGTATTATGGCATGTGATGAATTACATAAAAAGTCCAAACAAATCGAAAAAAAATATGGTNTAAAGTGTGATTTTAAAATAATTAAGGGTTATCCTTCTCTTTTTAATAATCCCGAATTAACCAAAGAATGTAGGTCTTTAGCTTCTGATTATTTAGGTAAAAGTAAAATTAAAGTTTTACCTATTAGAATGGCTTCAGAAGATTTTTCTTTTTATAGTCAGCAATGTTCTGCATGTTTTTTTAGATTAGGAGTGAGGAATGAGAAAATGGGTATAACTCATTTAGTACATACTCCAAAATTTGATATAGATCATAAATCAATTGAAATTGGAGTAGGGGTTATGTCTTATTTTGCAATTAATTTAGTTCGCTAAATCAGATAAAAATTTAATTCTCATTACCCTCAACTCAATTTCTTCATAAGATTCTTCAAAATATTCTTTTGCTTTGCTAATAGAATCATCTGAGGCCTCATTTAGAAAATATTCATATAATTCATCTTGATCTTCTTTGGAAAGCATACTATTAAGTTGATAGTCAATATTTAATTTAGTGCCTGATTCAATTATTTTTTCAGTTTCAATTATTATCTCTTCGAATGATATTTTTTTAATATTTGCGATATCTTCGAATGATATTTTTTTATCGATTTGTTGTATCATGAAAACCTTTAGTGATGATTTAATAACGTTGGATTTTATTTTAAAACTTTTATTTTTTTTAACATTATTTTTTTCAACAAAATCAATTATTTCAGATATAAATAAGTCGCCATATTTTTCAGCTTTACCTACGCTAACTCCATTTATATTTGATAATTCTTCAATCGAAGTGGGGTATTCTTTACACATAGCCTCTAGCATTAAATCTTGAAAAATAACAAATGGAGGAATTTTATTTTTTTCAGAAATATTTCTTCGTATGTAAATTAGTTTGGATAAAAGTTCAGTGTTATGAGAGTTATTATTATCAACAACTTTTAACTTTTCAGTTTCTTTCTTTTTTGGAATTAGAAAACTAGATGGTTTCTTAATAAATCTTTCCCCTTTATCTGTAATTTTTAAATTTTGATTTTCAGTTCTTATTAAATAATTGTCAGAAATTGCTTTTGCTATAATTGTTGATCTTTTAGCTAATTTATCCTTTTCAGTCACGTTAATAAAATCAGAAATTTTATAGTCCTTAGATAAACAAAAATTTAGTAACTCAGTTAAATTTTCTTTTTCTTCTACCATGATTTTATTAAATGAACAATTATCACAGCATGTATTATTTTCCATTTTTTCATTAAGTTCTTCATCAAAATAATTTAGAATAAATTCTCTTCTACAATTTTGTATAGATGAATAAACAAGAACCTCATTAATTAGTTTTTTTGAGATTTTATTTGATTTTGATTTTTCAATTAGCTTGTCAAATTTTTTAAAATCTTCAATTGAAAAGTATAGTAAACATTCTGCGTATCCCCCGTCTCTTCCAGCTCTTCCAGTTTCTTGGTAATAACTTTCTATGCTTTTTGGTAAATCTAAGTGAATTACAAATCTAATATTAGGTTTGTCAATNCCCATTCCAAAAGCGATTGTAGCAACTATCAATTCACATTCCCCATTTAAAAANTTTTCTTGATTTGTGTTTCTAATATTTTTTTCCAAACCTGCGTGATATGCTAGTGCACTTATGTTATTCAATGTTAGAAGATTTGTTAATTCTTCAACTTTTTTTCTAGTTCTGCAATATATAATTCCAGATTTATTTTCATTATTTTTTACGTATTCGATTATTGATTTCTCAGAGTTATCTTTTTTTCTAACTACTTCATANAATAAATTTTGTCTATTAAATGATGATAAATAAAAATCAGACTCTAAAATTCCAAGATTTCTTTTTATTTCTTCTTGAACTTTTTTTGTAGCTGTAGCAGTTAGAGCCATAATCGGTGTTCTTTTTAGTGTATCTATTGCCGATCTTATTTTTTTATATTCAGGTCTAAAGTCATGCCCCCATTCTGAAATACAATGTGCTTCATCAATTGCAAAAAACGAAATATTTATTTCCTTGAATATATTTTTATTTTTAGGATTACAAATTGTTTCAGGAGCTACATATAATATTTTAGTTTTTTTTGATTTTACATCNCTTATAACTTCTTCTTTCTCCTTTTCTGTTAGGGATGAATTGAAAAAATGAGCTATACTATCATTTTCAGCATTTGATCTTATCGAATCAACTTGATTTTTCATTAATGCAATTAATGGTGAAATAATAATACTCGTTCCTTCTAAAATTAATGATGGAATTTGGTAGCATAATGATTTNCCTCCACCAGTTGGCATAANAACAAGAACATCTTTTCCATTTAAAATAGAGTTAATGCTCTCTTTCTGCTTACCTTTAAACGAATTAAATCCAAAAAAAGATTTTAATATTTCAATAGATTGTTTTTCAATCGACATTTTTTTCTTTTTTATTATATAAAAAATTAATTTTGTTTCAATTATTAATACATTAATTTAAACTTTTTATATCAATCATTGCTATGGACAATGAAGAAATTATTAAATACGGAAAAGAGATCATTCAACTTCAAGCTTCTGCTATAAATTCAGTTTCAAAATTTATAAATGATGATTTTGTTAAAGTTGTTCATGCAGTAAATGTATCANCTGGTCGATTAATAATTATGGGCCTGGGTAAAAGTGCTATTATTGGAAAAAAAATTGTTGCTACATTAAATTCCACTGGTTGTCCATCATTATTTATTCATATTGTTGAAGCCTTACATGGTGATTTAGGAAATGTAACTAAAAATGACATATTATTATTTATTTCCAAAAGCGGAAATACTGAAGAGTATGAAAAAATTATTCCCATTATTAAAAAAATGGGTAATAAAATTATTGCGATGACTGGTAATAAAGATTCATATTTATTTAATAACGCAGATTATTTTCTAAATACTTTTATTGAAAAAGAAGCGTGCCCTAATGATCTAGCGCCAACCACAAGTACAACTGCTCAGTTAGTAATTGGTGATGCTTTAGCTATATGTATTTTNAAATTAAATGGATTTTCAAGTTCTGACTTTGCTAAATTTCATCCTGCAGGAACCTTAGGAAAAAAACTTACTTTAAAAGTAAATAATATTTATAATTCATTCTCCCGACCTATTGTTAACTTAGATGATGGTTTTGAAAAAATAGTATTAGAAATTTCCTCTAAAAGAATGGGNGCAACAGTTGTTATGGATGGAGAAAGTATTTGTGGTATAATTACAGANGGTGATATTAGAAGGGCCTTGAAAAATAATAAAAGTATCTACAGTTGCAAGGCCTCAGATTTAATGTCTAAAAAACCTAAGCTTATTGATGAAAATCAATTAGCTTTTTCTGCTCTCTCAATAATGAAGGAAAATAATATTACACAANTAGTTGTTATAAAAAACAATAAATATAATGGTNTTATACATTTACATGATATATTAAAAGAAAAAATAAATTAGAATTTTGGATAGTAAAAAACAATCTTTCTTAAGTCACTTGGAACATCTCCGTTGGCATTTAATTAATAGCTTTATTGCTATAATGATGTTTACTTTNGTATGTTTTTTAAATATATCTAATATTTTTGATCAATTTATATTTTCATTATTAGAGCCAGATTTTCCAACTTATAAAATTTTATGTCAATTATCTGATAAATTTTTTTCAGATGATTCTTTATGTATTAGTACTGTATCTTTGCAAATGCAAAATATAGAATTAGCAGGTCAATTTAANATGTCATTATTAATATCATTGATGGGAGGGTTTTTATTAGCGTTTCCATATATTATTTGGGAATTTTGGTTATTTATTAAACCTGGTATGTATAATAATGAAACAAGGCATGCTAAATTACTAGTTCTGGCTTCACTAATTTTATTTGCTTCTGGTTTATTTTTTGGATACTATTTATTAGCTCCAGTTTCAATTAATTTTTTCGCAAACTATCATATTAGTGATCAAATAGTCAATGATATAAATTTTATTTCTTTTGTTAAATTAATTTCTAAATTAATTTTTATATGTGGAGTAATTTTCCAGTTACCTGTAATTATTTATTTCCTGGGAAGATTCAGATTAATTTCATCAAAAAAATTAAAAAAATGGAGAAAATATGCCTTTGTAATTATTTTAATATTAGCATCTATTGTTACACCACCAGATGTTTTTAGTCAAATTGCTATTTCTATTCCATTATTTATTTTATACGAAATTTCAATAATAACTATTTCATTTGTTGAAAAAAACGATAATTAATGAGTTTAATTGCAAAAAATATTAGCAAAAAATATGGTGATAGATACGTAGTTGATAGTGTATCAATCGAAATAAAAAAAGGAGAAATTGTTGGTCTTCTAGGTCCAAATGGTGCTGGGAAAACTACAACTTTTTATATGCTTGTTGGTTTAGTCTTACCTATGAAAGGACAAGTTTTATTAAACACTGAAAATATATCAAAATCTCCAATGTATATAAGAGCCAGAAAAGGTCTAAGTTATTTAGCTCAAGAACCATCTATTTTTAGAAAATTGTCAGTTGAAGATAATATTTACGCAATTTTAGAATACACAGGGAACACTACAAAACAAAATAAATTAATATTAGAAGAATTATTAAGTGACTTTGGACTTGAAAATATTAGAAAGACAAGAGGAGATTTACTTTCAGGAGGTGAAAGGAGAAGAGTTGAAATAGCCAGATCTTTAGCAGTAGATCCAGATTTTATTTTACTTGATGAACCATTTGCTGGTGTTGATCCTATTGCCATTCAAGAATTGCAAAAGATGATTTATAATTTGAAGGATAGAGATATAGGTGTATTAATAACTGATCACAACGTGCGAGAAACACTATCTATAACAGATCGTTCTTATCTGTTGTATGATGGTAAAATTTTAAAAACGGGCAAATCCCAAGAGCTTGCTAATGATGAACAAGTTAAAAAATTATATTTAGGAGATAATTTTAAATTATTTAATTAATCTTGCTCAGTTATTTGATATGAATACTCTTCTGTAATTTGGTTTATCAGTAATTTTTTACAAGCATTTTCTATTTTGGATAAAGCTATTTTTTTTGTTTCAGCTTTGATTGTAATATTAATACTTTTACCAATTCGAACATCTTCAACTTTTAAATCTAAAGTAGATAGCGCATTTTTAACCGCTTTTCCTTGAGGGTCAAGTAAAGCTTTTTTAGGCATGATATTAATATTAACATTGAAAGTCATATAATTATTTTTTGTTTATGTTAAATATAATGGATAAAAAAATATAAAAAAAGACTATTAAAGGAAATGAAGTATATTTTAATAAAAAAAATAAAGAAAAGGATGTGATAATAAAAATCAATTTTAAATTCTTTTCTAAGTAATTATCATTGAATGATTTTAGTGAAAATGTTTTGATAGGGTAGATTAAAAGTAATGAAAAAATTATTGAGGACATGAACAGAAAGTTAACATCAGTTATATAATGTAAAACTATTTCACCAATTATATTTGATTCTATTTGATATTCGTAATTTATTATTATAGGAATAGAGCAAAAAAATAATGCATTAATTGGAGTGCTAATCCCAATAAAATAATCACCTTGTTTTTCATCGATATTATATTTTGCTAGCCTAATAGCGGAAAATATAGGAATCATAAATGCCACGTAAGCAAGTTGTGGATTTTGAGGGCTATATAAGCTAATTAATTGAAATACAATTATTCCTGGTCCAACACCAAATGAAATCATGTCAGCTAAACTGTCTAATTGTTTACCAAAATCATTAGCTACATTAAAATATCTAGCTAATTTACCATCCATAAAATCAAATAATATAGCAACTAAAATCAACCAAGAACAAATAACTAAATTTTCATTGTTTTGGGAAGCCCATAATATTGAAATCAGCCCTAATAATAAATTTGTTATTGTTAGTAAATTAGGGATTTGTTTTTTCATCTTTATCTTAAATTATTTTGGTTATCTATGGTAATATATTATATAAAAAATCGTTATCCAAAATAATGTTTATTACCTTGTAAATTGTTTTAATCTTAGTTAATGAGACCGCTTAAATTTACTCTTTTTTATCTCTTTTTTATTTCGATTAATATTTTTGCTCAAAAATATAGTAATGATTTTTNATCAATTGGAGTTGATGCNCGAGCCATTAGTATGTCTAACTCNGTTGTTGCGAGCTCAAATGATGTTTCATCTGGTTTTTATAACCCTGCAGGTTTAAATTCCATATCTAGCACCCAAATTGGTTTAATGCATTCATCTTATTTTGCTGGAATTACACAATATGATTACTTAGGTGGAGCATTTCGTGTAGATACACAACTTGTAGTTGCTGCATCTTTTATAAGATTTGGGGTAGATGACATTTTAAACACAACAGAATTAATTGATGAAAATGGTAATATAAATTATAACAATATTTCCATGTTTTCAGCAACTGATTTTGCAGCTATTTTTAGTATTGCAAAAAAAACAAAATCTAACGTAAACTTAGGTTTAAGTACCAAATTGATTCATCGTAAAATAGGTCCATTTGCAAATTCATGGGGCATAGGTTTAGATTTTGGAATGCAGTTTCAAAGTGAAAATTGGATTTTTGGTGTATTATTTAAAGACCTTTCAACAACAATAAATTTTTGGGATATTAATCAAGATGCATTTTCTTCTCAATACGAAGAAACTGGAAACATAATTCCAGATGATGACATTGAAATTACTTATCCTCAAATATTTTGTGGATTAGCTCGTGAATTTAATTTATTTAGGGATTTCACTTTATTGTCTGAATTAGATATTGTTACAACTTGGGACGGCAGAAGAAACACATTAGTGTCAAATAATTTATTTAGTATTAATCCATCAATTGGGCTTGAATGTGGATATAAAAAAATAGCTTTTTTAAGATTTGGTATTGGTAATTTTCAAAAGGAGATTCTAATTAATACAAATGAGCGTATGACTTTGCAGCCTAATTTTGGAATTGGTGTTAACGTGTGGTCATTCAAATTAGATTATTCTTTAACTAATCTTGGAAATGCTTCTGCCTCTTTGTATTCTAATGTCTTTTCTTTTAAATATAATTTTTAATGAAAAGGTATTTTTTACATTCCATTATTTCGGGTTTATTCTTTTTTATTAGTTGGCCACCAACATTTTCTTTTTTTACTTTATTTATTTTCTTTGCTTTTGTTCCACTTTTTTTAATAGAAAAGGGTTTGTATAGAAATAATAAATCAGTTTTTNGGATTTTCCCTTATGCATATTTAGCATTTTCATTATTTAATTTTTTGACGACATTTTGGGTGGAAAAAGCATCTCCAGATTTTGGAGAAGGTCTTTTTGCTGTTTTATGTAATAGTTTATTTATGACCATTACATTTCTTTTATATTGTATAATTCATAGATGGGTATTAAAATATTTTTCAAAAAATAGGTTTAGAATTAAAGTTATTGGCCTTTTTCTCATTTCTGTTTTTTGGATAGGTTTTGAGCTATTACATATGACTTGGGATTTAAATTGGCCATGGCTTACTTTAGGCAATGTGTTTGCTGATTGTCCTAGTTGGATTCAATGGTATTCTTACACCGGTGTTTTAGGTGGAACTATATGGGTTTTAATCTTGAATTTTTTATTCTTTCAGACATATTTAAACTTTCCTTTTGAAAATAAATTAAAGTTTAAAAATCATTTGTTTGTTTTAAGTTTATTTTTCTTTCCTTTTCTTCTTTCTAAAATAATGTATTATAATTTTAGTCAAGATGGTGAAGAGATTAATATTTTAGTGGCTCAACCCAACATGAATCCTAATTATTCATATAATTATTTAGAGTGTAAAGACTATTTTTCAAAGCTAATTACTAAAAATTTAAATGATGATATAGATTATGTAGTCTTTCCAGAATCATTTTTCCCGCACGAGTCTTATTACTCTAATTTTATAGATGATTTTTTAAAAAATTATGAGAAAACAAATTTTATTTTCGGTGTGCCAATTAAGCGGTTTAATAAAAAATATAACTCAGCTGTACAGATAAATTATAATTATTTAAAAACAAAAGAGCAACAATATCATTATAAGTCTAAATTGGTGCCGGGTCCAGAACTAACTCCGTTTTCTTCTGCCTTACAGCCATTATTAGACTTTTCTGGCTTGTCATTACAGCTTGGTGGTTTAGATAAAGGAGACTCTATTAATGTTTTNTCTTCNCATGATGGCGATTATTTGATTGCTCCCATAATATGTTACGAATCTGTTTTTCCAAATCATGTGCGAAAGTTTATAAAAAAAGGAGCTCAAGCTATATTTATTATTACCAATGATGGTTGGTGGGGCGATTCAAAAGGAAGGGTTCAACATAATTCATATGCAAGGATGAGAGCAATTGAGTCTAGAAGGTATGTTGTAAGGTCTGCCAATACGGGGATATCTAGTATAATTAGTCCTAGAGGCGATTTTGTTCGCCAAATGCAAAGTAATACAGAGGGCTCATTTGTAAAAAAAATATCTCTTTTTACGGATAAAACATTTTATGTCAAGTATGGAAATATTTTAATTTTCNTTTATCTTGCATCCTGTATTTTAGTTTTACCAAAAATTAATTTTAAACAACCTAAGAATAAAAATATATGAAAGAATTTGATGTTATTGTTATCGGTTCAGGCCCTGGAGGTTACGTTTGTGCTATAAGATCTGCTCAGTTAGGAATGAAAGTGGCTATTNTTGAAAAATATAATGAATTGGGAGGTACTTGTCTTAATGTCGGATGTATACCATCTAAAGCATTATTAGAATCCTCAGAATTATTTCATAAAGCAAATNATGATTTCGAAAAACATGGTATAACAGTTAACCCTAAGTTTGATTTTGGAAAAATGGTTTCAAGGAAAAATCAAATTGTTGATGAAACTAGAACTGGAGTTAGTTTTTTAATGAAAAAAAATAAAATAACAGTTTTTAATGGATTAGGTTCTTTAGAAGATTCTAACACTGTTATAGTTAGTAGCGAAAATGANGAGTCAACTAGTCTTACAGCAAAAAACATTGTGATCGCAACAGGTTCAAAGCCTAATAATTTACCTTCAATAGAGTTAGATAAGAAAAGAGTAATTACATCAACTGAAGCACTTTCATTAAAAGATTGTCCAAAGAATTTAATTGTTATTGGAGGTGGGGCAATAGGCCTTGAAATGGGTTCTGTGTTTGCTCGTTTAGGTGCCAATGTCAAATTATTTGATTTTGCAGATTCTATAATTTCTTCTATGGACTTAAGTTTAGGNAAAGAATTGAAAAAAGTTTTGTCAAGAGATTTGGGTTTTGAATTTTTTCTGTCTCACAAAGTAAAGTCTGTAAAGTCAAAAGGTAAAATTGTTGAAGTTGTTGTAGAAGATAAAGAAGGGAAGGAACATAAATTTTCATCAGATTATTGTCTAGTTTCAGTTGGAAGAAAAGCATATACTGATGGCTTAGGTTTAGAAAAGGTTTCTATTAAGACTGATGATCGTGGNAGGGTAGAAGTAAATGAAAGCCTTCAAACATCTGCATCAAATATATATGCAATAGGTGACGTAATACAAGGCCCTATGTTAGCCCANAAAGCAGAAGAAGAGGGGGTTTTTGTAGCTGAAGTTATTGCTGGCCAAAAGCCACATATAGATTATAATTTAATCCCTGGAGTTGTTTATACATGGCCAGAAGTTGCGGCAGTAGGTAAGACGGAACAAGAGCTAAAAAAAGAAGGGGCAAATATTAAGATAGGCTCATTTCCATTTAAAGCTAATGGAAGAGCAAAGGTTTCTATAGATACAGATGGTTTTATAAAAGTTATTGCAGATGCGGATTCAGATGAAATATTAGGGGTTCATATGATCGGACCTAGGTGCGCTGATTTGATTTCTGAAGCCGTAGTAGCAATGGAGTATAAAGCAAGCGCTGAGGATATAGCTAGGATTACTCATGCTCATCCTACTTTTTCAGAAGCAATAAAAGAAGCGGCTTTGGATGCAACAGAAAAAAGAGCTCTTCATTTTTAATTTCANATTATTTTAATTGAATCACCTTGTTCAAAAGCCTCTTTCATTTCCTGCATTAACCCTCCAAAATCAAAAAATTCGTGAGATAGGTATATTGAATCATTTCTAAAATCATATGTNCCGTAAAATGACATGTCTATTTTTTTATTATTTATACTCAATGATAGAGCAGAGTATACTCTAACTGAGCCATCAAGATCAAGATTAATTGTGTCAATTCCTGGTAAGAAAATAGTATGGCCATATTCCATGTCTATATCATCAAAAAGATTTNCCCAGTCTTTGATTAATTCCTTTTTTGTGAAGGAAATACCTTTTGGATTCATAATGGGATAATTATATCCAACATAATCATTAGTAAGACTACTTTTAATAATTTCAAGATTTTCTTCTTCCCATCCGTTAAAATAATTTTTTAAAATCTCTTTATTTTTTTCNTATGTTGAATTCATGATATCACTTCTTTTTTTGTTGTTTTTTAGCATCAAAAAAATAGCGCCAATTAATAATATTCCAACTAGTAACTGTAGAAATATATTTTTAGAATTATTCATATGTTAATTGATTTGAGTAAATATAGTTATTTAAATAATATCTAAGTAATTTTATAATTCGTATAATAATTATCTTGTGGCTAGAAAAACAAAAAAATATAAACTAGTTAATTCTATTGATTTTAAAAATAAAATAATCATTCATTTAAAAAGATATGATAAATTTTGTTTTTTAGATGGTAATAATTCTCATGATAAATATTCGTCATTTGATTATTTAGCCGCATTTGATTTAAAAATAGAATACAAACAAACTAACAATCCGTTTGAAGGCTTAAAACAATTTTTTAAAAAAAATAATGATTGGATGTTTGGTTATTTTTCATATGATTTAAAAAATGATATAGAAGAATTAGAGTCAAAAAATATAGATAATATTCATTTCCCTAAGATTCATTTTTTTATTCCTCAATATATTTTTATAGTCAGAGATAATGAATTGAAAATAATATATAACAATCAAATTGAAGAGCCAGCAGTGGATGATTTATTTGAATTAATCTCTAACATAGAGATAGGTCAAGGTTTTAATTTTAACAATGAGATAAAAACTAAAATCTCTAAAGAAGATTATTTTTCAGCTATTAAGTCAATTAAAAAAAATATTCAATTAGGTGATATATATGAAATGAATTTTTGTCAAGAATTTTATATCGAAAATCCAGATGTAAATCCATTTTCTCTTTTTTTAAAATTAAATGAGTATGCTAAATCTCCTTTTTCAGCTTTTTATAGATATAATGATTCTTTTTGTATTTGCTCTAGCCCGGAAAGATTTATTAAAAAAAAAGGAAAAAAAATTATCTCACAACCAATTAAGGGTACTTCACCTAGGTTTGACAATTTCAGTCAAGATGAGTTAAGTAAAAACTCATTATTAAACAGTGAAAAAGACTTTTCCGAAAATGTTATGATTGTAGATTTAGTGCGGAATGATTTATCTATTACTGCAGCTACCGGATCTGTTTATGTTGAAGAATTAGCTAAACTATATAGTTATAAAAATGTACATCATTTAATTTCAACAGTTGTTTCAGAAATAGCAGAAAACATTAATCCTATTGATGTAATTAAAAACTCTTTTCCAATGGGTTCAATGACTGGTGCTCCAAAACTTAGATCTATGGAATTAATTGAGAATTATGAAAAATCCTATAGAGGAATTTATTCTGGATCAATTGGATATTTCACTCCAGAAATGGACTTTGATTTTAATGTTGTAATAAGATCATTGTTGTATAATCAAAAAAGTAATTATCTTTCATTTATGGTTGGCGGCGCTATAACTATTGAATCCGATGCGAAATCAGAATATCAAGAGTGCTTAGTAAAAGCTAAATCAATTTTAGATATTTTAAATGATGAAAAATAAATTTTTCAGTGAACTATTTTCTTTGGTTACTAATAAAAACTCTAAATTTTTATTAGCTATAAGTGGAGGTGTTGATAGCATGGTTTTAGCATATTTATTTAGAGTTAATAACATTAAATTTTCAATTGCGCATTGTAATTTTAAATTAAGAGGACAGGAATCAGACGGAGATGAATTATTCATTAAAAAATATGCCGAAAATAATGAAGTAAATTTCTTTTGTAAAAAATTTGAAACTACTTTATTTGCTAAGAAAAATAAAATATCAATTCAAATGGCTGCTCGTAAATTAAGATACAAGTGGTTTAAAGATTTAAGTTCTAAAGAAAAATTTGATTATATAGTTACTGCTCATCATTATGATGATATTATAGAAACGGTTTTTATTAATTTATCCAGAGCAACTAGTATTAGTGGTCTTACTGGGATTAAGAAAATAGATGGAAAAATCATCAGGCCTTTATTGTCTTTCAAAAAAAATGATATTATTAACTATTCAAAAGAACATCAAATTAAATACAGAGAAGACTCAAGTAATGTTGATGAAAAGTATGTTAGAAATAAAATTAGACATTCTATTCTAACTGAATTTGAGAAAATAAATCCAAATTTTAAAAGTACATTCAATACAACTCTTACTAATCTTTCAACTGTTGGGCGAATATATCAAAATTTTATTTCTAAGGAAATTAAAAAAATCATTCAATTTAAAGATGGTATTGTTAAAGTAAATATTGAAAAATTAAAGGAATCATCTGAGCCTAAGGCAATTTTATATGAAATAATTAAGCAATATAATTTCTCTGATTTAGATAGTATTTTTTCATGTATGAATTCTGAGTCAGGTAGAGAGTTTTTTTCAAACACACATTATTTAGTTAAAGACAGACAGAATTATTTAATAAGTAAAATAATTAATAGTGTTTTTATGAAAATTAATGAATCAACTGATAAAATTAGTATGCCCATCTCCATGACCTTTAATTTAAGTTTTTCTAGCAATCAAAATAAAAGTAAAAAAATAGCATTATTAAATTATAATAAACTTTCTTTTCCTCTCACCTTAAGAAGTTATAAAAAAGGAGACTGGTTTATACCTTCCGGCATGAAAGGCAAGAAAAAATTAAGTGATTATTTTATTGATAATAAATTTTCCATGATAGATAAAAAAAAATGTTTAGTTCTTTGTTCTCAAGAAGATATTATTTGGGTAGTTGGCCATAGGGTAGATGAAAGATATAAACTTGTAGGAACTCAAGAAAAGGCATATATTTGTCAAACCAAATAAAATTCATGAAATATATAATTAACTTTTTATTATTACCATTATTATTATTTTCTCAAATTGAGGATCCAGTTTCTTGGTCTTTTAATGTAGAAAGCTTGGGTAATGATGAGTATAAATTAGTTGTAAGTGCAGAAATTGAAGATGGTTGGCACATATATTCTCAATATAAAGATCCAGAAAGCTTCATTATAGCAACTGCTTTTTATTTTGAAGATGTTAAAGGTATAGATTTTAAAGATTTATCTACTGAGAGAGTTGATTATCCATTGGATGGGAATAGAATATTTTTTAAAGAATCAGAGCCAATAGAAAAATATGTTCCTATACAAGAAGGTTTTGCAAAATATTTTGAGAATTCCTCGGAATTTACTGCATTAATAAAAGTAGATTCTTCTATTCAATACATTCAAGCACAAGGGGAATTTATGGTTTGTAATGATGAAGAATGTTTGCCTCCTTCTTTTTTTG
>NHFO01000057.1 GCA_002170235.1 Flavobacteriales bacterium TMED113
AGTCTCGTAGCTCAGCTGGTTAGAGCGCTACACTGATAATGTAGAGGTCGGCAGTTCAAGTCTGCCCGAGACTACAGTTAAAATTATGGGGGATTAGCTCAGCTGGCTAGAGCGCCTGCCTTGCACGCAGGAGGTCGTCGGTTCGACTCCGACATTCTCCACAAAAAACCTCACTTTTTGTGAGGTTTTTTTATTTTATTAACTTAAATAAAACTTTAATAATATTTTATGAGAAATTATTTAATTTATATCTTTTTTCTTCAATTTATTTTTACCCTTTCACAAGAAAATTTAAATCAATATTCTCAGATTTCTTTAGAAGATGCTATTTTAAATCGATGGGAATTTTATCCTGATAAAGTACAAAGTCTTCAATGGAATAATGAATTAGATTTTTATAGTTTCCTTATTGATACAACAATGTATTTATTTAAGGAAGATGATTCAGAAAAACTAAAATTTAAGAAGTTTAAAGAGATTACATTAAATGAATTAAATGAATCACTATCAAATATTAAATTATTTAAAGAAGATACGTTGACAAGAATACCTTCTGTGAAATGGCTAAATGCAAGTACTTTTAAGTTTCAGCATAAATCAGGTGTTTATCACGTAAATATTAAAGATGATTTATATTCTAATCTTGTTTTAGAATATCCAGATGAGGCAAAAAATATTGATTATAATTTTAATCAAAATAGTCTTGCTTATACAATAGAAAACAATTTATATGTCTCAAACACTGATGAAATAAAATTAAAAATTAATCCAAATAAAAATGAACAAAATGTCGTTTATGGTCAAGCTGTTCATAGGTATGAATTTGGTATATATAAGGGCACCTTTTGGTCTCCTAAAGGAGATAAAATGGCATTTTATAGAAAAGATGAAAATAAAGTTGATAACTATCCATTAATATCATTGATAGATACAACTACTTTGGTTGAAAATATTAAATATCCCATGTCGGGTGATAATAGTCACTTTGTTCAAATTGGAATTTTTGATATAGATAGAAAAAATATTGTTTATTTAAATACTGGTTATCCTTCTGATCATTATTTAACAAATATCTGTTGGGATCCATCCGGAGAATATATTTATGTTGCTTTATTAAATAGAGAACAGGATTTTTTAAAATTAAATAAATATGATGCTAATTCAGGTAAGTTTTTAAAAACATTATTTGCTGAATCTGATGAAAAATATGTTCAACCGTTAAATCCTATGATTTTTTTGAATGATGATGAATTTATTTGGAGAAGTGAGCGTGATGGGTTTGATCATTTTTATTTATATAACTCCCGAGGCAAAAAAATCCAGAAACTAACTCAAGGAAATATAGTGGTAAAGGACTATGTAGGATTTAAAAATAATGAAATATTTTTTACAGCATATTCTGCCGATGGATTAGATGTTGATTTATATAGTTTCTCAATTAGTAATCAAATACAAAAAAAAATAACTAAAAAACTTCCTGGATATCATAATATAAAAATAAGTCCATCTGGAAAATTCTTTATTGATGAGTTTTCAAATTTAAAAACTCCAGGAATTCAGCAAATAATAGATTTTAAAGGAAACTCTGTTGTCGTAATTAACGAGTCCTCTGATCCATTTAAAAAACACAACTCATCTAACATTGAATTATTTCAATTAGAGGCGGATGACGGCACCATACTTAATTGTAGGTTAATTAAACCTAATAACTTTAATGAGAGCAAAAAATATCCAGTATTAATATATGTTTATAATGGCCCTATGGTTCAATTAATCACTAATTCTTGGAGAGCAAACACACCCTTATGGATGGATTATCTAGCAAATCAGGATTTTTTAATTTTCACAATTGATGGTCGTGGCTCTGAAAATAGAGGAAAAGAATTTGAGCAAATTATATTCAATGAATTAGGTAAAATAGAAATGAAGGATCAAATAACGGGATATAATTATTTAGCTTCTTTAAATTATGTTGACTCCAATAAGATTGCACTTTATGGTTGGAGTTATGGTGGGTTTATGGCAACTAGTTTATTATTAAATAATCCAAATATATTTACTTGTGCAGTTGCAGGTGGCCCTGTAATTGATTGGCGTTTTTATGAAATTATGTATACAGAAAGATATATGAATTCTCCTATGAAAAACGAAAGTGGATATTCTAATACTAACTTACTGAGTCATGTTGATAATTTAGAAGATCCGTTGTTATTAATTCATGGTTTAGAAGACGATATTGTTGTTTTACACCATTCATTAGCATTTATAAAAGAATGTGTAAATAAAAATAAAAAAATTGATTATTTTGTGTATCCAGGACATTCTCATAATGTTTATGGTAAAGATAGGTTACATTTAATGACTAAGATTATAGATTACATAATTGAAAAAACAAAAGACTAATGAATAAGTTTTATTATATATTTTTTTTAACAATATTTTATTTAAGTTGTACTAATTCTAATGAAGAAGATGCTTTTTTAAATAATGATTGTAATACTGAGGATATAAATTATTTATCTACAGTACGGCAAATTGTAAATGAAAAGTGCGTTGCTTGCCACTTATCAGGGACTACTAATGGAATTATACTTGAAGATTATGATAACTTAGTAATTCATATTGAAAATGTTTTTTATCAAATAAATAGTGACTTAATGCCCCCAATAGGTTCATTAGAAATAACAGAATGTGAAATTAATCAAATGGAAAGTTGGTATGAAAATGAAATGCCTTTATAGTTTATTTTTTATTATAGTTTCTTTTACTTACTCTCAAGATGATTTAGAAGCTTTATTGAGTCCAATTGAATACTCTTCTAATGATTTACAAAGAACTTTTTTTTCGACACGTATTGTAAACTCTCATTCAGTTGACTTATATAAGCCAGGGGCATTAGATTTACGAATATCTCATAGATTTGGCCCACTTTCTAGTGGCATATATGAACTTTTTGGATTAGACCAAGCTACAATCAGAGTTGGTTTTGAATATGGATTATCTGATAAATTAATGATCGGTTTAGGAAGGAGTAGTTATAAAAAAAACTATGATGGGTTTTTAAAGTACTCTATAATAGAACAGTCAAAAAATAATAAAATACCATTTTCAGTTGTATATTTTTCTTCTATTTCATTAGAAAGTATTAAAAAAAATCAAGAAAATTATCCATTTGCTGGTAGATTAAATTATTGTAATCAAATTTTAGTTGCATCAAGATTAAATTCAAAAATATCTTTTCAGTTTATACCAACTTTTATACATAAAAATATGGTTGAAAAAAACTCTTATAATAATAATTTATATTTGATGGGCTTTGGAATTCGTTATAAGTTATCTAGTTTAATAGCGATAAATGCAGAATATCATTATCTTTTGAATAATAATATTAATCAAACCTACAATTCTTTTTCAATAGGTATTGATATAGAAACAGGAGGGCATATTTTTCAACTTCATTGCACTAATTCATTATCAATGTATGAAGTTGGTTTTTTAACTGAAACTAATGAGTCTTGGCTAAATGGAGGTATTCATTTTGGCTTTAATATTAGTAGAGAATTTATTTTAAAATGAAAAGTACTTTAATTTTTTTATTACTGATTCCGATTTGTGTTTTGTCTCAAAAGTATACAATTGATAATTCTACCGTAACTTTTTATTCATATGCACCTATTGAGGATATCAAGGCTGAATCTGCTAGCTTACAAGGTGTTGTAGATTTTTCTTCTAAGGAATTCTTTTTTAGAATACCCATTAATTCTTTTGTTTTCCCCTCCTCATTAATGCAACAACATTTTAACGAAAGTTATTTAGAATCTCATTTATTTCCATTATCGGTATTTAAAGGAACATTTGATAATAATGCAGATTCGCCAAAAAAATCACAAACTATAACAACTCAAGGTATATTTTTAATTCACGGAATTGAGAAAAACATAAGTATTAATACTGACTTGGTAATTAAACAGGATGAAATAGTTTTTTCAAGTCAATTTTTAGTTAGATTAAAGGACTTTGATATTAAAGTGCCTAAAACCTTTGTAGATAACATTGCTGAAGTAATTGAGGTAAATGTAAAAGGAACTTTAGTTCCGTTAGATTAGATATTAAATTTTTATAATTGGAAATATGTTTTGATTATTTTCAATTCGCAAAAAATACATACCGTTTTTTTTATCACTAAAATTTATATTTTGCTTATCAGAATTAACTTTTATTCTAAAAACAATATTTCCTAAAATATCTTCTATTATAATATTTTTATTTACACAATTTTTGCAATTTATAGTAAATAAATTAGAAGAAGGATTTGGAAATATTTTTATATCGTTATCAAATAATTCCAAATTAGAAATGTTATTATTTATTTCTATGTTATCAATAAATATGTTGTTACCTCTTAGGTTAGTAGTAACAAACTTTAGTAATATTTTTTGATTTTGAAAACTACTTAGATCTATTANTTCTTGCCTCCAATGCGAACTTTCAATNGGAATAAAATCTTCTGTAANCACATTAAATGTCTCCAGNTCTTCGCCTCCTTTTTCATAAATTAAATAATCAAACGATTCTCCGCAATTATTGGATAAAAATATTTGAAGAGTGTCTTGTTTAGAGGAGTTGTTNTATTTTTGGTAGGCTGTTTTAAAATTCAGAGAAATAAAATTATCTTCTANGTTTATTGCTGANCTAATAAGTTCATCTTTCTGTTCATCTCTAGGATTATACCCAAACAAATTTACGTATGCAGATATATTACTTTCAGNAATNCCTAATGTATTAATTGTTGTCCAAGTTCTATCATAATCATCGTTATATATGTGCCATATATTAGAATCAATTCCATTTTCAAAGTCCTCATTATAAGGAGTATCAAATAAAGGTTTATATTTAAACCTAACTATTCTTTGATTGTTATGATAATCATATTCTAAAATATNTTCCACTGTTTCTACTGTAAAGATTATTTCATTATCGCCATAATTATAATTTTCTAAAGTTGGTAGATCAATGTTAATTTCATTNTCAGGATAAATTATTTCATTAATTATTATAGGTCCTATATTAATATTCTCGGATGTAATATAAAGATTGAATCCCTCAACTGAATTTGTTCCATTATTTTTTAAAATTAAATTTGGAGTAAATGATTCNATACAAGTTATTTCATTTGGTGTATTTCCAATTTCTAATATGCAAATATCCTCTACGCTATATGGGTTGACTGGTTCATTATTTATACTTAAATAATTAAAAGCTTCATATGCATTTATAAGTCCCATTCCAAAAACATTATCCTCTCCAGCTTCACCCAAATCAGTTGCAGTATANTACAGTGCNAATAGTATTTCTTCTCCACTTAAATATGGAAAAGCTTCTTTAAGAAGCAAAAAAGCACCAGTAACATGAGGAGCTGCCATTGATGTTCCAGATTTAATATCAAATCCATCATCTCCTGAGGCTGATCTGACACTTTGTCCAGGTGCTGCAACTTCTGGATAGATTTCTAATGAACTACCAATTTCAGTTGGACATTGAGTTGGTCCGCGTGTTGAAAATGTNCTAATATTTAAATTTTCATCATTTGCATTTAAGCTGGCAACACAAAAAGTATTAACTAAACCTGAATTTATTCTTTGTGGAGCTTTTACACCCTCGTTATTGGGACCATCATTTCCAGCTGAAAATATATTTCCTATTCCTGCTGTTTCTATTGCNTTCATAAGTTCAACTACATAGCCTTCACACTGTTCTGTATCAATTGGATTGTACCATCTCCAAGAATTATTAATTACATCTGGAACATCAAAATCTGTTGCTANATCACCATCTGGATTAAATGCCCATTCAAAAGACGTAATCATTTCAACTACAGGAGGTAATTCTTCAACAGTTGATGTTACAAAGTCATTTGCTATCCAGTAAGCTTCAAAAGCTGCACCTATCGTATCATTTGTTTCATTAATTAATCCNCACATAATACCTAATGTATGAGTTCCATGATCATTTAAACCATTAGGTGTTGAGCTAAAGAATCCATCCCAACATTGATTAATTGGGTAAAAATTCGCAAAAAATCTATTTGAAAATGCAGGATGATTTGGAGAGACTCCGGTATCATAGTTAAAGACTAATCGACCTCTACCAGTGTAGCCCATATCCCATAATGGCCTCACATTAATAGCTTCTATACCTGGCTCNACGCTATTTTCATTATATAAATAATTATTATTTTGTATTGATTCGGAATCTACCTTCTGGATTAATCCAATTTCTAAATCAATATTTTCGATATTGTCATCATTTACTAGATTNAAAATAAATTCTTTATCNATTTCCACATAAATAGCATTTGTCNCCCAAAATGAGTGCAGGTTTTTATATTTTGAAGAATTTCTTATGAAATTTAAAGTTTCTTTTTGAGTTACTTTTGCAGACTCTTGTAATCTTTTTGCAAGAATACTAGCTCTTTTTTTAATGGGTGTATTATTTTTAATAAATTCTATTTTTATTTCAGCTAAATTTAGTTGACTTTTTAATTGAATCATGATAGGGATAAATTCATCTTTATTTGAATTTTCAATATGATGTTTCAAACTATTAGATATTACATTTTGACCTTCTAAGAAGCTGATACTAATTAGTAAGAAAAATATTAAAATATTTTTTTTCACTATTTGTAAAAATTTAAGTTTCAATAAAAATAGGTTATTTTTACATATATTTTTTTGTATAATGAAATACTTTTTTTGTTTAATTATTTTTTTTTCTTTTTTTAATTCTTGTGACACCCAAGATAACATAAATGTTAGTTTAGAATTTAGACATTTTGTTGATCAAGAAAATTTAGATTTAAATTCGATAGTATATGTAAATAACTCTTTGGAAACATATTCAGTTCAAAGATTACTATATGTTATTTCTGACATAAAATTTTATTGTGAAAATGGTGAATNGGTATCTCTACCAAAACACCATTTTATAAATTTGGATAACNTTAATAGTTTAGTTTTAGATAATATTTCTTTACCATCAATTTGCACAAGTATATCTTTTANACTCGGATTCTCAAGCTCAAATAATTCATCTAATTTATATTTAAATGAATNNAATAACTTTCACAACTTAATGTTTTGGCCCGCTGTTTTAGGTGGAGGTTATCATTATTTAAAGTTAGAAGGAAAATATTATAATTCTAATCAAGAGGAACAATTTTACAATACTCATACAGGTTCTTTAAATGGTATTGATTACTCATTTGATTATGAATTTAGTATTGAAGAAAATAATTATAATACTATTTATCTTGACATGAATATTAATAATTTTTATAATAATCCTTCATATAGTTTTGAAGAATTTGGTTCAGGTATAATGCAAAATCAGGATGCGCAGGAAAATATATCTAATAATTTAGAAGACATATTTTCAATTGAAACAAATTAGTANATTCTATGAAATTATATAAATANATTATTTTATTAATTATTTCATTTTCTTGTTCAACAGACGAAAATCAAATCGAATATAATCCGACNCCTTTTTATATTGAAACGCCAAATGCATTTCCTCAAATGAATATTCCATTAGATAACCCCATTACTCATGAAGGGGTATATTTAGGNAAAAAACTATTTTATGATGAAATTTTAAGCTCTGATAATTCTATTTCTTGCGCTTCATGTCATATCCAGAATTATTCTTTTTCTGACCCAAATCAATATAGTCTTGGCGTTGATCAGCAAATAGGTTTTAGGCACTCTTCNACATTAATCAACCTTGGTTATAATGATTTTTTTCACTGGGATGGTAGTACGTCTTCTTTAGAAGATCAAATATCTCGTCCGTTATTCACTCACTTTGAAATGGGTAATTTAGATTGGTCTAGTATTATAAGTAGATTNTCATCTGATCAGGAATATGTNGAATTATTTTTTGATGCTTTTGGAGAATGTGAAATTGANTCTACTCAGGTTAAAAAAGCTATAGCTCAATTTGAAAGAACAATAATTTCGTCTAATTCTAGGTATGATAAATGGTTAAGAGGCGAGGTTTTCTTCACAGAAGAAGAATTAGATGGTTTAAATATTTTTTTTACTGAAAGAGGAGATTGTTTTCATTGTCATGGAGGNATTAACTTTATGGATAACATTTTTCATAATAATGGTTTAGATGAAACTTTTTCAGACCTTGGTTTATATGAAGTAACTGATGACCCTAATGATATCGGTCTTTTTAAAACCCCCACATTAAGAAATATAGAATTTTCAGCTCCTTATATGCACGATGGTAGATTTATTTCTTTAGATGAAGTTATTGAGCATTACAATTCAGGAGGAGTATACTCNNCTACTATTGACCCTTTAATGAAATATGTAAATTCTAATCCATTTGGCATTCCAGGGTTAACTGGCCTTGTTTTAAGTGAACAAGAAAAAAATAATTTAAAAGCATTTTTATTAACACTATCAGATNACGAGTTTATACAAAACACAGATTTNCAACCTTAAATTATTACTATGTTATTAATTTTATTATCACCTGCAAAAAGGTTAAATTTTGAAAAGAAAGTAAATATTGAAAAAGAAACTATACCATTTTTTTTAAACGAAAGCCAAGACTTGATTAANAATTTACTTTCTTTAAATAAATCAGATATTTCGTCATTAATGAAATTGAGCNCATCGNTATCTGAATTGAATTATAATAGATATAAAAAATGGGATATTAATCATAATTCTAGGAACTCATCTCCTGCGATTAGTTGTTTTGAGGGTGATGTTTATAAGAACATAAATATAGATTGTATGTCCTCTTCAGAATTAAATTTTCTTCAAAAAAATGTACGTATTTTATCTGGATTATATGGTTTGTTAAANCCTTTTGATTTAATCCANGCATATCGACTTGAAATGGGAACTAAACTAATTACTTCTAACGGAAATAATTTGTATAAATTTTGGGGAAATAAAATAAATAAATATCTAAAAGATGATTTAAATAAAAATACTATTCTCATTAATTTAGCTTCAAATGAGTATTATAAGTCAATAAATTCAAAAAATATAAGNAATAAGATTNTAACNCCAGTTTTTTTAGATGAAAAAAAAGGAAAGTTTAAAGTTGTAAGTTTTTTTGCCAAGAGAGCAAGAGGATCTATGGTAGAATANATAGCAAAAAATAATTTAGATAAAATAGAAAAACTTAGGAATTTTACTGGATTAGGTTATACTTTTGATAAAAGTAGATCCACTGATTCTGAGTTTGTTTATTGTAGATAGTTAGTTTTTATCAAAGATAGAATCTAAAATTTTTTTTAAACCAATCATAGTTCCTATAATTGCTATTATCATCATAGATCCGCCAATTATTTTTAGTGCAAGTTCGTATTTATGATTATTTCCAAAAACAAAAAANGCTGGGCCCATATAAAATGGAAGAAAAAATGCAATTATCTGTAATCCTTTTCTAAGTTTAGTATTATTCATTTATTTTAGTTTATTAATAACTTTCCTTACGCTACCATATTTATTTAAAAGACTCTCCGCTCTAACTTCGTTGATTTTAAATTTGTTTGAAATAATTTTAATACCTCNATTTTTTAATTTCTTATTAGATAACTTCATGTCAACCATTTTATTATCTAAAACATATCCTAATTTTATCATTACNGATGTTGTTATCATATTTAAAGCCATTTTTTGTGCTGTTCCCGCTTTCATTCTGGTACTTCCCGTAATAAACTCAGGCCCAACAACTAGCTCGACACAGCAATTTACTTTTTGCTTTAATTTGGTATTTGGATTACAAGTTATTANACCAGTGCTAACTTTATTTTCAATACATTTTTGAAGCCCACCAATAACATAAGGAGTAGTGCCAGATGCGCTTATTCCAATTACAATATCTTTTTTTGAAATTTTAAAATATTGTAAATCTCTCCATGCACTTTCTATACAATCTTCCGCAAATTCAATTGCACTTCTTATTGCCGAGTCTCCACCGGCAATTATACCAATTACCATATTATTATTTACTCTAAATGTTGGTGGACACTCCGATGCGTCAAGAATACCTAATCTTCCGCTTGTTCCTGATCCTATATAAAATAATCTTCCTCCGCTTTTAAGCTTAGTATAAACTAAATTGGATAAAAAAGATAATTCTGGTATTGATTTCTCAATACTCAATGCTACTTTTTTATCTTCAGTGTTTATGCTTTGAAGGATATTATTTATATCCATTTTTTCTAAATTATTATAAAAACTTTCTTCCTCAGTTGTTTTCATAAATGTTTGGAAATTCTTTAGGGTCAAATTCATGCATGAGTTCGTAGCATTTATCAATTAAATCATCTTTATTAGATTTTGAAAAATAATCTCCATCATCACCATAAGCAGGTCTATGATCTTTACTAGTTACAGTTTTGGGTGCGCTGTCTAAATATTTATATGCACTTTGTTCTTCTAAAACTTTTTGCATCATGTATGCTGAAGCGCCGCCAGTAACATCTTCATCAAAAAATATTACTCTGTTTGTTTTTGATAGACTATAAGAAATTTCAGAGTCTAAATCAAAAGGAATAAGGGATTGAATATCAATTATTTCAATTGAAATTCCCATTAAATCTAATTCAATAGCTGCTTCTTGAGCAATTCTACAGCAGGAACCGTATGTTACTATAGTAATATCGTCGCCAGGCTTAATAACTTCTATTTTACCAATTGGGGTAGTGAATTCCCCAATATTTTTAGGCATTTTTTCTTTAAGTCTATAGCCATTTAAACATTCAATTACTAACCCTGGCTCATCACTTTGAAGAAGAGCGTTATAAAAGCCTGCAGCTTTAAGCATATTTCTAGGAACCAAAATATTTATTCCTCTTAAAAGATTGATAATGCCTCCCATTGGAGATCCTGAATGCCAGATTCCTTCTAAACGGTGTCCCCTTGTTCTTATTATCAAGGGCGATTTTTGTCCGCCAAAAGTTCTGTATTCTAGTGTTGCTAGATCATCACTTAGTATTTGTATGGCGTAAAGTAGATAATCCAAATATTGAATTTCAGCAATCGGCTTAAGTCCTCTTGAAGCCATTCCAATTCCTTGTCCAATGATTGTTGCTTCTCTTATTCCAGTATCAAAAACTCTGTGATCTCCATATTTTTTTTGTAAACCTTCAAGTCCTTGGTTCACATCCCCGATATTTCCACAATCTTCACCAAAGATTAAAATAGAGTTATACTTACTGAGGAGTCTGTCAAAATTTTCTCTTAAAATAATTCTGCCATCCACCATTTCCTCATTTTCATAGATAGGGTCTATGTTATTAATATTATTAATATTATTATTTGACTCGCTATATAAATAAGAATTATATCTTTTAATATTTTCTTTTAAAATCTGATTTGTCCAATCAATTAAGTACTTATTTTTTTCCTTTCGGTTTAATCGAATTGCTTTTTTACATATTGAAATAATATCTCTTCTTGTAGGATTATTTATATCCCTTAATTCACTGAT
>NHFO01000058.1 GCA_002170235.1 Flavobacteriales bacterium TMED113
TATAATTGGTTACATGATTCTGAAAAAATGGGATTTAGGTTTGATGCTCCTTCAGGATCTGCTGATATTGCTGGAAAAGAGGGCTTAGCTCATCATAATGTAATTTGGAATCTTGGAGAAGATGGCTACGGAGGTATAGGAATGATGATAAAGGGTGATCATCATGAAATTTATAATAATACTGTTTTTAATTGTGGTAAAACAGATATTTTAATCTTGGATGAAGATAGTTTAACAAATTTAGATACTTATACTGAAAATAATGCTGCTGATGTTATTTCTAATCATAGGACTGATGATGTTGAAAGTGAAGACCAAATTCCAGGATTTACTAATAACAATTTCTCATTATATTCTGATCATACAAATAATTATACGTCTACTATAGATCCATTGTTGATGAATTCTGTTGAAACTGTATCTTATAGTCCTAACTTAGTCTTAGAAAATAGATACTTATATAATTTCACTCCAAATAGTTCTTTACTAATTGATCAAGGAAAAATAATTAATACTATTATTAATCCAATTGAATCTCATCCTAATGTTATTCAGTCTAATATTACTTATGGTTATCAAGGTGAATTTCCTGATATAGGTGCTTATGAATCAAATGCTGAATTATGGCTACCAGGAATAGATTTTGATCCTATTTTGTATCCATGGGAATGGCCAACTAATAATATTTATGGATGTATAAATGAATTAGCTTGCAATTACAACCCTAATGCAACTGATGACGATGGATCATGTATTTATCCATTAGAATACTATGACTGTTATAGTAACTGTATAAATGATATTGATGAGGATGAAATTTGTGATGAATTAGAAATAAGTGGATGTACAGATAATTTAGCCTGTAACTTTGATTTGCTAGCAACTGAAGACGATAGCTCATGTATTTATGCATTAGAATATTATGATTGCAATTCCATTTGTATAAATGATTTAGACGATGATGGAATATGTGATGAATTAGACAATTGTATTGATTTTTATAACCCTAATCAAGATGATTTTAATGGTGATGGTATTGGAGATGATTGTGATGGTATAGGATTAATTGAAAATCATTTAAATTATAAATTATTTAAAGTTTTTGATCTTCTTGGAAGAGAGGTTAGTATTGTAAAAAGTAATTATTTATATTTTAAAATTCTTGAGGATGGGAAAGTTGAAAAAACAATAATTATTGAGAGTAAGTAATATTATATTTTAAATAAATTTATCAAATTTTTTATAGGTCCATTCAAAATTGTTTTCTTTTAGTTTTTTTACACTAACAGAGAAATTAGTATTAATTATTTTACTTCTCTCACCTAATATTATCCTTAATAATGAATTTGGAACGCTAATAATAAATGCAAAAGAACAGTATTTTTTTCTTAAAATATTTATAAATTCTAATTCAGTGATGTTATTTTCAGTTGCTAAATTATAAACTCCTGAATATATGTTTTGTTCAATTGAATTTTGGATAAACTTTGCTACATCATCCACATGTATCCAGCTAAAAATTCTATTTTTAAATCCAGTAATCATTCCAATTCCAAATTTAACACTCAGGATATTATATTTTAAAAATGCAATTTTCTTACTAATAAGGAGAGATATTCTCATATTTACAACTCTGCATCCTATTGAATTAAAATTATTTGCACTCTTTTCCCAAGAATTCACAAGATCAGCTACCCAATCCTTCCCTTTATTATCATTTTCACTTTTAATTCCTTTGGAATTAAGTCCATAATATCCAATAGCAGAAGCAGAGATAAAGGTTTTAGGTTTAATATTATTTTCTTTACATTTTTCAAATATTAATTCACTAGAATTCACTCTACTTGTAAACATTATTTTCTTATTTTTTTTAGTCCACCTATTAATGATAGGATATCCGGCCAGATGAATAATGTGATTGCAATTTTCTAGAGCTTTACAGTTAATATAACCGTCATCTATATTCCAATAGAAAACATTGTTATTATTGACTAATTTTTTATTAGTTGTCAAAAACCTAATAGTATATTTTTTTGATAATCTATCTTTGACAACATTTGCTAAATTTCCTCTAGCCCCAGTAATTAATATAATTTCTTTCATTATTTATAAAGTAATAAAATAATATATTGTTGGAATAAATAATACAATACAAACATATGAAAACCATTTTTTTGGATTTTCAATTGTATACCAATATGCGCATAAAATTAATGGAATTTGAAAAGGAATTCTAATAAGAGCATCTATTTGTCTAATTGGTTCACTATTTCCAATAGATAAGCTAAAGCTTTCTCTTGCTGCTTCAGAAAATAATAAGTAAAGATTTGCAGGAAATACACAAATAAGTAGAGCTATTAATCCCCAGGATCCAAATTTTCTTTCTTCTTTAAATAGAATTAATATGCCAAAATAGATTTCAAAAAAACCACTTAAATAAACTAAAAATTTATGAGAATATTCAGGAATTATTTTAGGCATTATTGAAAGAAAGGGTCCTGGATCTTGAAAGTGTTTTATTCCAATAATTAGATATAATAAACTAAAAATATAAATTGTAAATAGTTTTATATAATTTATTCTTATCACTTTGCTTATTTAGAATTTATTTCCTGTAATTGCTCTTTAGTTAACTTTCCATTTAACCATGTTGAACTTATTTTTGCATTATATTTTTTGTAAAAATTTATTGCAGGTTTGTTCCAATCTAAAACTTGCCAGCTCATTCCATTACAATTTAATTCATCACAAACTTTTATAGTTTTTTCAAATAATAAACTTCCAACACCTTTTTTTCTATATTTTTCCTTTATCACCAAATCCTCAAGATATAAGAATTTTCCCTTCCAAGTAGAGTATCTGATAAAATAAAATGATAAACCAATTATTTCATTATCTATTTCAGCTATTAAAAACCAAAAATAGGGATGTATTCCAAATCCATCATTTTCTAAATCTTTTACTGATATAATAACTTCTTTTTCTGCTTTTTCATATTTAGCAAGTTCTTTAATTAGTTTCAAAACTTCTGCAAGATCTTTCTTTATCCCTTTTCTAATTTTTATATCCATTATTAATTTCTAAAAATATAACTCTCTTTTTTGAATAACTTGCTTGAAAAAAATATAGCTATAACAGATAGTATAAACGAAGATAAAATAACTTCCATCAGAAGAATTGTCTCAATAGTTCCAGACATTACTTCTTTACATGCCAATACTACATTAAATATCGGAATAATTGCATTTGTATTATTTAATTCTAATGGGAGAGACATACCCATTATTGCAGGTAATAGTATAATCATCATTAACGGACTCATAAAATTCTGAGCTTCTTTAAAAGATTTAGAGTACACAGATATTGCTAATGTTATTGCAGAAAATAGTCCAGCAATAGGAGTAATTAAAATCATTAAAATTATTATTGTTTTAATGTTAAATAAATTTGATAATAGTGAGTATATATTAGGTGGGATGTCAACAATATTTATACCTAGTAACATACCTAATATTACAGCAAATGCAGATAAAAATGATATTGAAAAGATTGCTCCCCATTTTCCCATTAATATTTTAAAGTAGTTGGATGGGGTAGCCAAAAGTGTCTCTAAAGTTCCCTTTTCTTTTTCTGATGCTCCTAATTCGATTGCTGGCATAATTGCCCCTAATAGGCAATAAATTAATATAAAGTAGGGTATAAATCCACCGACAGATTTCCCAAATTGCTCTTTTTCAGAAGTAATGTTATTTTTTGTTAAATCAATGGGGTTAAGTAGTGATTCTTCTATATTTTTTTCTTTTAGTCTACTAGCTAGTATTTTTTCTTCGTATTTGTTTATTATATCATTTGTAAAATTGACGTGTACTTCATCTATACCACTAGTATTATGGTGAAGTATTATTTTACCTGAATTATTAGAATTTAAATTATTTTTATAATTTTTATCAATTTCTAGTACAATGTCTAGGCTGTCAGATTCAATTAAAGATTTGAAGTTAGATTTATTAATATTATCAATAATTTGATATTTTTTTTCTTGACCTAAAAAAATAATTAACTCGTTATCTTGTTTGCCATTAACAAATGCAATTTTAATATTTTTTTTAGCTTCTTTCTCTGCAATTTTTTTAGTTATTTCAGCTGCTCCTGCAATTAAAATTGGAAGAATTAAAATTGGAAATCCAATCATTGTAAATAAACTTTTTCTGTCACGAAAAATCTCTTTCATTTCTTTTTTAAAAATNACCCAAATAATNTTCATAACTAGTTTTTTATTATTCTAATAAGTTCGTCTTCAAATTTATTTTCAACCATATTATTTAAAAAGTTTTCATATGTACCTACATATTTTAATTCTCCGTTATTNATNATTCCTATATCATCACATAAGCTTTTTACTTCATTAATTCTATGAGTTGAAAAAATTATTGTTTTTCCATTATTTTTAGCTTCTTGTAAAAGATTTATAATTTCTTTTGAGCTTGATATGTCTAAACCAGTTGTAGCTTCATCAAAAATTATGACATCTGGATCATGGATTAAAGTTCTTACAATTGAAACTTTTTGTTGCATTCCTGTGCTTAATTTACCAATAATTCGATTNCTCATTTCATTCATGTCTAGCTTATCAAAAAAATATTTTTTTCTTTCTAAATAATCTTCATTCTTAACTTTATATAAGTCTGCAAAATATTTAATTAATTCATTGGTAGTTAATCTTACATATAAACCAGTATTCATTGACATAAAACCTATTTTTCTCTTAGCCTCTTCTGGTTTTTTGTTAATATCAATTTTGCATATNGAAATATTCCCATTGGATGGTTTTAACATTCCAACTAACATTCTTAGAACAGTTGTTTTGCCAGCTCCATTTGGNCCAATTAAGCCAAAAATTCTACCAGGTTTACATTCTAGAGTAATATTATTAACTGCAGTAATTATTTCNTTTTTTTTATAAAAAGGAATTTTACTTTTTTTATTTATAAGGAATTTTTTAGTTAAATTTTTAACAGTTATCATAACTTATATCTAATAATTAATTGATTTTTTTACACTTCCATCCTCATAAATATATAATATTGGTAAGTTAGTTTGAGAATGAACCTCTCTTCCTAATATATCTATTGTTTTTATGATCCTATTATTTTCAAAATTAAAATTATTAATATAGCTATCTTCAGATGTTGACATTTCATTGAAAAATTTCCAAATTTCCTCACTAATATTTACATCCATATTACCGTATGCTCCTGGCCAGTCATGTCCTCCTCCAATTACTTTATATAACCAAACCTCATTGTTTGAGTTAGGAGATGAATAAATATAGCTTTCAATTATACTTCCATCGTTTGGATTTAAATTTGGTAACTCAGAAAATGACATATCTGTTAGACTATTTTGATTAACAAAATAATCAATTGTAGATGGTATATCTAAATATGCTCCCCATCCATCTTCATTGTAAGGGTCTCCTTCATAATAAGTTACATTNTCTTGTGTTCCATGTGTTTCAAAGACAGGTACAGGGTTATCAGGATTACATGAGTTATAAATATCATACAGAATCATCCCTGCAACCGGTGCAATAGCTCTAAATGTTGAACTTGCCTCACATGCAAGCATGTAACTCATATCACCACCATTTGACATTCCAGTTGAAAATGTATTAATCGTACTTAATTGATAAGTTTCTTGAAGATATTCTGCAAGAGCAACTATAAATCCAACATCATCAACTGTTGGATTATTTTGAAATTCATATCCAACATTAAAAAAGAAATTATCATATTGATCAGCAGTTCCTTGAGGGTAGCATACTGCAAACCCATTTTCATCTGCTACTTCATTCATTTCTGAATATTCCATTATATCTAGAGCGTTTCCTGAATAACCATGAAGAACAAATACTAATGGAGCATCATTAACTAAATTATTAGGGAGATATAAAAGATATTCTCTTTGTAAACCATCAAAATTAAAAGTAAGTGTTTCTATACATGAACCATCATCAATGTTTGCATATGGATTGTAATTAATTGCATCAGAATTTGTGCAACCTGGGAATTCCCATAAACAATCTTTTTCATAAATTTCAAATGTAAAATATCCGTTAGATCCATCCTCTATCGTTATTTGATTTAAAATATTTGTACCATCTAGNGATATACTTACGCTTCCTCCTTTCCATCCATCGCCAAAACTATCNTTCCCTAGAATTAAATAGCAACCAGGTTGATCTAAACAAATTTGTGTGTTATATGTTTGATCATTGTTATTTCCTTGAAACGACGTTATAGGTTCATTTTCTTCATTCCATCCTTGATAGCTATATAATTCCCAACTCATTTCAGATGCCCAATCNCCTGTTGTGGTTTCTATTTCTAAAATAAACTCACCTTCTTGACATGAATATTCACATGAATCATCACTTATAAAAGCATTTTCATTATAATTGCTAGCATTTTCATCCGTGCAACCTAAACCGTTATACACGCATTCAGAATCATTAATTTGAAATATTGTATAGCTTGTAGATCCATTTTCTAGTTCAATGCTTAAATTTTCAGCTCCAAAATCAACGTCAGAATTTACAGAAATTATATTTACATATCCCTCATTCCAGCCATCACCATAACTATCATATGCTTCAAAAGCATAACATCCTGCACTTAAACATGAACTTTGGTTATAAAAAGTATCATTTAAAGTCTCAGATCCATCAAAATTAGAAACAGTTTCACCNTTATTATCAATAATTGACCATGTTATTTCTTCTGCCCATTCTCCACTNAATGTTTCAAATAATATTTCATATTCGCCATTATTACATTGTGAATGACTAATAATAGTAAATAAAGAAAATATAATAAGTAATGTTTTTTTCATAATAAAAATATTTATTTCAAATTGATTATTTTTTTAACACTTCCATCATCAAAAATATAGAATACTGGTATGCCTTTTAAGTCTTTANNTTCTCTTCCTAGAACATCAACTATTTTAATAATTTTTTTATTTGAATCATTGAATTCTTCTTGAGATGAAGATAGATCGTTATTATAAGCAAATGTAGAATATTGAATTATAAAGTTACCAGTTCCATTTGGAACTCTTGCATAACCAAAATCTGTTTCTTGACTNCCAAATGTAAAGCCATCTATTATATTCATATTTTCATCAGAAAGATAAAGCTCCTCTCCTGATGATGAAAGATTAAATGTTGCATGATTATAGTCACCTTGTTCTTCTTCATCATCATCTGCCCAAACAATAAAATACTCATCAGGACCTAGTGTAATATTTGGGAATGTATATTTATCTAGTACTGATAAATCATCAGATAAGTGGTAGCCAAACAAATTAATCGATTGATTTCCATTATTATATATTTCAATCCAATCATCAAATTCTCCAAATTCATCAGCAATAGTTTGATCATTAGATGCCATAATTTCATTAATTACTAAATCACCAATTATTATATCCTCCATTTTAACTTGATAAATATATACCTCATGCTCTGCTCCTTTTGGGTTATATTTTCTAGTTCCCGCATTATTTTCTCTTACGGTTTCAATATAAAACCTAACATATTGACCTGCATTTTGAGGAAGTATTGTATAATTATATGTACCCATTCCAAAGCTGTAGTTCATAGATACTTTTTCGAATAAACCTGTTAACCCAGTTCCGTAATATAAATTAACTTCATCTACAGCTTGTGTTTCATCTATTGTAACACTAATTACAACTTCATCATTTGATGTTGGTTGTGCAAATAAATTATTTCCAACAGAGTATTCAACATTTAAAATATCAATACCATTTTGATTAATTTCATTATTTGAATACAAATAATTCTCTCTGTTTGAAAAATAATTTTTTAAAGAATTTGTTGAATTTAAAAATTCATTATAACTATATATTTTTTGAGGATCTTCATAAACACTTTGATTAATAAATTCAGCATAATTATCAATTAAATCATTAATATAATCTGAATCAAAAGATTCTTCTAATATTGTTCTAAAATGTGCTAAATATCTTTGTCTTAGTTCAGGTATTTCAAATAATTTGTTCATTAAAACAAAGTCTGTATCATTTTCATTATAGAATGGACTCCAATTAGTATTTTGATTTCCAAAAACACTATTTCCATCATATTCTATAGGAAGAATACGTCCGTTATATTTGTCATAATATACATAATAATCCATTCCACCTTTATGTATATAACTATCATCATCCGAAAAGATAATTTCATTAGCAATATGCCATAAAGTGGCATCTAAATCTAGGTGTTGATTTAATGCTGTATATGGGTTTTCATACTCTTCTACATTATTAATTACATTACAAGCAAGTATTAAACTTTCCCATGGGTCTTCTATATATTTTTTTTTGAGCGTATAATGATCTAAATAATTTATAGAGTCTTCACCTAAATAATTTAGAGAAGATGTTCCAGCTCCAAAATTTGGTCCACCACCACCAGGTCCACCACCGCCAGGTTCTCCACAACCAGGTGCTGTGCTATTTGGGTCTTCTGCTCTCCATCTAGTACATTCATCATCAAAGAACCATTCACCAGCATGTTTTTTATCAAGTTGTTGAACATTTGGGTATAAACCCCAGCTTTGATCATTAATTACAAGTTCTATGAAATTTACCTGAGTAGCTGGAATGTATTTTCTTGATAATTTTTCAAAGATAAATTCCCTTAAAAAACTTGGGTCTTGATAACAATTATTTAGATTTAATGTTTCATATCCATCAATATTTTGATTATTTACCCAATCTAATTCAATATTAAATGATTTTTTATCTGTATCAACGCTTCCTCCGCCAGGACCTCCTCCATTTCCTCCTCCATTTGTATTTGCATATGAAGTCTGACCTTTGAATCTAACACCAACTTCGTTAAAAGTCTCTCCTTCATATATTAAAGTAGCAGCTATATTTATTTTATCACAATAATTATCATGCATCTGTTCCCAGAAATTTTCTTGATCAAAATATAAATAAATAGTTTTTATTTCAGATTCATTATAAAGACCATCTAGTTCAGTGTTTCCTCTTATTAGCCTGTGACCATCTTCACTATAATGATATTGATTTGGAAGAGTTTGTGTTAAACAAAAATAGGGTATGAGTATTATGAGTATTAAAATATCTTTCATTATAGTTGCGTTTTGCTACAAATATAGTCTAATTTTAACCTGTGAAATATTTATATATTTTCTTTTTTCTTTTTTCTTCTATTGTTTTAAGTCAAAACTTTTATACAATAAGTGGTTATATAGAGGATGCTGCTACAGGAGAGAGTTTAATTGGAGTTAATGTATATTCTAAATCTTTATCTGTAGGTACAACTACAAATAATTTTGGTTTTTATAGTTTGACAGTTCCTGAAGGTGAATTTGATATAAATTTTTCATTTATTGGCTACTCTGATTTTACTAAAATTTTATTAATTAAAACAGATTTAGAACTAAATACAAGATTAGTCCTTTCATCTAATATTATAAAAGAAGTTATTTTAACTGATCAAGTGTCAAATGTGCAACAAACTCAAACTTCTGTTATTTCAGTTCCTGTTATTCAAATAAAATCTATGCCTGCTTTGTTAGGAGAAATTGATGTATTAAAATCAATCCAGCTTTTACCTGGGGTTCAGTCTGGTAGTGAAGGTTCATCAGGATTCTATGTTCGTGGCGGAGGACCCGATCAAAATTTAATTTTATTAGACGGAGTTCCTGTATATAATGCATCTCATTTATTTGGTTTTTTCTCAGTTTTTAATATTGATGCTATAAAGAATGTGAAATTAACTAAAGGTGGATTTCCTGCTAGATTCGGTGGGCGTTTATCATCTGTATTGGAAATCGATATGAAAGAAGGTAATATGAAAGAGTTTAAAGGTGAAGGAAGTATTGGTTTAATTTCATCTAAATTAGCTTTAGAGGGGCCTATAGTAAAAGATAAAGCCTCATTTATGATATCTGCAAGGAGAACTTATGCAGATCTATTATTAAATTTATTTCAACCATCACCGGATGCAACTGGTGGTTATTATTTTTATGATTTAAATGCTAAACTAAATTACAAGATTTCTAACAGAGATAGGGTTTATTTAAGTGGTTATTTTGGTGATGATATTTTTGGTCTTAATTTTAATGAAAGCGGTGATGATGAATTTATTTTTGGACTTGGTTGGGGAAATAAAACAACTGCATTTAGATGGAATCATGTTTTTAATAATAAATTATTTAGTAATACAACTCTAACTTATAGTCGATATTCTTTTGATATTGATCAAGGTTTTTCATCATCAGATAGTAATTTTGAATTTTCTTACATTTCAGGATTAAGAGATTTTGGTGCTAAAATAGATTTTGAATATTCATTAAATCCAAAACATTCATTTAAATTTGGTTATTCACATACATATCATGATTTTTTTCCTGGTGAACTTAGCTTAGATTTTAATTATGATGAAACTGATATTGATACCGTTTTTCAGTTTTCAGATGATTTACAAGCTCATGATTTATTTTTATATGTTGAAGATGAAATTAAATTTAATGAACGTTTAAAAATGAATTTAGGTACTCATCTAGCACTTTTCTCAATTAAAGATAGCGCCTATTTAAAATTACAGCCACGTTTTTCAGCTAGGTATTTAATTAATGAAAAATGGTCTTTAAAAGCTTCTTATGCTGAAATGCAACAAAATTTACATTTATTAACTAATTCATCTGTTGGTTTACCTACAGATATTTGGGTACCTGCCACTGATAGTGTAAAGCCACAACAATCTAAACAATTTGCTCTTTCAATAAATACTAATTTTTTAGATGGAATTTTAGAAGCTAGTGTTGAAGGTTATTACAAAAAAATGGATGATTTAGTTTCATATAAGGAGGGTTCTTCTTTTTGGGATGCACAAAGTTGGGAATCATCTGTTGAGACAGGTGGTGAAGGTAAATCTTATGGTTTAGAATTGTTTTTACAAAAGAAAAAAGGTAAAACAACAGGATGGATAGGTTATACTTTATCCTGGACATACAGAAGATTTAATAACATTAATTTTGGTGATTGGTACTCTTATAAATATGATAGACGTCATGACATATCAATTGTATTATCACATAAGTTTAGTGATAAAATAGATATTGGAGCTACTTGGGTATATGGAACAGGAAATGCAATTACATTCCCTCAAGCCACTTATTGGTCTTATCCAAGTGGGCCACAGGGACAATATATCCAGACATTGGATTATTATGGTGAGAGAAACTCTACTAGAATGAACCCTTATCATAGATTTGATTTAGGCGTTAACTTCCATAAGCAAAAAAAGAGTTATGAAAGAACAATTTCATTATCTATTTATAATTTGTATAATAGAAAAAATCCATTTTTTGTTTATTTAGATGAGGAGCCAAACCAAACTGTTGCAAGACAAGTTTCTTTATTTCCAATTATTCCAACCTTAACTTATAATATTAGATTTTAACCCTATGCAGAGAGTATTTTTTATCATATTGATTTTTTTTTTTAGTTGTGAGACAGTTGTTGAGTTAGATATCCCTCCTCATGATCCACTATTGGTTGTTAATGGAATAATCGAAACAGATTCTGTTGCTTCTATTTTTATTTCCAATTCTCTTGGAGCCTTTGATCAGGGCGAAATTAAATCTATTGATGATGCAAATGTTTTTTTATATGAAAATGGATCATTGGTAGGGGAAATGTTTCCAGATTTAGGAAATATTGATACAATAAATCTTACTGAAGATTATTGGTGGAACTATGTTGGTTCTGCTCCTATTTATATATATAAGTCTGACATTATTCCAAAGGATGATTTCACTTATTCTATTGAAGTAAATCATCCTGATTATCAGTCTGTTTATGCAGAAACAACAGTTCCAAGTTCTTTAGAATTAACTGATTTAGAAATTATAGATAATACTGATGGTAGTGATTCAATTTTTTATAATGCTACATTAAAATTAAGTTTTTTAGATAATAGTAGTCAAAATAATTACTATAGAATAAGATTATATTTAGAGACTGAGGGTGAGGATTGGAATGAAGATGAAACTGATTATGAAATAGTTGAAAAAACTTATCCTTTAGTATTATATTCTAATGACCCTTCGTTGTCTCAGGGTATTCCTTGGGATGGTTATACATTCAGTGGTCGTACAGCATTATTTAATGATGGTATGTTCAATGGTCAACAAAAAGATATTTCATTTGATTTAGAGTACAAGATTTCTCAACTCCAAAATGGAGATGAATTATTTTTACAATTAACTTCTTTTAGTGAAGAAGGGTATAATTATTTTAATTCTAGGGAGCTAAATTTAGACGGATTTGGAGGTCCCTTTGGGTCAGAACCTGTTCCAATTTTTTCTAATATTGAAAATGGTATTGGAGTTTTTGGCTCAGGAAATTCTACTTACTTTCCAATTAATCCTTAAATTTTGTGCCTAAAGCCTATGTAAAATTCCCTTCCCTTAGTTGGGCCCCATGTATTTGCTATATCAAAATCAAAACTAAATGGGTTTTCTGGGTTAATTAATGGATTTTCTTGTCTAAAATTTAAAATATTTTCACATCCAAAATATATTTCAAAATCATTAAATTCTTTTGTTATTTGACCACTAATTGTTGTAAAAGGTTCTGACTTAGGGTTTGTATGTGCTTCATGTGGATCTATGTAATCTGTTGTATTAAGTATTTTTTTCTTGCCAAACCAATGTAATCTTGTATCAAAATGCCAATCTTTATCAGCAGGTTGGTAAGAAAATGTAGTTAACGCATGATGTTTACTGTAAAAATGGAATTGATGTTTATGTCCATGTTCCATCCTAAAAACATCCAAATAATTATAGGCAAGTTTTAATTTATATTTTTTATATATTTCAAATGTTAAATCAGTTTGAAATGAATTACTAATACTTTTTCCTTCAAAATTATTGACATATATATAGTTTGAATTTACAAAATACTCTGGGCAAATTTGATTAGAGAAACTAGTTTTATATAAATCAATTATTATTTGAATATCTAAGTTTTCTCTTGAAATACTATGTAGAAAATTAGCGCCAAAATTTATGGCTTTTTCAGGGTTTAAATTTTCTTCAATTTGTATTTCTCTATTACTAGAAAGGATTTGTATATATTCACTAAATAAATTTACTGTTCTCCAACCAGATCCAAAACAAATTCTTGCAGTGGTATTTTCAGTAAAATTATATTTAAATAAACTTCTAGGTGTAATGAGAATTCCAAATTCATTATGATGATCAACTCTTAAGCCGGTAATTAATTGAACTGCATTACTTCTCCAATTAAAATTATTTTCTAAATACATTCCAGGTATCAATTCATTTTTATTGTATTCCCCCCCATATGTTCTATTATATGTTAATCCATTTAATAAATTATCTTGTAATGTTACTTCTTCTTTTATATCAAGTTTCCTTAGACTAATACCAGATTTAAGAGTATGTTCATTCCATGTAAAATGATTGTCTAAACTTAAATAAAATTGAGATTGATTAACAAGGTATTGAGTTGTTCCATAAATAGCTTCTTGATCCTGAAGGGTGAAAAATGCTTGAGCTAGTATGACATTTTTTTCATTTAATTGATATGAATTTTTTGTATTAATTTCAAGTTGATTGTAATCAACTACTTGGCCATAAAACTCATTACCCCCTAGGTGAATATTTTTATCAAAGTCTAATTGTCCTCCAACTTTATTTTCTGATAAAAATCGTATTGAGGTTGATGAATATAAGTTAGTGTTATTTTCTAATCCATATATCCATTTATTATACAATGAATATTTTGTTGTTAAAGGGAGGTCTAAAAAATTATCATTATTTCTATCTATTTTATTAGCAGGTTGAGTAGAATGAAGGCCAATAATAGAGTTCCAATTACCTAATTTAAAACTATAATCTACATTTGCTTGTTTATCAGAAAAACTATTGTAGTAAATGTTTGTAAAAAGCTTCTCTGTTAAACTAGGTTTCTTTAAATCAATACTTATTTGACCAGTTATACTTTCAAAGCCTTGTTGTGTAGAAGCTAGTCCTTGAGAAATATGAATATTATCAATTAGTGTTCCAGGAATTGAAGATACTCCGTGAACAAAACCTAAGGCTACTACATTTGGTAATCCATCAACAAGTATTTGATTGTAAACACCTGATAAACCAAGTATGCTAAGTTCTTTTGTATTGGTTAGAACATTTGTAGTTTTTGTTTCTACACTTGCTTGTGTTTCAAAACAACCTGCTAAATCACAACATGCAGCTTTTTCTAATTCTTTTCTTGAAATTGTCTCAGTTTTAATAGCTTTAAGTGGATCGATGTATATATCTTGACGATTTTCACTTAACTCAATCTCTTTTAAGCTATTATTACTTATCATATTAATAATTAATAATCTTTGATTATTTACCTGAATAGTATCAGATTTATAACCAATATATGTTGTTATAAGACGTTTGTCTTTTATCCCGTCTTTACTGATGGAAAAAAAACCATTTTCATCGGTTGTTGTACCTATTTGTGTGTTAATCCAATACACCGATGAACCTATTAGCGCTTCACTGTCGTCTCCTAAAATAGTTCCTTTTATTGAATTGTCTTGAGAAAATATGTGTGTTGATAAAATACAAAGAAGTAATATTTTTTTAATCATTTTTATTTTTTTTTAAATCAAGTAATA